>CALFVX010000017.1 GCA_937928765.1 uncultured Endomicrobiia bacterium
TGTATTATTAAAATTATTAAAACAATTTTGACAAGATAATAATAATTCTTTAAAAAGGAGGATAATTTCTATGTTAATAGGAATAATTTCTGACACACACGAAAATATGCAATCTATAGATAAAGCAGTAGAAATCTTTAACCAAAGAAATGTAGAACTTGTATTTCATGCAGGAGATATTATCTCTCCAATAACATTTTCACATTTTGATAAACTCAACTGCCCAATACATCTGGTTTTTGGCAACAACGATGGTGAAAAACAGATGTTGAAAGAAAAATATTCAAAACGTGGTTCAATTATACAAAATCCACCACTTGAATATAATATTAAAGAAGATAATAAAATTATAAAATTTATTATTTTTCATGAACCTCCGCTAGAAATCTACGAGTTAGCAAAATTAGGTAAATATGATTACATAATATATGGACATACACATAAAAAAGATTTAAAGATTGCTGGTAAAACAACAATAATTAATCCAGGAGAATCTGGAGGATGGCTGTTCGGAGAAAAAACTGTTGCTGTAGTTGACACTAAAACACAAAAAGTTGAATTTTTAGATTTGTAGTTATTAAATCAAAAAATTAATTTTATAGCTTTAGATAGATAAAAAAAAGAAATTATCAAAAGAATTACTGCAAAAAATTTTTCAATATAAACCATCCACACACCCTTCTTTGGAAGCCTTATAATAAGTCCAGTAAATATCCCTGCTAAAAATATTGTTGTAGAAAGACCTAATGCAAAACTAAACAGTAAAAAAATACCAAAAACAACATTCTTTTTTGTAGCAACAATTGTTAATATTGTTCCTAAAACAGGTGTTGTACAAGCAGAAAATACAGCACCAGAGCTAG
Organism: uncultured Endomicrobiia bacterium; assembly: GCA_937928765.1. Classification (GTDB taxonomy): domain Bacteria; phylum Elusimicrobiota; class Endomicrobiia; order DTEH01; family DTEH01; genus JANXDG01. The sequence continues at coordinate 864 of CALFVX010000017.1, forward strand.
CTCCTAATAAAAATGCGCCAAAATATCCTTTGAAAATTTGTGGATTCAAAAATTTCATTATTTGAAAATTAATATTAAATATACCAAACATAGATAAAGAAAATATTAAACATATAACACCAACGACAAAATTTGCTAAAAAACTATTTTGAGTAATACCAAATACAGAACCTGTAAATGATGCAATGGCTCCTAAAGTGGAATATGTAACTGCTGTCCCTAAAATATAAATTAATGTTAAAAAAACCTTTTTCTTCTGTGAAGAATTTGTTTGTGAACCAATAAAACTAATTATTATAGGTAAAATCGGATATACACAAGGTGTAAAACTTGTCATTACACCAGCTAAATATGCTGCTATAAATGATAATCTTTCCATAAAATTTTAAATATCAAAATGTTGTCTGCAATTTAAACAAAATTCTCTGAGGAGATTGTTGTATTGCTGGAATTTCTTCATATTTATTATTAAACAAATTCTCTATCCCTAAAACAACTTCTAAATTTTCAAAAAATTTCTTACTGATTGTAAGATTTGTAATAAGATATTCTTCTGGATTTGTTTTAGTATATTTTTTATAAATATTATTTACTGATGTTTCAAAACCTATAACTGGTGGTAAGAATAATAAAAATGATAAAGAATTTGTAGGATAATTATCTATATATTTTAATTCAATATTCTGTGGTAAATCAAATTTTTTATTAACAAAAGTATATATTAGTTTGGAGTTTATAAATTTATAATTAAAATTAAATTTAAAATCTAAAACATAAGTTTCAAGTTTTGCAATATTTGTAACTTTCCAACTAGAAGTCCCTGATTCTCTTGCCCAATCAATAGAATTTGTCGGTTCATAATAACTTCCTGATAAAGAAAATCCTATATTTTTGTTAATTTTAAATCCGACACCAGCCGAATAATTCATTGTTTGTTCTATCTTCAAATCTTCTTGTGATTGATGGTTAGGATCCCAATAAAATAATTCTGTATATGAAGGAATACGATATACTTTTGAAATGTTAGCAAATGTTTCTATATTAAATTTTGGTTTAAAAACAAATTTCTGTCCAAATTGTGATAGATAATTATATCTTGAAAAATAATTAATTCTAAAGCTTGTTTCAGAAGAAAATTTATTTTTATCAAAAACAATATTTGTAAAGATTGTTTTTTCTTCATCATAGAAAATTCCCATACCTCGCCATGACGGATAAAGTTTACTTTCACCTTTACTATCAAGATTTTTATATACAACTTCTATCCCAGGCTGAATTTTTAAGCTTCTTGTGTAGATAAAATCAATCTTAGTAGTCGTTCCATAAACATAAGAATTATGACGATTTCTATATATCTCAGGATAGTCTCTTTGTGTAGTATAATAATCATATCCTGCCCTTAAAAAAATATTAAAATCAATCTTTAAATTTCTTTTTAAGTTTGACTTATAATTAATATTTGTAAAAAAAGTTTGTGTTTGTTCATATTCTTTTCTGTTTAAAGCATAAAAATCTTGTGCACCAAAATCTTTATTTAAAAAACCAAGCAAAAAACTCAAATTTTTATAATCTAAAGAACCGTAAAGGTTATAATAAGTATAATCTGTATTCTCTCTATAACCATCAGAACTGCATAAATCAAAAGATAGATTTTTATTATCTTCATATGAAACTCCAGAAAATGAAAAAGTATTAAAACTTCCATAACTTAAACTAATATTATTACTATTATATTTTTTAGTTACTATATTAATTACGCCACTGAAAGCATTATTACCATATTTTGAAAAATTATCTGATTTTATGATTTGAATATAATCTATATTTTTTAAATTCAATGGTATATTAAAACTATGATGCCCAGTTTGTGGATCATTCAAAACAACGCCATTAAGCAAAATTTTTATTTGTTCAAAACTACCTCCGTTTAATGACACATCCTGTTGCATATCACTACGAGAATAAATATCCACATTATACATTTTCAAAAGTTCTGAAAAATTTTTAGGTGATAGTTTTTCTATATCTTTTTGTGTTATAATAATATCTGATGGTAAAAAAAATGATTCTTTATCAGCATATTTTATTGCATCTAAAAAAATTTCTGATGAAAACAAATAAATATTTTTAGTTATGATAAAAAAAATTAAAAAATTTTTTCTCATTTTATTTTCTTATCCTTTCTTATTTTTTGTTAAATTCATATTTCATATTAAGAAACAACTTTTATTATCTCTGTATATAAAAACCAAAAGCCTTTTTGATAAATATAAATAAAACACTAAACCATATAATTTATCAAAGATGGATAGACAAGTATTTGTTATTGTATTATTTTTTTCATTATAAAAATATAAAGATTTAACAAAAAATTATATTTTTGTTAACCAAATATATAATATTGGTTAACAAATTTCAAGATTTGAAAAAATTATCTTAAATGCACACAATCGCCTGACAAAACTTCTTTCAAACCATATTTTGTTTTTACAACTAACGCTCCTGTTTGTGGTAAAATTTTTATTGCTTTACCCTGTATTCTTTCATTAAAAGTAACAATCTCTACTTTTCTATTAATTGTAGAAGATAACTCAACCCATCTATTTACGATATCTAAATATTCCCCTTGAATAAATATTTGATACCATTTGTCTATTTCATAAAATAAATCAATTAAAAATTTTGTTAAATTACAACTTATTTTAGTCTCTGCTAAAACAGAGGTTGCTTTAATATCATTTTGGACAAAAAAATATTCTTTAATATTAACATTAATTCCAACCCCTACGATACACCAGTTAACATTATCTATCTCAGTATTTGTTTCTATAAGTATGCCACAAATTTTTCTATCATTAACTAAAACATCGTTAGGCCATTTTGTTGTCGCATTGATAAAATATTTTTTTCTTAAAGTTTCAGCTACTGCAACTGAAAAAAGATAATTTAAAATAAAAATATTTTTAGGCGAAATTTGTGGTTTTAAAATTAAAGAAAAATAAATTCCTCCTTTAGGAGAAAACCATCTTCTTTGTATTCTTCCTTTGCCTTCAGTTTGTTTTTCTGTAATAATCAAGATTTTATCTATTTTTTGATTTTTTTTATTTATGATTTCTTCAGCTATATTCATAGTAGAAGTAGTTTTTTTGTAGTAGTATATTTCATTAATAAACTTAAAATTTTGTTTTAAAATTTCTTCAGGTAAAAGTGAAGTATGTATAAGTTTATATCCTAATTTTTTACTCTTTATTATTTTATATCCCTCCTTATTTAATTTATTAATAATTTTATAAACCCCTGCACGAGAAATCTTTGTTAATTTTGCAATATTTTCGCCAGATACAAAATTTCCAAAATTTTGTTTTAAAACTTCTAATACTTTTAAAGTTTTATTTTTTTTCATACGAAATTTTTATTTCTCTAATACCCAAAACAGAATTTGTTAAATAAATTTTTTCAGCAGTATTTATATCCTCTAAAGTTAAGATTTTTTCTTTAATTTTATCTATATTTTTATTAAATAAATACTCTCTAAAAACACCTTTTAAAAGCCCACAGTGTACTGGCGGAGTATAAAAAATATTATTAATCTTTAAAAAAATATTACCGCGAGAAGTCTCTGTAATTTGGTTATTATTATTAAGAAATAATACATCAAAGAAATTTTTATTTTTAAATTTTTTATATTCTCTACTATAAATTTCTCTATGAGTAGTTTTATGATATAAAAATATATCTTCTTTGTTAGTTTTTTTATTTGACAAAATTACATTTTCTATATTTTTACTACAAAATTCCTTTTCATTAAAATCATAATCTTCTATATCAACTTTACCTGACTTCGAAAGCAGTAATCTTATACGTTTACTTTTTTTAATCTTTTTACTTAATAAGTTTAATTTTTCTAAAACCTCATCTTCTTTATATCTAAAATCAAAATACAATGCTGAATTTTTTAATCTTTCAATATGATATTTCAAAAGAAAATATCCACTTTCAAATTCTAATTTTGTAATATTTAGCTTTAAACCATTAAAATTTTTTATTTCTTTATTAAATTCTGGATAGTATAATATTGTTTCAACTAACTTAAATCTAGGAGGTTTCTTTAACAAAAACATACTTTTAAGTTTACATTCTTCAAACTCTTTTTCTGGTTTAGAATCAGAAACAATTCCGCTGCCTATACCCATCTCTGCTGTAGCATTTTTATAAATTAAAACTGTTCTTATAGCAACATTAAAAACAGCATTTTTTTTTGGAGTAAAAAAACCAATTGCTCCAGTGTAAACTTTTCTATCTTCCTTTTCTAACTCTTTTATAATCTGCATACTTCTAATTTTTGGTGCTCCTGTTACAGAACCTGATGGGAAAATTGATCTAAAAAGTTTATATAGATTAATATTTTTATCAATTTTTGCTTGTATAGTAGAAGTCATTTGAAATAAAGTTTCGTATTTTTCTATTTCAAACAATTTTTTAGTTTTTACTTCTCCGTATTTTGAAATTTTTCCTAAATCGTTTCTTAGTAAATCTACTATCATAATATTTTCAGCACGGTTTTTTATACTATTTTGTAATTTTTTTATTTGCATTTCATCTTCAAAAACATTTTTTCCACGATTTATTGTCCCTTTCATCGGTTTCATTATTATTAAATTATCAATTTTTCTAAAAAACAATTCCGGAGAAAAAGAAAGTATGGAAAATTTTTTTGTTTTTATAAATGCTGCATAAGAAACTTTCTGATTTTGTTTTAAAAAATTATAAAATTTTAATAACGCTCCTGAAAAATTAAATTTTGTCTTTATAGTATAATTCACCTGATAAGTATCTCCATAAGAAATATATTTTTTTATTTTTTTTATTGCGCCAAAATATTCCTCTTTTGATACATTAAGATTAAGGTTTGTTATAAAAAATCTATTATCTTTTACTTTGGTCCTATATTCTGAAAAATCTTCTAAAATTTTTGTATTTCCTAAAAAATTATAGTTTTTATGATTGAAAATAAGTGGTGGATCAAAAACATAGAAAAATGCTAGTGGAAAATCGAATTTTTTTTTAAAGGATTCTCCATTATTTTTATAATCTAAGAAATATCCCAATTCATAAGAAAAAAAGCCTGCAAGATAGTATCCTAAAGAGAGATATTTTTCTAAAATTAAGAAAAATTTTTTTGTGTTTTTAAATTTGTATAATACTAACTCTTTTTTTGGTGATATAAAAAAATAAGAAAAAAAATTTTCTTCGTCAACCTTTAATGTTTCAAAAACTATAAATTTTTCATATTTATTATATATATACTCAATTAATTTTGATATTTCATAATTCAACATCTTTAAAATTTAAACCCCAAAGAAAATTATGACTTTAATTTATTTTTTATTTTGAATATCATTTCTCTAAATTTTTTATTATAATTTCAGCAGCTTTTTTCCCAGACATAAACATACCACCAAAAATTGCGCCCATCCGTGGAGAACCAAAAAATGCATTCGCTGCCATACCACAAACAATAAGTCCATCACAGACTTCTTTTGTATTTTCTAAAATTACTTTTTCAGCTTTTTGTGCCCACATTGATTGCTCTCCTTTTATAGAAATCCAACCTAATTTTCGTTCAACAATTCTTGCTATTTCGCAATCATGTCCTGTGGCATCAACAACATATTTTGATACTACAGATATAGGATCCACATGAAGTTTTGCTTGTTCAACTGCTGTCCAATTCAATACAACACCACAAATTCTTTTTTCTCTTATTACAACATCTTCTACACTAAAAAGATTAAAAATTTTAGCATTTTGTTTTACTGCTTTGTAAGTCAATGCAGATATCGTTTCAATGCTATCCGCGACATATAAATCTTCATTATAATTTTTATATGAAATCCCAAGTTCTTCTAATATATATAAAACTTCTTTTTGGAAAATAATTTTGTTAAACATAATTCCACCGCCAGGCATACCACCACCAACTTTAAGATGTTTTTCAAAAATAGCTACTTTAATATTTTGTTTTGCTAAATAATAACCACATAAAAGTCCGCTTGGCCCTGCACCACAAATTGCTACATCTACTTCTGTATTTTCAATTAATTCTTTAAGATAACTTTCAATAATTGCTTGAGTAATAATTTGTTCCATAAATTCCTCCTTATTAAAAGTAAATTTTTAAAAATTATAAAAATATCAGCTATTCTAAATAGATTTCTGGATCTACTGGGATAAAATTTTTCCTTAGTTCAAAATATATTTGTCCTGAAGAATCTGTTTCAGCAATAGTTTGACCTTTTTTAACTTCTTCTGCTTCAGAGACAAGAATTTTTCCAGCTTGACCATATATTGAATGTATTTCATCTTTATGTTCTATAATAATTAATTTTCCATAGCTTCTAAAATTTTGTGAAATAAAAATTACTTTACCATCTTCAATAGAAACAACTTTATCAAAAGATATACCCTGAATAATAACACCATTACGTACTATACAACTTCCGTCTTTATTAATTTGTTCTTTACCAAATTTACATACAATTTCTCCAGAAATTGGTTTTATAAAAGTTCTATTTATTTTTTGTATAGTACTTGCCTTTTGTGAAGGTAAGGCAAGTTTTTTCTTTTCCTGTTCTTCCTTAAGTTTTCTTAATAATTTCTCAAGCGTGTTTTGTGTTGAAATCAACTCTTTAATTTCTTCTTCTATTTGTTTCTTTTTAGCAGAAGTTTGTGTTAACAATTTATTTTTTTCTAAAAACAAACTTTTTTGTTTTTGTTTTTTTTCTTCCAATTGTTTAAAATAATAAATTAACTCATTTTGTTTAATTTCATATTCTTGTTTCAGTCTTAATACATAATTTTTTTGTGTTTTTGATTTCATAACTTGTTGTAAATATTTCTTTATCACATCTTTTTTCATTCTGCGGATAAAATTATTTTCAATAAACGGTTTTTTTAGTATATATTGTTTCACAAAATTATTTAAACTTATGTTTAATATTTGAGAATAAAATTCTATATCAGAATTTATTATCTCAATATTTTTTTCAATGGATGAAAGTGTAATTTTTACTTCTTGTATTTTATTTTCTATTTTTCTTTTTTGGTTTTCTATTTTTTTTATTTCTATTTCAATATTTTTAAGTTGATTTTGTAATTCTTTCAGTTTTTTATCATAACTTTGTTTCTGTTTAGTTTTTTGTTGTATATCTTTTTTTGTTTTTTCTATTTCTTTTTGTGTCTTTTTTATATCTTGCTGAGAAAAAATTAATTGACAAAAAAATATAATATTTAAAATTACAAAATATTTTTTAAAAAATTGAATGTTTGTTTTCATTTATCTTCATTAACTAATAAGGCAGAAATAATATATGTTAGCATATAAAATGTTATATCATAATATTTCAAATTTATTTTTGATGATATTATAAAACTTAAAACTTTTAAATTTGTTAAAACAAGAAAAATATATAGTAGGGTAAAAAATATTGTTGTTAAATATAAAGCCTTATTACTTTTTAATAATAACAATATTTGTATAGCAGTACTCAAAAACATTATAATTAAAAAAATATATTTAGCAATATTTAAATTTTCTGTTGATTTATATAATCGGGTAAGATATGATCTTATATTATGGTCAAAAATTATTTCTTTTACAAAAGGTTTAGATTTTAAAAAAGTGTTAAGTTTTACAAATTCTTCTTCAGAATATTTCAGAAATTTAATTTTTAAAAAATCAAAAAATGGATTTTCTTCAATTACACTTAATATCGCACTAAATTCTGGATTTTGTTTAATTTCGTTAAATAAATTTTCTTTTGTTATAAAATCAACATTCTTAAATTTTAAATTTTTAGATTCAAAACTTTTTATCTCTTTAATAAAATTTTCAACATTTTCATTTTCGGAAATAATAATGCTTATCTCGAATTTATCTAAAAATTTTAAGTTCAACCATTTCAATAAAATATATCCATCATATACAATTAACAACCCCACTGTTAATAATATTCCAAGTAAAAATCTTGACATCCTATTATAAAATTTCATAATTTTTCTCTCCTGATTATATATAATTGTTATATACTAATAATTTTAATTTTTTAAAAATCTCTTCTTTATATTTTAATCTTTTTTCTACAGAAACTAATATAATGTTTGCCTTAATATCAAAGTGTTCAATATTAAATTTATTCAATAAAAAAACTTCTTTCCCAAAATTATTAACAAAATTTTTTAGTTTTTCATCTTCAGAAAAACAAACAAATGGTATAGCTAAATTTATAGCAACAACTATACCATGTAATCTAGAGGTTACTATTAAATCTACATTTCTAAAAATATTTTTATAATTTTCTACTTTATCCCAAACTCTTATTTCACAATTTTTAATATATTTAATTAAACTAAGACAAAATTTATAATCTTCTTCAAGATGAAAAGGAACAAAAACTAATTTATATTTTTCAGAAAGATTTTTTAAAAAAGAAATTATAAGTTTTTTATTAAAACCATATTTTTTTAAAACTAAACCAATTGTTTTTATATCATCTATTTTTTTGTTGTTTATAATTTCTTCATAAGATAAACAAATATCTGGACAAAATTCTACTTTGGAATTTAATTTTTTAATTTTGTTAAATTCAATTTGATTTCTTACAAATATAACATCTGTAGCTTTTATTAAAAATTTTAAAATTTTTTTAGCAAACTTGTTATTAACAACAAATTCTGTACTTAAAATACAAATTTTATTCTTAAAAATTTTTGCTAATAAAAATATTGTAAAATAATAAAAAAAACTTAAAATACTTGTTTGATCCTGGAATATTCCTCCACAAAAAATCAATGTATTAGAAATTTTTAAAGTTTTAATAATTTCTTTAAAATCTAATCTTGGAATATAAAATAAATTATTGTTTATTTGCAATATTTTTTTGGTATTATATAATACAAAAATCTTTTTATTTCTTTCTTGCAACTTTAAAATTATTTTGTAAAGCGCATCCAACAACCATTCGTCACCAAAATTATTAAAACCAAAATATCCACAAATACAAATATTTTTCATATAATGTTTCTTTCACGATTAATTTTTTTTAAAATAAAAATTATAATTTCACCAATTAACAATCCTAAAAATATACCTATTATACTCCTTAAAATACACAAATGTATAGGAGTATGTATGTGTAAGAATGTATTAATTACTGAAACTTGACTCAGTATACTAATACAAAATAACATTTTTGTCCAAATAATCTTTTTATATCTTTTCATTAAATATAAAGAAAACAAAAATAAAGGTTGTGCAAAAAACATTTCTTTAAATCTAGGTCTAAACAAAATTTTTTTCTCTATAAATTCTCTAAAGCAAATCTCATATCTTAAAACAAATTCTTTTCCTATATTACCTGTTCTTAAAAAAATATATAAAAAAATAATTGCTAATACCAAAATCACAAAAATATCTCTCAACTTAACCTCATATCCTGAAATTTTTTTTAGTTCTGATTTATCAAAAATAAAAAATGGTGATAAAATTATAGGCAAGAAAAACATAATTTTTGTACCTATAATTTTTTTTTCTAAAACAATATATTCATATCCTTGCATAAATCCCCAGATAAAAATTCCTAAAGATAGCACTAAAAAATTAGTTTTTATATACACAAATTCTAGTTTTAGTTCTATTTCATTAAAAGGTATATTTTTGTAAATCATCAAGGGAACAATTATTGCAAAAAATAACACTAAAATATTATTTATTTTACCAAATGAGATTGTATTAAAAGTCGTTATTTTAAAATTATTTCTAATAACAAAATTTTTTAGCATATCTTTTATCAAGTTAATATTTTCATCATAATTTAAATATTCTGATGGTATAATATAAATTAAATTACAATTTCTTTCAAATATTGCTTTTTTTATTTTTAATACTGCGAGGTTTTTCTGTTGAGTGAGATTTAATTCTTTATTAATGTTTAAATCTAACATGAAACTTCTTAATGCTAAAGTTTTCTCAGAAAAAATTTTTTCTTTATTAAACTCAAAATTTAATTTTATAAAATTATTTTTTTCAATCAACAATTTTAATTCTTTGTTAGTAATTTTTTTATCTGAATTACTATTTAATTCTTTAGGCTCAAAACAGTTAATATTTATCTGAGGAGAAAATATAATTGAAAAAATTTTATCACTGTAATATTCAATAAATTCTGAAATCTGATAAAAATCATATCTTTTGTCTTTATCTATTTTTAATATAACTTCTTTGTTTAAAAAACTACTATAATTATTTAAAAAAAAATCGTAGTTTACACTGAAAAAAATTCTATAATTTAGATCTGTTTTTATTCTTTCTATATCATTGATTGGAAAATAATCAATGTCTATAACAAAAAATTTTTCTTTTTGATGATTTTCCCACTTTATTCTTGAGATTATGTTATAAATAGATATAAAAAAAAATAAAAAAATTGTAATCGAAAAAAAAATTTTTTTTATTTTATTCATTTTCTGTTTCTTTTAATAATATTTTGCTTTAAAAGATTTTCGTATATTTCAACATATTTTTTGGCAGAGACATCCCAAGAAAAATTTTTTTTCATACAGTTTATTCTTAAAATTTTAAAAATTTCTTTATTATTAAAAACTTCAATTGATTGCAAAATCTTATTATAAAATTGTTCCACTGTATATTGTTCAAAGACAAATCCACAACCTTTATTTGTTAAAACATCAAATTGTTCAACAGTATCAGCAAGACCACCTGTTTTATATACAATAGGTATTGTTGCATATCTCATAGCAATCATTTGTGATAATCCACAAGGTTCGGAATTTGACGGCATTAGGAAAAAATCTGCTGCTGCGTATATTTTATGTCCCAAAGGATTGTTAAATTCAATGAACAATTTAAATTTATTCTTATGTTTTATACTTATTTGTTCTAATTTTTCCTGAAGATCTTTTCTTCCTTTGCCAAGAATTACAACTTGAACTTCTTTTTCAAAAAGTAATTTTGGTAAAACTTCTATTATTAGATCAAATCCTTTAAGAGGATCTATTCTTGAAACCATAACATATAGAGGAACTTCCTGTTTTATTTCCAACCCGCAAATTTGTTGTAGTTCTTCTTTACATAAAGATTTTTTTTCTATTTGTTTAATATTATAATTTGTTTTAATATATTTATCTGTTTCAGGATCCCATTCTTCATAATCAATACCATTTAAAATTCCAACAAACTTTCCTTCTGAATACTTTTTTGAAAGTACACCTTCAAGCCCTCTACCTTCATTATGAGAATCACAAATTAATTTTGCATAACTTGGTGATACAGTTGTAACAATATCAGCAAATACAATCCCTGTCTTCATAAAGTTTATCTTATTGTAGTATTCAAACTTTTCAGGTATAAAATCGTATGAAGAGAATCCTGCTAGCTCAAAAATTTTATAATCATATAGTCCCTGATATGCTATATTATGTATTGTAAAAATACTTTTTGTATGTTGAAAAAACGCATCTATAGAATATAGAGTTTTAAGATATGCAGGTATAAGTCCTGTTTGCATATCATGACAATGAATAATATCTGCTTTAAAATCCACTGCTTTTAATGTTTCAAGAACTCCTCTGCTAAAAAATATAAATCTTAAAGGGTTATCTTCATAGTCTGCTTCTGAAGTAGAATAAACTTCTTCTTTCCCAAAAAATCTATCGTTTTCTAACAGATAAAATTTTATATTCTTATTTAACTTTGACTCCCAAACTTTCCCTTCTATATACTCTTCTTTTAATGGTATTAAAACTTTTTGTTTTGTTTCTCTTAACTTAAACTTTTTTTTATCTATTTTTTTGCTATGTAATGGTATGATGACTGTTATATCAATTTTTTGTTGTTTAAGAAATTTTGGTAAACTTCCTACTACATCTGCTAATCCACCAACTTTTACAAATGGTGAACATTCAAAACTTGCAAAAACAACTTTCATAAAAAATTCTCCTTTCTTTACTTGTCATCTTATTTTAATTTCTCTTAAAAACTTCGCGTCATTTTCTGGTAAAGAAGAATTTATTGACATACCAGTGCCTATTTCAAACCCAGCTGTTTTTATTAATCTAGGCATTATAGTTATATACCAATGATAATACTCTTTACCTCTTTCATTTACTGGAACACTACGAATTACAAAATTATAATCTGGATTTTCTAATCCATAGTAAAGTTTTGATATTGTTAACTTAAGGTTTTTTGCTAAATCTGTAATTTCAGCATCGTTTATCTCTCCAAAAGATTCTGTATGTCTTCTTGGTAATATCCACATATGAAATGGTGCTAATGCCGCATAAGGAACAAATGAGACAAAATGTCCTGTTTCTACAACAATTCTTTCCTGTAGTTTAAGTTCTTCTTCTAACATCTTACAAAATACGCATTCTCCTGTCTCATCAAAATATCTCATTGCTTCTTCTATTCTGTATCTTATATGAAAAGGGACTACAGGAATAGCAATAAGTTGTGAATGTGGGTGTTCAATTGATGCTCCTGCTTGTTCTCCATAATTTTTAAACACAATAATCATTTTTATTCTTCTATCTTTTTCTGCAGCAAGATATCTTTCTTTATAGACACTTATAACTTTTTCCAAATCTTTTTCAGGCATAAAAGGTATTAACATATTATGCTTGGCTGATTCTATTATAACTTCTGCGGTACCTACTCCTGTAACTTTTCTTTTTATTCCTTCCATTTTATATTCTACTGTCCCTTCTTGAAAAACTGCAGGATATTTATTAGGTATAACTCTTATCTTCCATTTTCCATTTTCGTCATTTATAACAAAACTTTCGTAAGGTGTCATCTGTTCATTTCCTGGGCAAAACGGACATTTAGAAGAATGCTCTTCTAAAGCTTTTTTTTCTTTTATTGATTTAAAATCTTCTGGACGTTTTGCTCTTTCAGTAGAAATTACAACCCATTCTTTTGTTGCAATATTTTGTCTTATTTCTGGCATATAATATTGACCTCCTTATTTTTCAAAAATTTTGTATTAAATTTTACTCACCAAAAATTTTTATCCAAACTTTTCTCTGTCTTGGCCCATCAAATTCACAAAAAAATATTCCTTGCCAGGTTCCCAGTTTTAATTTGTTGTTGGAAATAAAAACATTTATTGATGTTCCTACAATTGAAGATTTTATATGTGCATCAGAATTACCTTCTATATGAGTGTAATATTTTTCGACCTCTGGGATTAAATCTTGAATTTTTTTCATAATATCTTCTATAACTGAAGAATCCGCATTTTCGTTAATTGTAATTGCGGCAGTTGTATGGGGTACAAAGATATGACAAATACCATCTCCAATATTTGATTCTTTTATTATCTGTGTAACTTTTGAAGTTATATCTATGAACTCAACACGAGATGATGAGTTAATAATTAATTCTTTTGTAAAAATCTTCATTAGATTTATAATAAATATTCAAGTTTTATTTTTTTTAAACTGTTAAATATATTAAGTTTTATGTTAGGGTAGTACTTTTGTAAATTTTCAACAATAACCTCGAGATATTTTCTTCGTTGAATTTTATCAGTTGTATAATATGGACATTTATTTTTCACAACAGGTAAATTTTTTAATTCTGCATATTTTTTTGTTTCTTCAGAAAAAATATATATAAGTGGGCGAATTATCACTATTTCTCCTTTAAACATTTCAATTTTTGCTGGCATTGTAGAAATTTCTCCATGATAAAATAAATTCATCAAAAAAGTGACAATCACATCATCCAGATTATGTCCAAACGCAACTTTTTTGCAATTTAACTCTTTTGCTAAAAGAAAAATTTCTTTTCTTCTATTCCAACTACACCAAAAACAATTAAATTCTTTATCACTTTTTGGTAATGATTTTTTTATAAAAAAATATTTTATATTAATACTCTCAAGGTGTGATTTCAAACAATTTTGAAATTCAGGATCAATAAATCCATAATCTATAGTTGTAGCAAAAATTTTAAATCTAAAAGGAAGAATTTTTTGTTTCTCTTTCAAAACATCAATTAAAACTAAACTATCTTTTCCTCCAGAAAGAGCTACAAGAACATTATCATTTTCACCTAACATTTTATAGTCACCCAATGCTTTGCCTACTTTTTTTAATATATGTTTTATTATTTTATCATCTTTAATTTTATTCATAATTTTATATTTATAAAAAATAATACCTTATAGACAAGATATACAAAAACTTCTGCTATATTGATTTTAATTTTTAATATTTATATATCAAAAAATATGAAATTTAATACAATAGCAGTAATAGGCACTCAATGGGGAGATGAAGGAAAAGGTAAGGTTGTCCATTTTTTATCTCGCCAAGCAGATTATATTGTAAGATATCAAGGAGGAAACAACGCTGGACATACTGTTGTTTTTGATGGTAAAGAACATATCTTACATTTAATTCCTTCTGGAATTTTAGAAAATAAAAAATGTATAATTGCAAATGGTGTTGTAGTTGATCCTGAAGCGTTGTATCAAGAAGCAAAATTTTTAGAATCAAAAGGTATAAAAGTAAGTAAAGAAAATCTTTTTATTTCAGAACGTGCACATCTAATTTTACCTTACCATAAATATTTAGATGCTTTGAGAGAAAAAACACAAAAAATCGGTACTACACAGAAAGGTATTGGTCCTTGTTATGCAGACAAATATTCAAGGTCAGGAATTCGTATATGCGACTACTTAGAAAAAGACACTTTTAAAATTTTAGTTGAAAAAAATCTACAAGAAAAATATCCTTTAATAAAACAATTTGTCTCTTTAGATGAAATAAAAAAACAAATTTTTGACCAACACAAAAAATATTCAAATTTTATAAAACAATTTGTTACTGACACCACAAAATTATTAATAGATATAATCCACAAAGAAAAAACAGTAATATTTGAAAGTGCCCAAGGCACTATTCTAGATGTAGAATTTGGTACATATCCATATGTAACATCTTCACATCCAATTTCTGGCGGAATTTTTATAGGAACAGGTATTCCTCCTCAGTATATAACAAAAATTGTAGGTGTGGCAAAAGCATACACAACACGTGTAGGAGAAGGACCTTTCCCTACTGAGATTAAATCTAAATTACAGGAACATCTTCGTAATATAGGCAAAGAGTACGGTGCTACTACAGGCAGACCACGACGATGTGGTTGGTTTGATAGCGTAATTGTTCGTCATTCTATAAAAATTAATGGTATTAAAGAAATTGTTTTAACTAAACTTGATTGTTTAAAAAATATAAATCCATTAAAAATCTGTATTGCTTATAAATACAAAAGCAAACTTTTATATGACTTCCCTTCATCAAGAAAAATTCAACAATTAGCAAAACCTGTATATATAGAAACCGCAGGATTTAAAGAAGATATTCGTGGTATAACAAGATATCAAGATCTTACTAAAAATGTAAAAAAATATGTAGAGTTGATAGAGAAATATTGTGGATTAAAAATAAAAATGATTTCCTTAGGTAGAGATCGTAATGAAACAATATTTAAATAGAATATTATATTTCTAACCTAATAAATATGAAAAATATTCGCTTGCCATTTTTTTTAAAATTTATTTTGATATTTATATCTTTATCCACTACTCCTCTTATAATTGTGAGTTTTCAATCTAACAAAATTTTAAAACCTGCTTTAAGAACAATTTATTTAGAATTACATACAAAAACTATTACTAATATCGCTACAAAAATAAATACCTATTTTGAAACACTATATAGTATTTTGCCTTTTATAGAAGAAGTTATCTCTAAACCAGATATTCCCTGGGATAATAAACAAAGAATACTTGAAACTTTAATTAATATGAACAAAAATATCGTCTCCATCTCAATTTTAGATATAAATGGAAAAGAAAAAATAAAAATATATAATCCTAACATAATCGTTCAACCTTTGTTGGAAAATTTAAGTAATAACAAATATTTTAAGAATTTAAAAAATTCCAACCTTAACACTATTTTAAGCAAACCTTACTTTTATGAAAATAGTTTTATGATAGAAAGTTTTTATAAAAAACCAAATTTTTATATCCGGATATGTTTATCTTTAAATTCTTTATTTGAACAATTACAAGAGACAAAAGTTGGCAATACTGGTTTTATATTTATTTCTGATATAGAAGAAGATTCTATAATATTTACAAATTATAATTCTACTATAAAAAATAAAGATCAAATTTTACCACAATCAATTAATCAACTTGCCAAACAATCAGTTTCTATTGGATCTAAAGAATTTTACCTCAACAATACAGGATATATCGCCTCATATATATCACTGCCTTTAATTAATTGGATTATTTTTTTAAGACAACAACAACAAGAGGCATATTTTACAAGTAATATTTTAACAAAACAAACAACGAGATTGATCTTAGTTTTGATTTTTATTTCTTCCTTAGTTTCTTTTTTGATAGCAACTGGTATTTCTAAACCAATATTAAAAATCATAAATGCTGCAAAAACTGTAGCTTCTGGAAATTTTAATGTAAAAATAAACATAAAAACTTTTGACGAATTAGAAATTTTAGGTGAAACATTTAACTATATGGCAAAAAAACTTAACGAATATGCAGAAATACAACTTGATAAACTTATTGCTGAAAAAACTAAGACCGAAGCTATTATTTTTTCAATCAATGACGGTATTATATTGACAAATTATAACGCAGAGATTTTATTAATTAATAACAAAGCAAAAGAAATTCTTGGATTACAAGAGAAAGAAAATTTATTAAATTTAAATATTTTCAATTTATTAGATGAAAGAATAAAACTTATTCTTGAATCCGCAATAAACGAACCTAACAAAATTTTTGAACTAAATCTAACAGATGAGAATTCCTCAAAGTATTATCAAACAATATCAATTCCTGTTGTTACACCAAAGAAAAAAGAAAAAATAGGTGTTGTAACAGTGCTACATGATATTACTTTAGAAAAAGAAATTGATAAAATGAAAGAGGATTTTCTACATTCTATAACTCACGATTTAAGAAACCCAATGACATCTTTACGTGGGTTTATAAAATTTTTATACGATGGTGTTGGTGGTCCTATAAATGAACAACAGAAAAAAATGTTAGAGACAATGGACAGAGCATCGTTTAAATTATTAAATATGATAAACGATATCTTAGATATTGCAAAACTTGAAGCAGGTAAATTAGAATTAAATCTTGAAAAAATAAGTTTAATACAAATTATAAATTCTGTGAAAGAATTGTTGCATCCTCAATATACAAGGAAAAATATAAAATTAATGTTCGACATACAACAAAATAAAGATATTGTTATATATGCTGACGATAAATTATTAGAACGTGTGTATATTAATCTTATTGGTAACGCAATAAAATTTACTCCTGAAGGAGGAGAAATTACTGTTGGTGTAGAAGAAAATGAATTTTCAGTAATAAGCTATGTAAAAGATACGGGTGAAGGAGTACCGAAAGAATATCTGGATAAAATTTTTGAAAAATTTTCCCAAGTAAAAGCTAAAAGCAGAGGTGGTACTGGTTTAGGTCTTACAATTTGTAAATATATAATTGAAGCACATAAAGGTAAAATATGGGTAGAATCAGAGTTGGGCAAGGGATCAAAATTTTCTTTTGAACTACCAAAAATTGTTAGAGTTGAAAATTTATGAAAAAATTGAAAAATTTTGCTATATGTTTTTTAATATTATTAATTTTTAAAAATTTAGCTTATTCACAACAATTACTTAAAATTCAAGAATCAAAGGAAGAAGAGATATTATTACAAGAAATTGAAGTTAAAGAAGGTCAAACATTGTCTTTTATTGCAAATTATTATTTAAAAGATTCGAAAAGATGGCCTGAAATTTTAAAATACAACAAACTTTCTACAAGCGATATCTATGCTCCACTACCTGGAATGAAACTTAAAATTCCAATTATCTTAGTTAAAGAAAAATTCCGTCCTGCTTATCTTATATATATATTAAACAAAGTGCAATATAGAAAAAAAGGAAGTGTTGATTGGAAAGATGCTACTATAAACTTAGAATTATACAATGACGACTCTATCACTACACATGAAAATTCTCGTGCTAATATAAAATTCTATTCAGGAGAAATTTTATTAATTGACGAAAATTCTTTTATAACAATTCGTCCAGAACTAAAACAAGAAGAGGTAACTTTGCTTAAAGGAGGTATCCGTGCAACAAAAGCTAAAGTTATTACTGAAAATGCAGAAATTTTACCTAAAATTGATCCTAAAACACCAAAAACAGATTTTAGAACAAAAATTCGCGAAGAGGATAAAACAACATTGGTTGAAGTATACGAAGGAGCAGTAGATGTAACAGCACAAGGAAAAACTGTATATGTTCCAAAAGGATTTGGTACAGAAGTAAAACCTTTTTCTTCGCCATCTTTACCAAAATTATTACCACCTACTCCTGAATTAAATTTAAAATCTGAAAATATAAAACTAACCACTGAAAACGAAATCGTTTTAACAAAAAATATGTCAAATTTATCTTTACAATTTATTGAACCTAAAATAGAAACATTACCTTCTATGTTTAAAATCTCTACTGAATCTAAACCTATTGTAGAAAAAAAACAACAAACAAAAGTTTTAGGTAATATTATAAAAAAATATCGTTTACAAATTGCAAAAGACATTGAATTCAAAAAAATATTATATGAAGAAATAAAAGAAATTAATCCACAAAATATTGTTAATTTTGATGTAAAGTCCTTGAATTTACCTGATGGGAAATATTACTACAAACTTTCTTATATTGACGAATTAGGGTTTGAAAATCCCACTAAAACGCAGACTTTTATTATCGATGCAACTCCACCATTTATCAAATTAGATCTTCCAGAAACAGAAATAAAGACAGACCAAGAGCTTATAAATATCAAAGGAGAAACAGAACCAAAATCTATACTTAAATTAAACGATAGAAATGTTCAAGTTGAAGAAGATGGTAAATTTTCAGTTGCTGTATTGTTAAAACCTGGTAAAAACGAATTAAAATTTGTTGCAAAAGATTATTGTGGAAATGAAACAATTATCACATACAATGTTGAAAGAGTAAAAGAATTAACAAAAGAAGAAAAAAATATTTTAAAATTTTCTGCTGAACCAAAAAATACTCAACAAAAAGAACCTTTTTTAGGCAAGATTACTGCATTTTTAATCTCTAGCGGAATTATTATATTAGTTGTTATGTTTTTTGTTAAATAATTTTTATCCCCAAACAACAACATTATTAGTTGTTTCCTTGCATTTTTCTTTTGCTAAATTTAAAAGTTCATTTAAGTAAGTCAATAATTCTCCGTGATGATTAAACTTTCCTTTAGGAACTTTTGCTACTGCTACAGCAAGGTTTATCAAACTTGATTTTTCTTCACTTCCATCTGGTAATAAATAAGTAAAATATCCTCTATCTATTGTTTCTTTATCAAATATTTTATTAATCAAATTTTTGAACAAAATCATAACATTTTCTATAATTATTCCAATATCTTCATCTATATAAGAAATTACTGTAAATCTGCTAGCATGAATATGATAAAAAGAATCTTTTTTTGTTCCTAAATTTGTAACTGTTGACCTTATAATACCAGAGAAAAGCTTTAAAAGGTTATCGCCATTTTGAAATCCGTATTTTAAATTATAAGGTTTGAAATTAAGAATATCAAAATATATAATATTAAAATCTTTAGAAGAATTTATTAAATTTATAATTTGTTTCTCAAAAATATTTTCTCCTGGAAGTTTTGTTAGTAAATTTACATTATCATAATATTTTTTTAACAAGTTCTCTACCCATGCAACAATTTCATATGGTTCTATGGGTTTTACTAAATATTCATCTGCACCAAGTTTAAGTCCTGTGAGTTTATCTTTTGGTTGAGATAAAGAAGTTAACATTATCACAGGAATTAAACAAGTTTCTGGATCATTCCTTATTTCTGTAACAACTTCAAATCCATTCATTTCTGGCATCATCACATCAAGTATAATTATATCGGGAACAACTTGTTTTATTTTATTCAACGCTTCTCTACCATCATATACCTGATAAACTTCATATCCAGCAGATCCAAAAGTAAATTTTGCTAAATCTTGAAATTCTAAATCGTCATCTACAACAAGTATTTTTGCCATATAGACAACTTAATATAAAAAAATTTTATCATTTAATATATGAAATATAAATCTGTCTTCCATCACGAATAATATCAAATACAATACCTTTTTTAAGATTTATATCTTTTACTATTTTTTTAAAATCTTGTATGTTTTGTATCCTTTGTTGGTTCACTGCAACAATTACATCTCTTTCAACTAAACCTATATCTTCATAATCTTTACCATCATAATTAACCTTTACTACAAAAACACCATTAATATCGTCTGAAATTCTAAGTTTTTCTTTTAAATCTTTTGTGAGGTCCATAAATTCATAACCTAACCATATAAACCTTCCTTCTTTCATCTGCTTATTTTCAGTAATTTTAGTTGGTTCCTCTGGAAGTTCACCCAAAACCACTGATAAAAAAATTTCTTTATTATCTCTAAAAATTTTTAGTTCTATTTTTTCTTTTGGTGCTAAAGAGGTAATTATATCCTGAAGTTCTTGAGTAGAATTTATTTCTAAAACTTTATTTTTTGCTTTCACACTTAATATTATATCTCCACGTTTAAGTCCTGCTTTTTCAGCAGGCGTGTTTTCTAAAACTCTGTTTATTAAAACACCTTGTTTCTTTCTTAACCCAAACTGGTTCGCAATAGCTTCGTCTACTGCAATAATTTCTACACCTAACCATCCACGAGTAACTTTACCTTTATGTATTAAATCATCTAATATTTCTTTAGCACGATTACTCGGTATTGCAAATCCTATACCTGCAAAAACTCCAGTTGGTGCATATATAGCAGTATTAATTCCAATAACTTCTCCATTCAAATTTACTAAAGGACCGCCAGAATTTCCTCTATTTATTGCAGCATCTGTTTGAATAAAATCTTTATATTCTCTATTTTCTACTCTAACTCTTTGCCTCACTGCAGAAATAATCCCAAAAGTTACTGTTTGTTCAAGACCAAATGGCGAACCTATTGCAAAAACCCACTCTCCAATACGAATCTTGTCTGAATCTCCAAGTTTTGCATATACCAAATTTTTTGCATTAATTTTTACTACAGCAAGGTCTGTACGAGAATCTCGGCCTACAACTTTACCTTTAAATTCTTTATTAACACCATCAATGTTAACTATAACCTTAATTTCAGTCGCATCTTTTATAACATGTTCATTTGTAAGAATATATCCGTCAGGAGAAATTATTACTCCACTACCACCGCCTTCTGCTTTATATTGTCTATATCTTCTTTGAGGTTGTCTTTTAGGCCTTGGTATATCAAACTCAAAAAATTCTCTAAAAAATTCTTCAAATGGATCACCAAAATAAAAATTTGGTATCTCAACTTCGTATGTATACACAGTTGTAATACTTACCACTGCAGGTTTTACTTGCTGAATAACTTCAACAAACGTTTGTTGTAAAGAATAAAAATCTTGCTGTTGTAATGGTTTATTAACAAGAGTTATTGACTTAGAGGGTTGTTTTGTATAAAAAGGTTTAATTATTGGATTGCCTGAGATTAAAATTATACCTAAAAATAAAACTAAGATTATAATTCCTAGTTTAAAAAATTCTTTTTTCATATGTTTCATTTATCCTTTCTAAAATAAATATAATTTTAGGTTATATAAAATATTTAATTTAAAATCAATATTCTATTATCCTTCTTGGTGTCCAACAAGGAGTATATGAATTCCCTTTGATGTTAGCTACTCTTCTTTGATTGGAACCATCTAAAAACATAGTATAAAGTTCCCATCTACCACTACGATTTGATGAAAAAACTATAAATCTTCCATCAATAGAAAAATATGGATTTTCATTACTTGAAGAATCTTGTGTTAATCTATAATATTCATTTTTTGCTATATCATAAAGATAAATATCAAAAACACCCTTTTCTCCTTGCATATTAAAAACAATTTTATCCCCTTTTGGAGACCATACCGGTGAGCTTGAATATCTTTCTGTAGGTAACCTTCTAATACTGCTGCCATCAATGTTAGCGATATATATCTGAGGTATTCCTATGCGGTCAGAAACAAAAACAATTTCTCTACCATTAGGTGAAAAATAACCTGCAACATCAAAGTTGTTTCCATAAGTTATTCGTTTAAGTAATTTTGTATTAATATTCATAATATACATATTTGGTGAATGTTTTGCCTTTGTTAAAGTAATTATAATATTTTCTAAATCAGGCGACCAGTTGGCTGTGACATTTAATCCTTGAAATATAGACAAAGCTTGTTTATTTTTTCCTTCTATATCCATAATATATAAATCCGGATTTCTATGTTTATATGTTGTATATATGATTTTTTTACCATCTGGTGAAACACGAGGATATATATTTATACTTTTGTCATTTGTAAGTTGTTTCAAATTATAACCATCATAATCAATAATATAAATCTCTTTATATCCGCTAGAATCGTTTACAAAAACAATTTGTGTAGTAGCAATGCCATATTCTCCTGTAAATATATAAACAATATTGTCTGAAAACAGATGAGATACATATCTTAAATCTTTACTTTTAAATTTTTTCTCATAGATTTTTTCAGTTGTTGAAACATCATACATTGTACCTAACAAAATATATTCCCCATCTTCATATTTCATTTCACCACATACAACAACATCAATCCCGTATTTTTGCCATTTTTCTGATATTACTCTATTAGGTAAATACTGCCATCCAGGTTCTACAATATTAAATAACCTTGTAAACATCAAATCATCTCTTACAACTTGTTGAATTTGTTCTGCAGATTTAAAATCAGTTAATGTTTTACTAACAAATTTAGAAATTCCTATATTTATTCTTTTACCTGCTTTAACTGCTTGAATGTAAACATCTACTCCACTAAAAAGTGTGGTATAATAAAAAATAAAAACTTTAAGTAAAATAAAAAACCTTTTCTTTAAAAAAACCATTTATTTTTTCTCCTTGTTTTTTTAAATTCTTATTCTTTATACTTAAATTCAAAATACACACCTAAATAATCTTCCTTAAATCCTTCAGGCAATGGTGGAAATGGTGCAGAAACTTCTACTGCTCTTAGACAAATATTATCATAAAATCTATTTTTTGATGATTCTTTAATATGCAACTCTTTAATTTCTCCTGAACGAATAATTTTAAAATAAACAACTGTTTTTAACTCACCTGAATAATTCTGTGACCATACCCAATTTTCTACAATCTTTTTCCTAATCTGGTTTACATAATATGAAAAAGGAAATTTGGCTGTTTCTAAAGACAAAGATGGTAAAGTTGTTGGTTGTGATTCTATTTTTGTAGTTTCTTGTAAATTTTTTTCTTCTATTTTTTTAACTTCTTGTTTTTTATGTTTTTTTACTTTTTTAGGAATTATAATTTCTTCTTTTTTTTGTATCTGTTGTGGAATCTTTTCTTCAATTTGTTTTTCTACAGACGGAAGTGTTATAAGTTCTACTGGGAAAGAAATTACTATTGGTCTACTTCTTGGTATAAATTTTACTCCTGAAAGCAATAAAAAATGGATTATACAAGAAAGTAAAAAAGATATTTTTATCCTTAAAGAATCTATCATACATAATTTTTTACACAACTATTCTGATGATAAAAGTTCTTTTGTTTCTTTACTGTTAGGATAATTTTTTTTTATATAATTAAAAATTTCTTTTGCTTGGTTATCCATTTGAAGATATTGAAAACATAAACCTTTTTTGTATAACATTGAAACAAGAAATTCATCTTTTTGATATTTTGCTAAATACTCATCTATAATTTTAATACATTCTTGATATTGTTTTTTTGCATAGTAAGAATCTGCTAAATAATAATATGCTTTATTAGAAAGTTCACTATCTGGATATCTTGAAAGATAATCTTTAAACCCTCTAACTGCTAAATCGTACAATCCTCTTGAATAGTCATTGTATGCAATGTTAAAAAATTCTGTAGGTGAAGGTAAAATTGGCATATCAACTTTTGGCAATTGTTTAGACAAAATATCCATTCTTTGTGTTAAACTTGAATGAATATCATCCATTTTTTGTGCTAAAAATGACATTTTGTATTTATTTTCTTCAAGTTTTTCGGTATAAATTTGTAGATTAGAATCAAGTTGTTTCATTTGAAGATTTAGTTCAGCTTGATTTCTTCTTATTGTTTGCATCTCTGATCTTAAAAGAGAAATCTCTTCTTTTAACAAAACTATATCGTTTGAAGTGGCAACACAACTATAAAAAATTGTACTAAAGAATAAAAAGTAAATTATAATAAATACATATTTTCTTATCATTTCTTAACTCTAACTTTTGTTTCAACTCTACGGTTAGGTTTGCATAGAGGAGAATCTGGAGGAGCAACATTTTTGTTTATGGGTTTTTCTTCTCCATATGAAACTGTAGCTATTCTTCCTGAAGGAATACCTAAGTTTACATAATAATCTTTTACAATTGATGCACGTTTTTGTCCTAAGGCTAAATTGTATTCATTCGAGCCGCATTCGCAACAATGCCCTTCTATTAAAACCTCATATTGTGGATTTTCCATCAAAAATTTTGCATTTTTTTGTAAAATATTTTTTGCTTCTTCAGTAAGATAAAACTTGTCAAATTCAAAATATACATTTTTTAATTCTTCAATAGATACAAAATCCTCTCCTGTACGAATATCTGGTTCTTCTGTTGTTATTTCTTTTTCATATTGAGGTTTTTCTACTACTGGAGGTTTTACTTTTTTAGGACAACCAAAAAATGAAATAACTAAAATTAAAGCAATAAATTTAAGCATTTTTAAGTTTTTCATAAATTATAACCCTCCTTTTAGTAATAATTATTGTAGTAATAAAATTATATTTTTTGGTGTTCTATTTTAATAATAAAAAAACTAATATTTTTCAATATATTAAAAAAAATTTATTATTATAAACTTAAACCGCCCCTAACAGGACTTGAACCTGTAACCGTCTGGTTCGAAGCCAGCTGCTCTATCCAATTGAGCTATAGGGGCGGTAAAGTATCAATTATTGCTCTTCTGCATTAATAACTATATTTATTTTGCTTCCTTTTGAAACTAAACTTCCAGCTTTAGGCGTTTGAGAAAGAATTATATCAAACTCTTTATTTTCATCACAGACTTTTTTTATATTACCAATAACCAAGCTTTGTAATTCAACAATTTTTTTTGCTTCAATTAATGTTTTACCCACAATATTTGGAACTTTAACTTTTTCAACTACAGGAGAACCTTTGCTTAATAAAATATTTATTTTCGTATTTTTTTTAACTTCAACTGCTTGTGGTGGTTCTGTATCAACTACGTTTTCTTTCTCAACTTCAGAAGAATAAACTTCTTTTACTTCTCCTATCTGTAATCCTATCTCTGACAAAATCTTTTTTGCTTCTTCAAGTGATTTAGATTTTAAATTAGGAATTTTTACTAAAGAAATTCCTCTTGAAACGATTAAATTTATTATGCTATTTTTTCTGACTAAACTTTTAGGAAGTGGTGTTTGAGAAACTATTTTTCCTGAAGCAATATTTTCTGATTCTTCTTCTGCTATAATATCATATTTAAGATCTAACTTACTAATAATACTGATTGCTTCTGAAACAGATAAATTTCTTACATCTGGTGTTCTTACTAAAAAATATTTTTTTTCAACTTGTGGAAATATATAAAAATAAGTAAAAAAAGATACACAAAATGATACAATGATTGATATCAATATAACAATTAAAACACTTAATCCTCTTGATGCTTGTTTAATTTCTTCGCTCATAATTCAACCTCCTTTAAACTAAACAATCTTCTTATTTTCCTAAAATAATTTCTATTCTACGGTTTTGTGCTCTACCATATTTTGATTTATTTGATGCAATAGGTCTTTCTTCACCACACCCTTTTGCTTCAAGCAAATTTTCTTGGAGTCCTAATTCTTTTACAAAATAAGAATAAACCGCCCACGCATATTTTGATGATCTTGCTTTATTTTCTTTATCATCACCTACAGAATCTGTATGACCTTCAATAATAATGTTTTTATCTTTAAATTTTGTTTTTATTATTTCACCTAAAGAATTAAGTGATTGTTTCATATCTGGATTTATTTCTGTTGTATTTTTAATAAATAATTCGTCTGTAGAATAAATTACTACTATTCCTCTTTTATCTATAATAACCTTTGCTGCTTCAATATAAAATAAAACTTCTTCTTTTTCTACGACTTTTTCAACAATCTTTTCTGGTTTTTTAGGTGCAATATATACATTAAATTTTTCTTCTTTTATACTTTTATTTCCTGCTTTATCTTTAACAGAACACAGAATTTTATATACACCATTGGGTACAACTTCTTTATATATTTCATCTTTACCATCCCAAAGAAAATTTACCTCAAAATCTTTTTGTAATGGTTGTAGTTGTATCGTTTTGTAAGTATAAACCTTTTTATCATCAACTGTTAATATATTAACATTAAAACTTTCTATAGGATTTTCATCCATTATATAAATATTAAATTTTATATCATCATTATTTCCATCTCCGTCAGGAGAAAAGGTTGTTGTTGAAAGTTGAATTTTTATAAGTGGTGGCGCCGTATCTACTACAAAAAATTCTTTTTGTGAAGTGTATATTATTACCTCTTCTTCTGCATCATCTCTTAATACAAATTCTACACTATATTTTCCATCTTTTAATGTTTCACCAGATAAATCTTTAGCATCGTAGGTATAAAAACTATCTATAATATTTTTTGCTGAAGTTGATTTTATAACCTTCACAACTTTATTTTTATCATCTTTGATTACATAATTTAACAGCGTTATATTTGTAAATGTAGAAACATTATGTCTAAAAAAAATATTGTCTAAATATCCATCTTCGTTAGGAGAAAAATAATATGGTTCAACAGTAAGTTTTGCTTGAAGATTTACTGTTGGTTTTTCTTTCCTTACAGAAACAAATTTGTAATATACTCCTATATTATGTGTTGTTCCTAAAACAGAATTTGGTAAATATGAATAATCTATACCAAAACTACCAATTCTTAAACTAAATCCTGCTGTGAAAAATGATATATTATCATAAATACCAAGTTTTGTTTTCTCATCATCGTAAACATAACCTGCTCTTAATCCTAAAACATTTGATCCCCAATGTTCTATACCAAAACTATAAATTATTTTATTAGTTTTATAATCAACTTTTGCTGAAGTAAGTAAACTAAATTCTGTTTCTTGTTGTGGCATACTTAAGGTTAACTTTGTGCCTACATTATAATTTGTAGGGATAGAATATCTCTCAGAAATATTGTAATTTTCCAAACTACAAGAAATACTAAAAATATCATTTGATGTCTTTAATAAAAATCCTGTATCATATAATAAAACAGTATCTTCTTCATTATATATTTTTTCATTAACATATTTAACACCAAAACCAAAACTTAAATTTTCTGATATTTTTAAAGACAAAGAATTGTTTATTAAAAAAGAAGTGGCTGTAAAATTACCTAAATTTTTATAATTTTTTATAATAGGAATATCAGAAGTAGAAAACATCTTTCCTGTGATACCTACTCCTATTTTCCCTAACGGAAGAACTAAAGATAATTGTTGAATTTTGCTTTCTAAAAAATAAATCTGATATGCTAAAGATAGTTCATAATTAGGACAAAACACTCCTACTGCAGGATTATAAAACAATCCTTCTGATGTATTATACATTGAGACAAAGCTTCCTGCAACACCAGATGCTCTAACTCCTGATGGTATTGACAAAAAATCAAAATTGTAGTTACTAAAAGATATAGATATTAAAAATATAGAAGATAAAAGATTTATTATAAAAATTTTTCTCATTATATAAAACTCCTAAAATAAAATTTCTCTATTTATCCACAATAGCAATAAATTTTGAAATTGAAGAATTGCCTTCAACAATTAACGAAACAATATACAATCCTTTAGTAACAACTTCACCATTTTCATTTTTACCATCCCAGTCTATTGTATAAAGCATATCTTTAATTGCAACAGTATCTGCAAGTTTTCTTATTGGTTTACCTGAAAGTGTAAAAATATAAATTTTTACTGGAAAATCTTTATCTTTTATCAAATATCTTATCTTAGTAATCTCACCATTTTTAGGACAAAATGGGTTGTTGTAATCAATTTCTAAAGAAATATTATCTTTCAAGCTTACTGCTGATTCTGTAGTAAAAAACTTATCATTAATTGTTTTTGTATCTGCTAAGATATCATATATTGATAATAACAAAAAATAAGTTGTATTTTCTATAAGAAAACTTTTAGGAATTTCTTCTCTTACCATATAATTTATAGTATTTTCTGTATTCGTACTACTTAACAAATACCATATTGTGTTACCTGAAAATAAATTTTGTGTAGATGTTGCAAGTTTTATCTCGTAATATGTGATAACATCATATTTTGTGTATTCAAAAAATACAACAGGATCTCTATTTTTTATCATAACATTAAAATTATTTGATGAACCATCAACACCATATGAAATTATCTCTAACGAATATAATGTACTAGCAAAAAAAATTGCTATTAAAAAATATATTATTAGTTTTTTCATAAATTTAAAACTTTTACTCCTTCTAAGATTATAAAATATAAGAAATACGAAATAATTAATGACAAAGGTATTGTTAAAATCCAAGTTAAAAATATATCTCTACTAACAAGCCATTTTACTGCTTTAATTCTTTCTGCTGCACCTGTGCCCATAACTGAAGTAGTAACTACGTGTGTTGTTGACAAAGGTATACCTAATAAAGATGCAAGATATACAACTATAGTCGAGGTAACCTGTGCAGAAAAACCGTTTATATGTTTTATCCTATAAATATTCATACCAACAGTTTTTATCACACTTAAACCACCAAACATTATACCTAAACTTATACTTAAAGCACACAACACTATTATCCATGAAGGAACAAAAAAATTTCCATCTTTTGGATAAGAAATTACTCCTAATATCATAAGTCCAAAAGTTAAAATTCCAACATTGCGTTGACCATCATTAGAACCGTGTGCTAACGCACATCCTAAAGAGCTTATAATTTGTAAATTTTTATAAAAATTGTTTATTTTCAAAGTTGCTTTTCTAGATAAAAAATATGAAATTTTTGTTAGCAAATATGAAAATATGAAAGATATTATTGGTGCAAAAATTAACATTGAAAAAATTTTTAATACATTACTCCACCTTACCACATTATACCCAAAAGCAGCAACACTGCTTCCAACAAACCCGCCTATCAAAGCATGTGATGCAGAAACAGGTATACCAAAAGTTGTACAAATTATGTTCCAAAATATAGAAGTTAATAATGTAGAAAATAAAATAATTATAGCATAACTGTTATCAAAAAAGATATTTATCTCTACAATACCAACTGCTATTGTTTTTGCTACTTCTTTACCAAAAAAATATGTTCCTATAAACTCAAATATAGAAGCTAAAATTAACGCTTTTGTAGGAATCAACGCTCTAGTAGCAACAGGAATAGCAATAAGGTTAGCAGAATTATTATATCCATTTGAAAAACTAAAAATTAAACATAACAAAATTACTATAATAATTAAAACTGACATAATTTTAAAAATTCAAAAATTAAAACACTTAAATTATTTTTTTAACAACAGATCTTTTATTTTTTCTGCAAACAACTTTGCAGCAAAAGGGCCTGCTGCAGTAACAATTTTGCCATCAACCTCAACATCTTTTGCTGTATAGTTTACTCCAAATGATTTAATATTCTCAGCTTCAGAAGAAAATACAGTAGCTTTTTTACCTTTTAAAACTCCTGCTTTAGCTAATATCATAGGAGCAATACATATAGCTGCTAAAACTTTGTTTTGTTTTACAGCTTCTTGTGCAATATTATGGGCTAATTTTTTATCAAAATATTCTGTTGCTCCAAAACCTCCTACAAAAATTATCACATCATAATCTTGTACTTTAATATCTTCTATTGTTTTATCAACCTCTATAGTGGCTCCTAACATACCTTTTGCTATTCCTTTGGAACTACTAAATGTATAAACTTCAAATCCTGATTCAATAAAAATCTCTTTTGGATGTAAGTATTCTTCATCACGAAAATTATTTTTTGCAATTATCATTGCTATCTTCATAATTTTTTTATCCTTCCTTGGGAAATATTTTTTTATTAGATTTAGCTGAAACAAAAACTATTAAAATAATCATTAAAAATAAAATTATTTTTTTCATAATTTTTAATCTAATCTAAAAATTGTATCCCAAAATCAATCATATCACTATCATCCCATACTTTAAACCATTTTATCTCATATTGATGCTCAATTTTTTTGCCTTCTATTTCTGTATAAATTTTCCCTTGAGAAATAATCTCTATAACTTTATCTAATTCATAAATATAACAATTATTATTTTTCTTACATATAATATAATCATTTATAGGATAAAACTCACAATTTTCACAACAAAATGTTTTATAAAAAGTAATCTTCATACCTTTAGCAGAAATATTTCTAATCCACACTGGAATTTTTTTTGCACTTTTTGAAGATATTAACACTGCCTCTGCTATTATAGGTCTTCTATCAAACTTTCTTCTTTCCATATAATTTATCTTTAAAATGCTGCTATTAAAGCAAATATTGAAATTATTAATGTTGTCAATACTAGATACGGAGATTTAGTAATTCTTTTCAAGTTTGGATCTTTTATTTCAGAAATATTTTGGAGTCTCTGCTCTTCTTTAATTTCTAAAATTTCTCTTTTTAACCCATCTATTTTTTTATTCAATGTTTCTATATCATTAATTTCTGATTTTTCTTTTATTTCGTAATCTATAGTTTCTTTTTTTTGACTAAAATTCTTATCTAAGACTACTATATCTTTACTTCTTTCAATTGTTTCAATTCTTTCTTGTAACTCAATATTATCTTTCTTTATATTTGATATTTCTGTTGAAAGACTCTCAATTTTTTTTAACAAATCTAAAATGTCATTATTTAACTTTTCTATTTTGCGGTTTAATTCTATTAATGAAGAAGAAGTTTCTTTTACATCTTGTGTGTTAATCTCAAGTTGAGTGTTAATTTTATCTAATTCTTTATTGTAATATTCTATTTGTTTTGCTAAATCTTTAATTTTTGATTTTAAAGAAGAGATCTCTTGATAAGATCTATCTATTGTGGTAGTTTGTTGTGTAGATGATGCTTGTGTAGGTTGAGAAAAAGAAAAATTAAAATTTATTACTACAATGATAAATATGATAAAAAAAATTTGAAATCTTCTGGTAATTCTGCAATAAATATTTTGCATTTTTTACTCCCTGGGTAAAAAAATTCTATAGAATAGGCATGTAACATCATCCTAGGAACTTTTTTATCAATTATTTTTTCTTCTCCACCATAGATTTTATCACCTATTATTGGATGACCTATGAATTTTAAGTGTGTTCTGATTTGATGTGTCCTACCAGTTTTTGGATACAACTCTAAATATGAAAATGTTTTTGTATAAGAAAGAACTTTAAATTTTGTTTCTGCTTTTTTACCCAAAAAATTTATTTTTGATAAATTTTTTTCTTTTTTTATTGGCGCTAAAATTTCTCCTTCAGAAATTTTTACTTCGCCAGAAACTATTGAACGGTAAATCTTTCTTATTTCTCTTTTCTGAAATTGTTCTGAAAGAATAAATTGCATTTGTGGCGTTTTTGCTATAAGTAAAACTCCCGAAGTTTCTCTATCTAGCCTGTGAACTAAAAATGGCCTGTTTAAAAACCAGTTTTTATTTTTCAAAGAAGGAAATTTTTCTATTAAAATATCTATTAAAGTAATTTCTTTATCAAACTTTTTTGCAGGATGTACTTTTAAAAATGGCGGTTTATTAATAACCATCAAATCATCATCCTCATAGATCACATCTAAATTTTTCAATTCAAGATTTTTTTCTTCAATAAAATCTTTTCTTTCAGGAAGGATAACTTCAATTTCATCACCAAAATTAACTTTTTTATCAGGTTCTACATACTTGTTATTAATTTTTACCATTTTGTTTTTACAAAGATCTTTAATATATTCTCTTGAATATTCTTTTAAAACTTCTTTTAAATATTTATCAACTCTTTTATCTTTTATATCTTCAGCTATTTTGAAACATCTCTTTTCCATTTTTTAATATAAAATATTAATAAAAAAAACAATGAAAAAACTATTATACTTATAAACTGAGAAGGATAAAGCCCTAATATCAAGCTACCTCTATCATCTCCACGAATAAATTCGTTTAGAAATCTAAAAAAAGAATAAATCATTGCTCCTAAAAAAAATATTCTATACTTTAACAATTTTTTTTGTAACAAAAAATGCGTGATTAAAAAAATTATAAAAGCATATAAAGACTCAAACAATTGCGTAGGAAAAATTTTTACTCCTATAGGAGCTAAAGACTCAGGATGAAAAAAAACAACGCCTAAAAAATCCAAACTTTGATGAACTTCTTTACCATAACAACATCCAGCACAAAAACATCCTATCCTACCTATACTTAAACCTAAATATAAAGCAGGTGTAAGAATATCCATTACAAAAAGCAAATCTTGTCTATTTAATAAAGTATAAATTATTCCAAAAATTAATCCTGAAAAAAATCCTCCATAAAAAACTAAACCGCCTTGCCAAATTTTTATTACAGATAAAATATCTGTCTTGTAATAATCAAAATTTAAAATTACATATAGCAACCTACCACCTAATAATCCCACTAAAACACAAAAAAATATCAAATTACTTAAAAATCTCCAATTAAGATTTCTTTTTAATGCTTGATATTTAACATAATTATAAGCAAAGATCACTCCCAAAGCAACAAAAAATCCATAAGTCCTTAAAGTTAAACTTCCTATTCTTAAAAGAGTTGGAAACATTTTTTGTCATCCTTTAAACTTTTTATTACCTTTACAAAATACTTAATTATCATAATCCACACACCAATAAAAACATAACTATCAGCAAGATTAAAAACAGGCCATATGTTTTTATAATTGAATTGTAAATCAATAAAATCTATAACTTTACCTAAGAAAATTCTATCAATCAAATTCCCTATACCACCACAAAAAATAAATGTGATCACAAAATTACCCAAATTTTCTCCTAAATCATTTCTAATACTTTTTGCATAGATTATTAATATCAAAAGAACTATAACTATTACTATTGAAAAAAAGAAATTGAACCCTTCAAAAAATCCAAAAACAATACCTGTATTTGTTGTATATGTAAATGCAAGAAAAGAGGTTATTTGTTTTGTCTGATAAAGAACAAAATTTTTCCTTATTAAAAACTTACTTATTTGATCTAAAAAAATTAAAAAAAAACACAAAATATAAAATTTTAA
The DNA here is from genome assembly GCA_937928765.1 of uncultured Endomicrobiia bacterium. Taxonomy (GTDB): domain Bacteria; phylum Elusimicrobiota; class Endomicrobiia; order DTEH01; family DTEH01; genus JANXDG01. The sequence continues at coordinate 34,518 of CALFVX010000017.1, forward strand.
TTTTTTTTCCATACTTATTTTTATTTCTCAATCAAATATTGCTTCCTCACATTTTTCACAAACACCTTTCTCTGTCAACTTTTCGTAATAGACCCAGCATCTTGGACACTTCACACCATCAAATTTTTTAACTTTTATTTCAAAATATTTTTCTTGTCTTTTGCTATCATACTCAACTTTCAAAGATGAAACTATAAAAATCTGTTTTAACAAATTAGAATACTTTTCAACTATAGATTTTAAATCATCATCATAAATTTTCAACTCAACTTCTGCTTCAAGAGAACTTCCAACAATATTTTCTTTTCTTAACTTTTCTAAAGCTATATTTACTTCATCGCGCAACTGTAAAATTTTTTTCATTTCAGACTCAATAGTAGAATTCTTAAATTTTTTTAATTCTTTAAAATCAAAATTTACTAAAAATATACTTTCTTTATTTACTAAACCCATTGACTTTGCTTCTTGCCATGCTTCCTCAGATGTAAAACTTAATATTGGAGAAATTAATGGTAAAACTGAAATAAGAATTTTATATAGAACAAACTGTGAACCCCTTCTGTATGGAGAGTCTTTTTTATAAGTATAAAGTTTATCCTTTAAAATATCAAAATAAAAATTTGACAACTCTTTAATAAAAAAGTTGCTTATAACATTTATTACATTATAAAATTTATATTCTTCATAACAGGAGATAACCTCCTCTACAATATCTGATAATCTTGATAACATATATTCGTCTAAAAAATCAAACTTATACTCTTTAAATTCAATATTAAAATCATAAAGGTTGCCAATAATGTATCTTATAGTATTTCTTATTTTTCTATAATTCTCAACCAACCTGTCTAAAATCTCTTTTGAAATTCTAATATCTTCAGAGTAATCAGCAGAAGCGCTCCATAACCTTAAAATTTCTGCTCCATGATGTTTTATTATTTCCTGTGGGAAAACAACATTTCCTAACGATTTTGACATCTTTTTCCCTTCGCCATCTACTACGAACCCGTGAGTTAAAACAATACTATATGGTGCTTGCGCCTCACAAGCAGAAGAAACTATTAAAGAAACCTGAAACCAACCTCTATGTTGGTCAGAACCTTCAAGATACATTATATCTTTAGACGAAATTTTGGAAATATAAGCTGTGGAATGTGAAGTATAAAGTATTTTGTATGAAACAGAAGAGTCATACCATACATCAAAAATATCTTTTTCTTTTTTAAATTCATTACTACCACATCTTTTACATACAAAATCTTTTGGTAAAAAGTCTCTTACATCTCTTATAAACCAACTATCTGAACCTTCTTTTGAAAATATTTCTTCAACTTTTTCTAAAATCTCTTTATCAATATAAACTTCATCACAACTTTTACAATAAACTGCAGGTATAGGAACACCCCAGTATCTCTGTCTTGATAAACACCAATCAGGTCTAAGTTGCACCATTGAAGAAATACGGTTTTCACCATATTCTGGTATCCATCTGACAGATTTAATATTTTCTAGAATTCTATGTCTTAGATTTTTATGGTCAATAACTAAAAACCATTGTTCTGTTGAACGAAAAATTACTGGTTTTTTACACCTCCAACAATGTGGATAAGAATGTTTGATTTTTCCACTAAAAAGTAATAACCCTTTTTCTCTTAAATAATTAATTATTATACCGTTTGCGTTAAATACTTGTTCACCAAAAATTTTTAATTCTAAATTTTTTAATTTTTCATCTGCAAATTTTCCTTTATCATCTACAGGTGAATAAATTTCAAGATTATTCTTTATACCAAGATGATAATCTTCTTCTCCATGACCCGGAGCTATGTGTATCACACCAGTACCATCATCAACAGAAACATTTTCATAAGGAATACAATAAGAAATTTTCTCAATAAAAGGATGTTTGCATAAAGTGGTTTTTTGTTTATCTTCATCTGCTATATCAGAACCATAAATTTCATAAATAAATTCTAAATTTTTAGATAAAACCTTTTGTATTTCTTCCGCCCTACTTTTCATAAAAATAAGATATTCTTCATTGTTTTTTGCTACAACATATTTTACATCAGGTTTTATTGCTAAAGCTAAATTTGCAGGTAATGTCCATGGAGTAGTCGTCCAGATTAAAATATATAATTTATCCTTCGGTATTTCTAAGTTAGATTTTAATTTTTCTACGGGAAATTTAACAAATATAGAATCCGATATTTTATCTTCATACTCAACTTCAGCTTCTGCTAATGATGTCTCACAGTGGATACACCAATAAACAGGTTTCTTACGCTTTATAATATATCCTTCTTCAACCAATTTTTTAAATGTTGAAATAATATTTTTTTCATATAAAGGATCCATTGTCAAGTACGGTTTATCCCATTCGGCTAAAATCCCTAATCTTATAAATTCTTCTTTCTGTATTTCTATATACTTTTTAGCATAGTCTTTCGCTTTTTTTCTAAATTCAACTTGTGAAATTTGATCTTTTGTAATCTTTAACTCTTTCAATAACTGATATTCGATTGGTAAGCCGTGGCAATCCCAGCCTGGAATATAAGGTGAATAGTATCCCTGCATTGATTTGTATTTTATTACTATATCTTTCAAAATCTTATTCAATGAATGACCTATATGTATATGTCCGTTTGCATATGGAGGCCCATCGTGTAAAACAAATATTTTTTTCCCTTCGTTATTTTTTAAAATTTTTTCATAAATTTTATTTTCCTGCCAAAACTTTATAATCTGGAGTTCTTTTTGAGAAAGGTTTGCTTTCATCGAAAAATTTGTCTTAGGAAGGTTTACAGTCTTTGAATAATCTATCTCTTGTTGCATAAAATTGTTCTCCTCAATCAATCTATAGCTAAAATATTTTTTATTAATCTATCATAAATAAAAATAAAATATTATATAAAATTTTATTCAAAATCAAGTTTTTTATCTTTTGGAATATCATACGAAATTTAAATAATTCATAGGAAATATATTATCTAAAGATAAAATACATTGTGGATCAAAAACTTTTTTTATTTTCGCCATTTCTAGCACACCTTCTTTACCATACATCAATTCAAGATACTTGTTTTTTGTTTTTCCAACGCCATGTTCTGCAAAACCACTACCACCTAAAGATACTGCTTTTTTTATAGATTCTACATAAATTTTTTCTGCAAGTTCTTTTTGTAGTTCATTCCTAGGGAAAAGATTGAAATGTAAGTGATTTTCTCCAATATGACCAAAAATTACCGTCTGAAGATTTAAATTTTCTTTTTGTATTTTTTTATAAAAATTATATAATTGAGCAAATTTTTCTTGTGGGACTGAAGCATCAATTGCTATCTTTATACTTCCTATTTTCTTAAAATAAGAATTAATATTCTCAGGAAGTTTATATCTAAAATCTATAAGTTTTTTATAATCAGAAAAACTTTCTGAAATAACTGTATCTTTATAGTTTATTTTTTCTAAAATTTCATCTAAAAGATAAATTTTTTCTTTATCTGCTTCAATATATATTGCACAATTTTGCCCTACAACAAAATTGTATTCTTCTTTTAAAAATTCTAATGAATTTTTGTCAAAAAATTCAAGTGAAAAAATATTCAACTTATCTTTTTGTTCCTTAATTTTTGAAATAATCTCGGGAATATCTTCATCTTTATCAAAAAATATTATTATTATAAATCTTTCTGGAAGTTTATCAATTAGAGATAACTCTACCTCTGTGATTACTCCTAATGTTCCTTCAGAACCTATAATTAAGTCTATTGTATCCATTTTATCCTTAATATAATATCCAGCAGAACATTTCACATCCGGAGTTCTATAGCTTGGCATTTTTATTTTAAATATTCCATAATCTAAAAATCCTTCTTTTTCAAACAATTCACCTCGTTTTATATCTAAAACTTTTCCACTACTAAGTATCAACCTTATTCTTTTAATATAATTTCTGGTAGGACCAAACCTAAAACTATACTCACCTGAAGCATTAGTAGCAATATTCCCACCAATAAATGCATTACGTTCAGTAGGAAATGGTGGGTAAAAAAGATTAATTTTTTCTATTTCTTTCAAAAAATCGTTTACAACAACACCTGATTGCAAAACAGCTATCTTATTTTTGGAATCAATTTTTATAATTTTATTCAAACTTTCAGTAGATAAAATTACCCCTTCAGTAGGAATTCTACCTGCAACATTACCAGTTCCTGCTGCTGAAATTGTCACAGGAATTTTTTCTTTACAACAATATTTTAAAATTTCAATAACTTCATCTTCATTCTCAGGTATATAAACTTTATTTGCTTTGCCATTTTTAAAATTTGAAGAATCTTCTAAATATCCAACAATACTTAATAAATCGTCTTTTGTTTTCATAGTTTCATCTACTTTTATAATTTTACCAACTAACTTTCAACTTTTAAAAACTCTACTAAATAAAATACCAAAAATAAACAAAAAAACTACTATTGTAGGAGTTGATGGTAAATCTATAATGAAAGAAAAAATTAATCCTAAAATTGTTGAAACAACTGATATGATTAGATTTTTATAAATCAGTTGTTTTATATTTGGTGAAGAAATTAATGCAAAACTACATGGAATAACTAAATAACTAAAACTTAGTATTAAACCAATGCTTCTTAAAAAAAATATTATGTTTAATCCAACAATTATAAAAAAAATAAAATTTAAAATTTTATAGTTTATACCAAAAACATAACTTGTATGAGTATCTGAATACATAAAAAATAATTGTCTGTTAAACAAGATGAAAAATACTATGCTAACTAAAAATATAAATATGCTAAAAATTAAGTCCCAATTTTTAACTATAAGAATATTTCCTGACAAAACATCCAAAATATATGTCTCAAAAAAATTAGTTTTAGATAAAAGTAATACACTCAAAGAAAATGAAACTGCATATACTATTCCAACCAAACTGTCTTCTGAAAAATTTTTGTCTTTTTTATAGAAACTAAACAGACATAAACCTAAAAAAGTAACTAATATCATACTTAAATACGCATTAAAAGAAATTATGATTCCTGCAACCAAACCTAAAACTGCAAGTTCTGCTATAGCTAGGGTTATAAATATTGCTCTTTTTAAAACTACAAAAATTCCTAATAAACTAAGTGTTATAGATGAAAAAATCCCTATAATTAAAGATTTTAAGAAAAGATTTTGAGTTAAATGCTCTAAAATAGTATTCATACTTTAATAAATTTCCAATCTTCAATTTTATGAATTTTTATATCTACTTTAAAAACTTCTGATATTTTTTTTCGTAAAAAATCTATATCTTCGACTTCGTCAATTATATCAATAGCTCCATTGTATACTAAAAATAACCTATCTACATAATTTAAAACTGTTTCTAAGTTATGAGATGCAAAAATTACAGCAAAATTTTTATCTTGTTTTATATTTTTTATGAACTCAAGCACCATTTTTGTATTAAATAAATCTAAATCATTTGTAGGCTCATCTAAAATTAATATATCTGGCTGTTTTAACAAACTTCTAAGTATTAAAACTTTTTGCTTTAATCCTCCAGATAAATTTCTATAAAGTTCAAACTTTAAATCTTTTATATTAAATTTTTCTATTATATCGTCAATTTTTTGTTTATCTTCTATCTCAAGATTTAATTTAAAATTTTTTAAAAAAGCAAATGATAAAATTTCATAAACACTAAACGGATATGTTTCATTAATTGTAAAAATCTGTGGTACATAACCAAATTTTAAATTTCTATTTTTTATAATTTTACCTTTTAAAGGTTTAATTATACCTAAAATAGTTTTTAAAAAAGTAGTTTTACCAGATGCATTAGGACCAACTAACCCTATAAACTCACCTTCATAAATTGAAAAACTTAATCTTTCTAAAACTTTTTGTTTTTTATTATATCCACAAAAAAGATTTTTTACCTCTAAAATTTTATTTTTCATACTTACATATTGCTTCTATAATTGTATCAATTAAAGTAATATAATCTTTTATTTCTTTACTTCCGCCAACAGATAAAGCCACAACTTCATATCTTACACCAACAGATTTTGAAACAAAATCTGTATATTTTGTTGAATAAAAATTTTCATGCAATATAACTGTTGGTTTTTCATCTTTTAATTTTTCTATTAAATATTTAATGTATTTAGGACTTGGTGGTACAGAAGGTTTTGGCTCTAAAGTTGCAATTTCTTTAAGTCCAAAGAAATCACAGAAATAGGCAAAACTTTTATGGTATGAAACGACTTTTTTGTTATTAATCTTTGCTATTTTTTCTTTCCATATATAAACTTTTTCTTCAAGTAATTTTAAATATCTATTTTTGTTTGTCTCAAAATAACTCTTAAAATCAGGCATAAGAATAGCTAGACGTTCAGTTATGTCTTCCAAAATAATTTTTGCATTTTCAGGAGACAACCAATAGTGAGGATTACCAAATATATGAATCTCACCCATGCTAGCATCTATTTTACTCTGAGGGACTTCAAGTTTTTTTATTCTTAAAGAAACATCTAAATTACCAACTTCGCCATAGAAAACTTTTTTATTCCCTGAAGTAAAAATCAAGTTATCAACCCAACTATCTAAATCCATACCAATTCTTACAATCAAATCTGCTTTTCTTATATTAGCAACCATTGAAGGTCTTAATTCAACATTATGCGGATTCTGCCATCCGTAACTTAAAGTTATAACTTCTGCTTTATCTTCAGCAATAACAGAAACAAAATGGGCTAAATCTTGTGTTGTTGTTACCACATAAATTTTATCTTTAACTTTAGAAAAACAAAAATTAAATAATATCAAACTTATAAAAAAAATCCCCCTCTTCATACTATCCTCCAAATTAAAAAATCAATATAATTTAGCAATTATAAAAAAATTTATTCTAACATATGGCTGTGGGGACCAAAACCAAAAACAAATTGGAGATATAATCTATGATTGTTGTCTTGCTCGTTCTTATATTGTGTCCTAAAGTATGTTGATTCAGTAATGTTTCTTGTAATAACAAAACTTAGGGAAGAAAATACTTCTTTTTTTTCAAGTTCTTGTTCATCTACAACTTTTGGTTCTTCAACATAATCTGTTCTTATTCCTAAGGCCCAATATTTAGAAATTTTGTAATCCAAAAACAAATATCCACCTAATCTGTTATATATTCCTAAAGGTATATCTCGGATAAGATGAAAAATTTCTGTTTGAACTTTAAAAACTTTATAAGCAGAAATTATATGTTTATAAGTGAAATCTAAACTTAATATATTAACATCATCTTTATGATAAGAAAAATCGGGGCCTTTACAAACCAAATGATTTAGTCCAAGTTCTAACTCTGAGATCTTACTTAATGGAAAACTTAACCACAGCTTAGAATTATAACCTCTATCAGATAAAGAAAAATTTTCATTGTTATGTTCATCTTCATTATCATGGTTATGTTGATGAAACTTAGGAATATCCCATATACCAAATGTTATTCTTGAAAAAAAATTAAAAGGTAAATTATAATTTAACCAAAAACCATCGCCAACTAAATTATGTTCACCAAAAAATTTTTTCATAAACTCTGGTTGGTCAAAATATCCTCTATGATGAGGATGAATTTTGTTTATTTTGCCAAAATCTATGTATTTTCTACCAAAATCCAAACCTAAGCCTCCAACAATTGTCTGAAAACTCACATATCCTTCATCTAGTTCAACTTCAAATATATTTTCATGTCTATGTAATGACCATATTATATCTGAACGAATTTGAGGATAAAGATAGCCTTGAAATACTAACTCTATTTCTTTTATATTTAATAAATTTTTTGATTCTTTAGAAATTTCGCTATAAAAATTACTAATTATGGAAATATCTGGAAGCTTATATAGGATATTTTTATTAGCAGATAGTGATGTTTGAGTATAAACTGTTAGGTTAAAAAATAAAGATATATATAAAAATGTTAATAAAATGTTTTTCATAATTAAACTCCTTTTTACTTTAATAAAAAATTTAAAATTTTTGATATATTGAATTTTAAATTATTGTGAGAATTATTAATATGGTGGTGCGCGAGAGAAAACTAAATCAAAAAAGATAGTTAAAGGAAGTTTTAAAAAAGTTATTTTTAATATAAAGACAAAAATTATCAAAAAAACAAAATTTTGAAAGTTAACTGTTAAGTTTTTAAATTGCTCTGTTATAATACATATTAAACATCTATACTCTTCATCTGAAAGAGAATCATGTAAATGAATATGCGAGATTATTTCAAAAGAAGTAAACAAAAACAAAAAAATTATAAGTAATAGTAAGTTTTTCTTCATATTAATTATATTATCAAAATTATTTTTAAAAATCAACCTAATTATTGAGATTTATAGCAGATTTTAGTATAATTTATAAAAATTATGAAAAAAATCTACAGAATATTTTTTTTAATTTTACAACTACCAATATTTATTTTTTTATTTTCTTGTGTTAAAAATGATAAAAAAAATTCTGTTGAAGTTATAGTTTCAACGGGAACAATTAAATCAGGTGATATTTTAGAAAATATTTTTAAAAACAAAAATTTTAATAAAAACGATATAAAAAATATAATTTCAACAATAAATAAAAATTATGATATAAGAAAAATCTTTCCTAAAGATTACTACGAAATTTTTTACACAACCTTCAATACTATAGTAAAATTCAATTATTGGTTGAATCCGTCAGAGTATTTCTCAGTTATAAAATCTAGTAATGAAATTTTTGAATTCAGTAGAATGAAACTAAATTACAAAGAAAATTTAGTTATAAAAGATGGTGAAGTTGAAGATTATTTGTGGAATGCTATGATAAAGCAAGATATTACTCCAGAAACTATACTTAATTTCACAGACATCTTTTCCTGGCAGATAGATTTTTTAACAGAAGTAAGAAATGGAGATAAATTTAAAATTGCATATAAACAACTTGAATATGAAAATGGATATAAAAAGGATGGAAATATTTTAGCAGCAAAATATTCTGGCAAAGCTACAAATAAACATATAGCCTTCTATTTTGAAAGTAAAGATGGAAACTTTAAAGGATATTTTTCAGAAGATGGTAAATCAGTCAAAAAAATATTTTTAAGGGCACCACTTAACTATAGAAGAATTTCTTCAGGATTTACAAAGAAAAGGTTTCATCCGATATTACGTATTTTTAGGCCACATCATGGGACTGATTTTGTAGCACCTATTGGTACACCAATAGTCTCTATAGGTGATGGTGTTATAGAATACGCAGGATGGAAAACCGGTTATGGCAATGTTGTAATAATAAGGCATAATTCAACATATAAAACATTATATGGGCATCTTTTAAAAATAGAAAAAAATATAAAGCCAAAGACAAAAGTTTTCCAAGGACAACTCATTGGCTATCTTGGTTCCACAGGTATTTCTACAGGACCACATTTACACTTTGAGATTCATGTAAACAATAAACCAACAAATTTTTTTTCTTTAAAATTTCCGCCATCAGAAAGTATACCTGAAAAATATAAAGCTGAATTTGAACAAACAAAGCAAATTTTGTTGAAATATTTAGAAGAAAAAATAAACTAAATTAAATATTTTTTAATTAATCTGTCTTTGCTATTTATTTTCTGTAGCAACAAAATAAATCTTTTTGTTATCTAAAAATTCTTTTATTGTAAATTTTATTTTTTTAAACCATAAGAAAAGCTTATATTCTTCAGGCAAAAGGTCATCTTTTATAACACCACCTGTTTTTATATGATTTTTATTAACTATATTTTTATTTTCTGAATGCACAATAACAAAATATCCTTTAGGTTTTAATACTCTTTTTATCTCTTTTAATACTTTTAACTTATAAACAAAATGTGGGAATGTATCAAAACATACAATGCAATTGAATTTTTTGTTTTTAAACGGCATATTATATGCATTAGCTTTTATATATAAAAATTTATCGCCAAACTTTTCTTTTGCTTTATTTAACATTTTTTCTGAAAAATCTAATGCATATACTTCACCTTTATCCCCTACAATAGATTTTAAATATGGCAACAAAATCCCTGTACCACAACCTAAATCTAATACTACATCATTATGTTTTATGAATTTTTTTAACAAAGGGAAGATTTTTTTCTCAATTATTTTTTTTCTTTTTATAAAATTTTTAGATTCTTCAGTCCAAGAGATTGCAAGATTGTCAAAAAATTGTTTTCTGTTCATAATAGATAATTTCTTTTAGGTGATATTAATAAACTTATAAAATAAATTAAATTTGCAAAAATAATTATAGTTGCTGCTGTAGGTAAAGATAAAAAATAAGAAATAATAAGTCCAAATATAGAAGATATCAATGCGAAAATTATTGATAAAATATACATTGTCTTTAAATTATAAGTCAGCTGATATGAAGTTAAAGCAGGCAAAGTAATCAAACTAAAAACCAAGATGCCGCCTATATAATTAAGATTTACTGCAACTGTTATACTACATAAAAACAGTAAACTATAAAAAATAAATTTTTCATATATCCCAACAGATTTAGCAATTTCACGATTAAACAATACAGCAAAAATTTCTTTATTAAACAAAATTATAAAAATAACTATTACAATAAAAATAATGCTTAAAACAAATAAAGAAGTCCAATTTACTGCAAGAATGTTTCCCCAAAGAAAATTCAAAATTTCATTTTTTGGCCATTTGATTAATCCTGCTAAAAGAAAACTCAAACCTAAAACAAAAGAAAAAATTATACTTGTAGAGATGTTCAAAGAGATGTTTCCTTCTTCAGCTAAAGGTCCTATAAACATAGAAAAAGTTATGCAAAAAATTATTGATGATAGCAGTGGATTTATATTAGATAAAATTCCAAAAATTGCACCTAAAAATGCTGAGTGTGCCATTGCAACACTTATGAAAGGAATATTTAACAATACAACCCATACGCTTACAATACCGCAAATTATACCACTCAAAATTGAAACTAAAAAAATTCTTAAAAAAAATTGGTTCATCTTTTAAGGATGTATAGGATCTATGTGAAAATGTCTTTTATTGTCTATATTTTCTACTTGGACCTCACATTCATAAAGATTTGACAAAAAATCTTTTCTTAAAACTTCATCTGGTTTACCAGAGGATATTATTTTCCCATTTTTTAAAAGTATTATTTTATTACAACAACTTTGGATATGATTTAAAATATGTGTTACACAAATTGTAGTTATATTTTTTTGCTTATAAATATTTTCTATAATATCTAACAGCTCATATTGAGATTTTGGGTCTAAATTTGATGTTGGTTCATCTAATATTAAAATTTTTGGTTGTTGGACGAGAACTCTTGCAATGTGTACTTTTTGAAATTCTCCACCGGAAAGATGTCCTATGGGTTTTTCTGTCAAACTATCAATTTTTAAAAAACTTATTACTTCATCAATTATAATTTTATCTTCATAGTTAAGGTTCTTAAAAAATCCAAGTTTGCCAAACCTACCTAAAGAAATTATGTCTTTTACTAAAAAAGGTAGTTTTTTATCTATTAAATAATTTTGTGCTACATATCCAATTTCCTTTCTTACCTCAACAATATTTTTTCTACAAAGTTTTTTTCCAAACACATAAACCTCTCCAAAAGAAACTTTCTTTAACCCACTTATAACATTAAGCAAAGAACTTTTACCAGCACCATTAGGTCCAATAATAGTAAGAAAAGTTTTTTCTTCTAAGTCTAAATTTATATCTTCCAATATTATCTTTTTTTTACCATACCACAACCAAACATTTTTCAATTCTATTACTTTCACTTCAATACCTTTTCAATTTTATAGATGTTTTCTTTAAATGTATTAATATAATTATCTTTTACAAAATTTGTTAAAACAATATGTTTTATTCTAAGATCTTTTGCAAGCTGTTTTGTAATTTTATAACCACTTTGTAGGTTGTCTGCTACAAAAATAATTTTTCCATACATTGAAAAAATATTTTTGAAATCTTTTAAACTCACCTCTTCTTGTCTAGGATAAGAATATATAACTTCAAAACCTAACCAGTTAAGAAATTCTTTTTGATGTTCAGAAGAAATCACTTTATAACCTTTGTATTTTACAAATTTTTGTTTTATTTCTCTAACATACTCATTTACTTTATTTTCGTATTCTTCATAATTTTTCTCAAAGTATTCTTTATTTTCTGGCTGAAGTTCACATAGAAGTTTAAAAATTTCTTTACCAACAGTAAGATTTGTTTCTGGCAACATAAGATTTTTATCAACAGAAATTTTATAAATTTTTTTTGTTTTATCTAAAATTTTTTTCACCCAAATTTCCCAACCATGATAAATAAACAGATCTGCATCAAAAATATTTTTTAAATCTTTTATAGACAAATCAAAATGTCCAGGACAAGTACTATAAGGTATTATGTTGATAACTTCTGCTTTATTTTTTACAATCTCCTTAACAATTGCAGAAATATTTGTAGTAGTTGAAACAACTTTTATTTTCTTTGTTTCAGAATTAATAAACTGTGTTAAAAAAATTAATATTAAAATAATAAACTTTATTTTTTTCATAAAAGTTTAAAAATTACATACTACACCTAACCCAAAAGTTCTTTTCGGCATTTGATAAATCCCACTTGCAGAAGGTACTTCTGTATAAATTTTGTATTCTATATCAAAAATATTATCAACAGTAGCATAAATATTTAAATTTTTCATTACCTCATAATTAAGCTTTAAATTTGTAACATTATAATCATCAATTCTTTCTTTTACATTATTTGAAAGATAATAATACTCGCTCACATATTCGTTATACAAACTGCTACTTAATCTTCTAATATTAAAGCTTACTAAACCTACCACTTTGTTCTTAGGTTGAGCAACAACTTTGTCTTTTGTATCAATATATCCGTAACTTAGATAAAAATTTAAAAATTTCAAAGGATTTATTTCTGTAATTATTTCTAAACCATCAAAGTCAAACTTTCCTATGTTTTTTTTCTTGCCAGAAACAACTTGTATTAAATCTTCTCCTTTCATATTAAAAACTGTAAAATCAAAATATATAATATCAAATAATTTATTTCTTACACCAAACTCTATATTTGTCACTTTTTCAGGTTTCAACTCAGTATTTGAATTATTAAAAAGGAACAAATCGTTAATATGTGGTGGTCTAAAACTGTTTGTCCAAAAGGTTCTTAGTGTTGTATTTTTAGATAATTCAAAAACAACTCCTGCTTTTGGTGTTAAAAAACTTTTAGCATATTCGTCATAATGATATCTTAAACCAAAATTAAGAGTAAATTTTTTAAACAATATATGCCTATCATCAAAATAAAGACCGTAGTCATATTTCTTATATTCTTTTAAAAAATTTTGTGGTGCACCAGAAATTACCTCGCCCCATTGGTTTCTAAAATCAAAGCCATAGGTTAAAATATTATCTCTAAACAAAACACTATTTCCATAAACCATAACACCATCTGTTATATCTTTAGAATGCCACCCGTCAGAAAATTTGTGTTCACCAAAACTGCGATAAAATTTTGTTGTTAAATTCATAAATTTAAAATTATCTTCATAATTTAAATCTAACGAACCACGATTATAGTCATTCCAAGTACCTACGGATGCAGGCAAAGGTTCATACTTTATACCATCAAAATATTTAAAAGAAAAATTTAGTTTTGAAGTATTAAAGAAATTATAACCTACAGATCCGCTAAAATCTGTTGCTTTATACGAAGAATTTGTTGTATGCCCATCAGAATATCTTCTGTCTGCTGAAATAAAATAATTAAATTTAGAAAAATTTTGTCCTAACTGAAACCTACCTATTTCAGTGTTATAAGAACCACCATATAGATTTAAACTTGCTTCAAAATCTTTCTTTGTTTTTTGAGTAATAATATTAACAATACCACCAAATGCTTCAGGACCATATACAACAGATTCTGGTCCACGAATTATTTCTATTCTGTCTACATTGTTGAAAGGCAAAGTATTAGTTACTGAACATCCAAAAATAGACATCTTATCTGGCCTACCATCTATAAAAATTCCAAGCCGTCTTCCGTTATCACCTAAACCACGAATATTTACATCTGCTCTGCCAAAAGCAGAAGTTTTTGTTATAAAAACTCCAGGGATTAATTCTAATATATCAGTCGTCTGATAAAAGTTTAAAACTTTTATATCTTCTTTAGTTAAAACAGAACATGACAACGGCAAACTTCTTATTTCCATATCATATCTTGTAGGAGTAGAAACAATTCTTTCAGCAGAAATATAAATTTCTTGTTGTTGAGCAAAAGATAAAGTCGTAAATAAAATTATTAGAACAAAAATTAAAAACATTTTCATAAATTTTACCTCCATTATATAAAATTTTTGTTAACTTTATTAACTTACTAACTTTTTATAAATTGCATCATACTTTCTACCAATTAAATATGAAATCAAAATAGATTAAACAACTTAATCACTATTTACTAACTTAATAAAGCTAACAACATTATATCCTTTTTTTACTTTTTCAATTTTTCGCTTCTACCAACCATCTAATTATCTTTTTATTTATCTTAATAATTATAACTTAAAAGATTACTAAGGTTAACAAATTTATAGAAATTTTATGTGTTACTTTTATAAAATTTGTGCTACTTAAATATAGATTTTACTATGTTAACTATATTATAAAATATTTACTGTTATAAACTTGATGTGATACTTAATGTACCGTGTTGGACACCTTTCATTGAGGAAAGATTATCTTTTAGTTGTTTTATCAAAGACGCTTTGCCTTTTACTATTATTACTTCAAGACAATGATGATGATCTAAGTGTATGTGTAAAGATGAAATAATTAACTTTTGATAGTTATGTTGAACATCAACAATTTTATCTACAAGTTCTCTTTTTTGATGATTATATACAATAGATATTGAACCAGCAACTATTTTATCAGAAACCCAACTTTCTTTAACAAACTCAGCACGGATTAAATCTCTTATTGCTTCAGAACGATTTTTATAATTTTTACTTTTTATATATTTATCAAATCTATTAAGCAGATCTCTAGGTATTGCTACACCAAAACGTTTTAATTTTGAGTTCATATTTTTAGTAACACAATTTTTATTTTTGTAGCAAAAAATTTTTTAATTTTCAATAGGTTCTAAAAATTTTTTCTTAAATTTATTTTTTACTATTAATAATTATCTTGTTTTAAAGGCTAAAATTTTATATTTTAATTTTATATGAAAGACTTTGAGGAAATAAAATTCTTTAATAAACATTACTATAAACTTGTAAAAACCTCCGGATGGCCTACAATACAGATTGATGGTATTCAGATGCATAGAATATCAAAATTTACTCCAGAAATTGATGCATCAAAAAAAGTTGATGCCTTAAATCCAAAACCTGGAAGTTTAGTATTAGAAATTTGTACTGGATTAGGATACACAACAATATTTTTACTTAAAAATAATTGTAGTGTTATAACTATAGAAAAAGACGAAAACGTAATATATATCGCAAAAAATAATCCTTACTCAAAACCATTATTTGACAATCTTACAGAACAACAAATTCCTTGCTTAGGTAAGGCAAGACTTATTTTTGGTGATGCCACAAAAATTATAAAAACTTTTGAAGATAAATATTTTGAATATATTCTTCATGATCCGCCAAAGTTTAACATAGCAGAAGAACTTTATTCTTATGAATTTTATAAGGATTTGTATAGGATATTAAAACCTAAAGGAAGAATTTTACATTATATTGGCTCGCCACAGATAAAGTTAAAAAATAAAAATATTATTGCAAATGTAGTTCGTAGATTAAAAGAAGTTGGATTTAAAAAAGTAGAACCTATAAAAGAAATAGAATGTTTTTTAATAACAAAATAATAAAATTTTTATGAAACAAATTCCAAATAAACTCTACGAAAAATTTGTTCTAAGATTAAAACCTATATTAACTTTATTGAATAAAACAAAAAAAGTTATTGTAAGCATATCTGGCGGTCCTGATAGTATGTTTTTGTTTTTTTTAACATATAAATTTTCATTGAAAAACTATTTTAAAATAATTCCCGTATATATAAACCATAAAGTTAGACCAAAAAAAGAAATAGAAGCCGAAATTAAAATAATAAAAACTTTCTGTAAAGAAAAAAATTTAACTCTTATAACAGAACAAATAAATCCTAGAAAGTTTGATGAAAATACATTAAGGCAATTAAGATATGAAAAAATTTTGGAAATCTCTAAAAAACAAAACTGTCAATTAATTTTTACAGGACATACCCAAAATGATGTAGTTGAAACTTTTTTCATAAATTTATTAAGAGGTAGTGGAGTAAAAGGTCTCTGCAGTATAACACCAATAAGAGAAATTGAAAAGTCTAAAAAAAAATTTTATATAGTCCGTCCAATTATTGATATAAAAAAAGAAGAAATTATTAGAGTTTTAAAAAAACAGAATATCAAATATGTAACAGATACTACGAATTTAAAACTAAAATATACTCGAAATTTTTTAAGAAGAAAAATATTGCCATTATTAAAAAATATAAATTCAAATTTTGAAGATAATATTTTGTCAACAATAGAAATTCTAACACAAACAAACAATTTTGTTACAAAATATGTAGAAGAAAAAATTAAAAATTTTGTAGTCCAAAAAAATTCTTGTATTTATATTGACTTGAATAAATTTTTAATGTATAATGATTTTATAAAAAAAGAGAGCTTATATAGAATCATTTCTGAAATTGCTTTAAAAAGAAATTTAAATTTTCAGCTAGGATATAAGAAAGTTGTTAATCAAGTTATAAACTTTTTAAATAGTAAGAAAAACACTTTAGATATTAATAAAAATTTAAAGTTAAAAAAATCTAATAAAAAACTTTATATCATTATTTGTGAAAAAAAATAAATTAAAAATTCTAATCACAGAAGAAAAAATTATAAAGCAAGTATCTTATCTTGCCAAAAGAATATCTAAAGATTATAGAAGGAAAGGTAAACTTTTAATAGTAGGAATTTTAAAAGGTAGCATGATATTTTTAAGCGATCTTGTAAGACAATTAGAAATTGATTGTGAAATAGATTTTATTTCAATTCGTTCTTACGATGGAAAAAATTCATCTGGGGTAGTGCAGTTAATACTTGACTTATATGACAATCCTGTCGGCAAAAATATACTTATTGTTGAAGATATTGTCGATACCGGAAGAACATTGAAATTTTTAAAAGAAAATCTTTTAACAAGAAAAGCAAAATCAGTAAAAATTTGTGTCCTTTTAAACAAAATTGGTAGAAGAAAAACAAATATAAAAATTGATTATAAAGGTTTTGATGTCCCTAATAAATTCATCGTTGGTTATGGTCTTGATTATAAAGAAAAATATCGTAATCTACCATATATTGCTAGTATAGATTAGTTTTTCTTCTTTTTATATTTTTAGAAATTTTTAAAAAATTTGGAGAATGTTATATTATGAAAAAAAACGAATTAAAATCATTAATTTCATGGATATTAATATTTTTTTTAATCTTTTTATTCATCCGCGGATTAAGAGAATTGCAAGTTGAAAAAGAAATACCATATTCTGAATTTAAGATACTTCTAAAAGAAGGTAGAATATCTGAAGTAAGAATTAAATCTGATATAATATTTGGAAAATACTCTGATGAACAAAATAAAATTGTACAATTTAAAACATATCGTGTATTAGAAGATACAAAACTTATAGATGAGTTAGAAAACAAAAATGTTAAGTTTGCTGCGGTTGGAGACAAAGGAAGCTGGATATGGTCAGTTCTATTAAATTTTGGTCCTGTATTATTAATTTTTTTATTATGGTATTTATGGACAAAACAACTACAATCCGGCGGCAAACAAGCTATGATGTTTGGTAAATCGCGTGCAAGATTGTATGTTGGAAAAAATAAAAGTGATGTTACATTTAAAGATGTAGCAGGTTGTGATGAAGTTAAAGAAGAATTACAAGAAATTATAGAGTTTTTAAAAGATCCGAAAAAATTTCAACGTTTAGGTGGAAAAATACCAAAAGGTGTGTTATTATATGGTCCTCCAGGTACTGGAAAAACACTTCTAGCAAAAGCAGTTGCAGGTGAAGCAGGGGTGCCATTTTTTTCTGCTTCTGGTTCAGAATTTGTAGAAATGTTTGTAGGAGTTGGAGCATCGCGTGTAAGAGATTTATTTGAACAGGGAAGAAGGTATGCTCCATGTTTGTTATTCATTGACGAGCTTGATGCTGTAGGAAGACATAGATTTGCAGGTATTGGTGGTGGACATGATGAACGAGAACAAACTTTAAACCAACTTCTTGTAGAACTTGACGGCTTTGATACAAAAGAAGGTGTGATATTAATTGGTGCAACAAACAGGCCAGATGTATTAGATCCTGCATTGCTTCGTCCAGGAAGATTTGATAGACACATTGTTGTTCCTGTGCCTGATATTAAAGGAAGAGAAGAAATTTTGAAAGTTCATTCAAGAAAAGTAAAATTATCAGATGATATTAACTTATCAATTATAGCACAGAGAACGCCTGGATTTGTAGGAGCAGATATTGCAAATTTAGTAAATGAAGCAGCTTTGCTTGCAGCAAGGAAAAATAAAAATGCAGTTGATATGTCAGACTTTGATGAAGCAATCGAAAAAGTGATGGCTGGCCCTGCAAGGAAATCTAGAGTTATCTCTGAAAGAGAAAAAAAGATTATCGCTTACCATGAATCAGGTCATGCCTTGGTAGCAAAACTTACACCTGGATGTGACCCTGTACACAAAATTTCTTTAATTCCGCGAGGCCCTGCTTTAGGATATACACTACAACTTCCTGCTGAAGATAAATATATAATTTCAAAACAAGAGTTGTTAAACAAAATTTCAGTATTATTGGGTGGAAGAACTGCAGAAAAAATTATATTTAATGATTTTACAACTGGTGCACAAAATGATCTTTCAAAAGCTACAGAAATCGCTACAAAGATGGTTACAGAATATGGTATGTCTGAAAAAATTGGTCCTTTGACATTAAGAAAACGTGAAGAAGAAATTTTTTTAGGTCGTGATTATTTAACCCGCGAGAAAATGTATTCTGAAGCAACTGCAAAACTTATTGATGAAGAAATAAAAGATATTATTGAAAAATGTGAACAAAGTGTTGAAAAATTGTTGTCAGAAAATATTAAAAAATTGCATAGTTTAGCACAAAGAATTATTGAAAAAGAAGTTCTTGAATCACAGGAAATTGACGAAATTATTGCAAATAATTAAAGAAAGTAAATTTTAAAAATGATTAAAAAAATTGATAAAGAAAAAATTGAAAAAGCAGTAAAAGAGATTTTGTTAGCAATAGGAGAAGATCCTGACCGTGAAGGATTAAAGAATACTCCAAAACGTGTTGCAAAATTTTATGAAGAAGCCTTATCTGGATATTTTCAATCTCCTAAAGATATACTCACTGTATACTATGAAACTGAAGAATATTCAGAGGTTGTTTTAGAAAAAAATATACCATTTTATTCTATTTGTGAACATCATTTACTACCTTTTTTTGGAAAAATTCATATATCTTATATTCCTAACAAAAAACGACTTTTAGGAATATCAAAACTTGCCCGTTTAGTTGAATTATTTTCAAAGCGGTTACAACTACAAGAAAGGCTTACTAAACATATTGCTGAAACAATAATGCAAAAAGCAAAACCTTTAGGTGTAATAGTTGTATGTGAAGCTGAACATTTGTGTTTATCAATGCGTGGTGTTAAAAAACCTGGACATAAAATTATAACTTCTTGTATGCGTGGTATATTTTTAAGAGACTTGCGTGCAAGAATGGAAGTTTTAGAGTTGATTAAAAATACTTAATTTTTATGAAAATTGTTGGTATTATTAATATCACTCCTGATTCTTTTTATGATGGTGGAAAATATTTAGAGTTATTTAATGCGATGAAACACGTAGAAAAGCTTATAGAAGAAGGTGCAGATATCATAGATATTGGTGGTGAATCAACTCGTCCTGGAAGCAATCCTATAACTGTAGAAGAAGAAATAAACCGAGTTATTCCAATAATCAAAGAAATTAAAAAAAATTTCCCAAAGATAACTTTATCTATTGATAGCTATAAATACGAAGTTGTTAATCAAGCGATTGATTTAGGAGTAGAAATCATAAACGATATTTACGCATTAAGATATTCAAAAAATATTGTCGATTTACTTAAAAAATATAAAAATGTAAAGATTATTCTTATGCATATGAAAGGAACACCACAAAGTATGCAAATTAATCCTCAATATCCAATTGGTGTAGTAGAGGAAATAAAAGATTTTTTTTCTGAAAGAGTAGAGTTTATGCTACAACACGGAATAGAAAAAGAAAGAATTATTCTTGACCCAGGTATAGGTTTCGGAAAAACTACACAAAATAATATAGAAATTTTAAAAAATTTAGAAAAGTTCAAAGAGGTAAAAATAAACACTACTTATTTTTCTTTTCCACTTCTTATAGGACTTTCAAGGAAAAGTTTTATTGGCCGTATTTTAGGTTCAGAAGAAAGTCCTCTTGCACCTGAAGAACGCTACGAAGGGACAATTGTTCTTCATACATATTGTATTTTAAAGAAAGTTGATTACCTAAGAGTGCACGATGTAAAACCTGTCAAACAAGCAATAAAGTTGTTAGAACCAATTATCGGATATTTAAAAAATTAGTTTTGTTTTTTTGCACAAAAATTATTTAGTTTTGTTAATCCAACAGCATAGTTAAATAAAATCAAATTTTGTCAGAATATTATTTTTTAAATTAAATATTTATTACCAAAGATGCATAATTTAAGAATATTATATTTTTGAAAAAATATATATCCTATATTTTTTTAAACACTTTCTTCTAACATCTTCTGTCTTGCTTTAGTAAAAAATTCTATTGCTTGGGGCAATCTATAGTCTGGATATGTCCAATCCAAAGTCTGAAAATTTTTGTTTTTATACAACAAAGTAACTTCTGCAAATATACCTTCTTCTAAATACACCCTGTGTGAGTAATTTTTTGTAGAAAAAAGAACAAGCTTTGAGCCTTCAATATATCCAGAATCTATGTTTACCTTACGATTTTTATTTTCATCTGAAAAAATTTCTGTTTCAATTTCGTTAGTTAAAACTTTTATTTTATAAATATCTTTTGCATAAATCACAGGTGAAAAACTTATCCAATAACGAAAGATTTCTTCGCCCATTTCATCTTTATAATAATCTGTAGTATCAAACTTTATAACCTTACTTTGTAAGTCAACTTTTAAAAATATTTTTAATTTTTTACTAAAATTTTCTTCAATTATAGAATTTATATTCCTTGCAATAGAACTTAAATCTTCATAGTTATAATTAAACTTCTTAGCACAATATAAAGAGTTAAATAATATTCCACAGATAATTTTTATTTTATAATCTTTTTTTATAATGCCCATTTTTTAAGAAATATCAAAATATCCAATATTATTTCAACTATTGATTATAACTAAAAAATTTCTTATTTAAAAATTAAATTTAAAACTAAAAATTTTTATTTTATGAACCAAAAAACAAAAATTGATGACAACTCATTGGTTGATCTTGTAAAAAAAGGTGATATCTCTGCTTTTGAAGAACTTATAAAACGCTACGAAGACAAAATTTATTCTTTAGCATACAGAATTTTAAATGACAAAGAAGAAGCATACGACGTATTACAAGAAACATCAATCAGCGCATTTAAAAATATAAACAAATTTAAAGGTAAATCATCATTTTCTACCTGGATATACAGAATTGCGTTGAACTTTGCCTTGATGAGAAAAAGAAAACAAAAAAGTTTACTAAAAAAGGCACAAATCGTCGAACCAGAGAATGATGATAAACTACCACAATTTACTGAAATTTCAGAACAAAAAAGTATAACTGATTGGTCTGAAAATCCTACACTTAATTTAGAAAATGAAGAATTAAGAAATTTGTTATTAAACTCTTTAAACAAATTACCGCAAAAATATAGAAATGTATTAATTTTGAAAGAACTTGAAGGTAGATCTGTAGAAGAGGTGGCAAAAATTCTGGGTATCTCAAACTCTGCAACAAAAACACGTCTTCATAGAGGAAGACTTTATTTAAGAGAACTATTAGATAAATATATCTCACAAGGATATTTTTAACAAAATTTTAAAAATCTTAGTTTAAGGAGTAGAGGATAAATGATAATAAGATGTAAAGATATTATTGACTTGTTATCAGACTTATACGAACATAAATTAGAACAAGAACTTGAAGAAACTCTTATGGAACATATTTACGAATGTAAAAGATGTCTTGCAATGTTTCATACTTTTGAAAAAACTCTATATTTATTGCATAAAGTAGAACCACATGTGAAACTTGAAAGAAAGAAAAAAAATGATTTTCATAAATGGTTAAGAGTAGAAATACGGCGTATAACAATAAAAAGATATTATAAAAAATTCTAAAATTTTTAGGAAAAAATTATGTCATTAAAACCATATGAACTTGTAGAAAAAATTGTTTTTTTTGAACAACAAAAAGAAGATGAAATAATGAAATTTAAAGAGGAAAAAACAAAAGAATTAGAGTTATATGAACAACAATTACAAAAAATTTGTGACGAAAAAATAAAAAATTATAAAAATTTGTTAGAAAAAAAATTTTTTGAAGAAGTAAAAAATTATACTCTTACAATAGAAAAAGATTTCCAACAAAAAATTGACATATTTTTAAATAAAATAAAATCTATAGAAAAAAATTTTGACAGCATTGTAGAAAAAATAGACATACTTAAATATTATGGCAATAGATAAAATTAAAAAATCTGTATTTTTGATACCACAGGATATTTATGAAGAATTTCTTTTAGAGTTAAAAAAAATTTCCGCAGTAGAAATTATCCCTCAACAACAAACAACTTCTAAAAATTTGATTGAAGAAAAATTCTTAGGTTATTCTTATAACACAATTAAATTGCTCATCACAAAATTTGAATCTATAATTTCTTTATGGAAAAAATATGATACCAACACTAATATAAAGATAGATACACAAATATTTATATCTAACAGTTTAGAAGATGACTTAGCTGAAATAGAAACTATTTTCTCTGAAATAGAAGAGATAAACAAAGAAATAAAGTCACTTCAAAACATATCACAGAAAATAGAAACAAAAATTTCTCTATTAAAAAATTTTTATGGAATAAATCTTAAATTTGACAAACTTAAACAATTAAAAAATATAAAATATTATTTTCTAAAAATTGATAAAAAAAATTTAGAAAATTTTTTAAAAGAAACTAACAAAACAGAAACTATTTATGTATGGGTACAAAAAAAATTAAAAGAAACTATTTTTTTGTTTGTTTTGTTGCACAACGAAATAAATGAAAAATTTTTAAACATTTTAAAAAAATCTGAAGGACAGATTTTAAACTTGCAGGAAGAAATTTATCATTCAACTATTGAAGAAGAAATAAACTTCCTTCAAAAAGAATTTGAAGAAAAACAAAAATTGTTAATAGAAAAAAAAGAAAAAATTACAAAAATTTTTGAATCCAACATTCAAAAAATTTTAAATCTCTACTATCAGATCTTAGAATTACAGGATTTTCTTTCTGTTGAACAAACAGTTTATAAAACAAAATATCTAAAAATTATATGTTGCTGGATACCACAAAAGTTCATAAATAAAGTTAAAAATTTAGCAAGTAAATTTAAACAAATAAATCTTCTTTTTTTTGATCCACAAAAAGATGAAGATGTGCCTGTTGTTCTTAACAATAAAAAAGTAATTGAACCTTATGAGTTTGTTACTACATTATACGGATATCCAAAGATAGAAAGTATTGATCCTACGGAATTTCTTGCACCTTTTTTTACTATATTTTTTGCTTTATGTTTAAGTGATATGTTTTATGCTATTTTAATGATTCTTCTATGGTTATTTTTGAAAAACAAAGTTGAAAAAAATTCTGAATATTATAAATTTATACAATTATTTAAATATCTCGGTTTAACATCTATAATTTGTGGATTGTTTTTAGATAGTTTTTTAGGATTTAGTATCATAAAAAACTTTAGGTTTCCTTTAAACCTAGCAATCTTTGATCCTTTAAATCGACCTATTGATATGTTAAAATTTACATTTTTATTAGGTTTTATACAAATCATTTCTGGTTTACTAATAAGTTGTATAAAAAGTTTTAAAGAAAAAGAAATTTCTTCTGGGATTGACAATCTTAGTTGGGTAGTATTTATAGTAGTTTTTTCTCCTTTAGTATATAAACTTTTTTTTCCACAAGATGTTGATTACAAAATATCAAATATTTCAAGCAAGGTTAGTTTGTTTATTTTTATTTTTATAATTATATATCAATCTCGTAATATAAAACCTATTTTTTTAAAACCTATAAATATTTTTGTTAAAGCATATAATACAATTGGTTATTATGCAGACATTTTGTCCTACTCAAGAATTTTAGCTTTAGCGTTAGCATCTTCTGCTATTGCTCAAACTATAAATCTTCTTGTCTTAAGGTTATTTAATGCTGAACTTTTAGGCATAAAGTATGTAGAACCAATTTTAGCACCTATAGTTTTCATAGCAGGACATCTGTTTAATTTTGTTATGAGTGTATTAAGTGGACTTGTGCATTCGGCAAGATTACAATATTTAGAATTTTTTTCAAAATTTTTTGTCAGTGGAGGAAGAGCAATAAGGTTGTTTTCGCCTGTAAGAAAATTAAATGCAGATTGATTAAAATAATAAATTGAAAAATTAAAAAGTGCTAAAAAATAAAAAATCTAAAAGCAAGGCATCATCTTTTAAATGCAATGACTATTTTATTGCAAAAATTTTTTTCAGATTTTTTTACTACATTACACCATTTATGTTTTGTTAAGTTTAAAATATGAAAGATGTTTTTTATGATAAAAAGTTTTCTTTTTTATCACTTTTAAAGTTGCCTATTTTAAGAGGTCCACTTAAAGGATATAAATGGGTAGTTGGAAGTTGTGGAAAATTGTTGAGATTTTTAACTTCAACTTATGAGTATGGATTGACAAAATGTTTTGAAAGAATGCTAAAAAAAGGTGATATTGTTTATGACATAGGTGCTCATGTTGGGTATTTTACACTTCTTGCTTCTGTACTAGTAGGAGATGAAGGTAAAGTTATTGCGTTTGAACCTTCTTTAAGAAATTTTTTGTTTTTAAAAAAGCATATAAAAATTAATAAATTAAAAAATGTTATCTGTTTAAATGTTGCAGTTTCAAATAAAAGTGCAAAAAGTTTTTTTAAAAAAGGTTATGGAATATAGACAGGAAAACTTGCAGAAGGTGGTGAATACGAAATAAATACAGTGAGTTTATATAACATAGTTTTTTTAGAAAAATTCCCCCCACCGGATATAATAAAAATAGATGTAGAAGGTACAGAAATTTTAGTGTTAGAAGGTGCAAAAAAGGTTTTAGAAGAAATGTCTCCAATATTGTTTATAGAAATAAAGGAATTTGATAAATCTACTGAACTGTTAAATAGGTTAGGATATAAATTACAACCTATAAAAGGGCATAATGAGTTGTTTTTTGCATATAAAGTATAGTCATCAAATATAATTGAAAATCTTTTGGTATGGCCAAAAATTTTTATATCTAATAGCAAAATAAATCCTTAATCTACTCAATAGACAGTACTAAATTATTTGAATAGATATCCATATATACAGCTTCTAAAAAGAGATTTAACAAAACTTAATATACAAGGATGGCAAAATTATTATAGTTTATCTATTCATAGTAATTCTTATTGTTTTAGTTGTATTTTTAATAAGTATAATTATCTATTTAGTTTCCATATATAACCAACTTATACAACTAAAAATTAGCATTGACAAATCTTTGCTAAATATAGAATTCCTTGAAAAATGACATTACGATGAAATACAAAAACTTATAAAAGTTTGTAATAGAACAAATTCTAGATATCTTTTTTTCAAATTTGTAGGATATAAAGAGAAAGAGTTGTTTAAAGCTTTAGCATAATAAAAAGGTTCTTCTGAGATAAAATTTGTATTTACTAAATAAAAATTTTCCAATTTTAATTAAAAAATTTTAGCAAACTCTAATTTTGTCTGTTTTTGACCAAAACGAAATCGTTTTGTTTTTAATTATACATACAAAAATTGTTTCATTAAAACTTTTTGCAAACTCTACTGCAGTTTTAATATCAGATTCTGTTTTAACTAAATTTCCAGTAGCAGTTGCTAATGTATCAGAAAAACTTGCTGAATTAGAAATTATAATAACAGCATCTGAACTGCCAAAACTTAAAGAATGTCCTACAGTGCCTGAAGAAGTACAAATACCTAAAGGTTGATTAAGTAAATTAATTTTTAGAATTAGTTTACCTGTAAATGGTGAAGTTTCTGATGCATAGATCGCTATGTTTATTGGCTCGTCTATATAAGCAAAAATATCACCACCATTTTCTATAATCAAAAATTTTTTAAAATTTTCTTTTTCTATCCAATTTAATATTTTATATCCTAAAAATTCAGCAATAGTTCCTGCAACAGCAGACATAGGTCCAACACCAGTCTTTTGTGATACAAAACACATTTTTTTTATAATTTCAGGAGCATATTTTTTTGGCTCTATAGGTTTTAATGAAGTTAAAAATTCTGGATTTTTTTTTATATAATTTTCAATAGGTTTTCTTAAAGAAATCAAATTTTTTAAAATTCTAATTTTAAAATTTTTTTCTAACTTAATAAGAAGATAAGTTTCTTTATAAACTACTTCATAGGATAAAACTTTTTGTGTTTCATTTATATATGTTCTGTATTTTAACATACATATAAGATAAGCAAGCTTTGAAGTTTTTTTATTTTTTTACAAAATTAATTTTATAGCTTTTGGTGGACAAACTTTTACACACAACTCGCATAGAATACATTTGTTTTTATCAAAAGATACCGTATATGTTTCTTTATCCATCTTTAATGCACCAACAGGACATATTGGTATACAAACACCACAATGATAACATATCTCTTCATTAAACTTAATATCTTTACTTAAAGGTTCAACTTCTATACCAAAATTTCTTAAAAATTTAACTCCTTCATCAAAATTCTCTTTTTTGCCTGAAATCTCTAAAACTAAAACACCTTCTGCATCAGGTTGAATAGTGGCTTTCAAAATATTTATCATCAGATCATAATCTTTAACAAGATGATACACAACAGGTTTATCAATTAAATGTTTTGGAAATTTTAAAACAAGTTTTCTTATTAAATCTTTTGTCATAAAAATATCCTCATCTTTTTAAAATTACTATTTTATTTAATAATCTTTATTTTCTTCTTTTGGTGAGATAATCTTTCCAGAAAATGCTTTACAAAACTTTTCTACTTCAGGAGTAATTCTTGTTTTCTTTGGTTTTATTTCAATAGGTTTTAAATCGTTAAGTTGCTTATTAGAAGAAACTTCTTCTGATAAAACAATTTTTTGTTCAGATTGTATATCGTATACAACTTTAAAATTCTTTGTTGTAAGTTGATAAAGAATTTTTTCTAAATTCAAATTATGCTGTTGCAACATGTGTTTTACATATTTGTTAGGAAATAGTATTTTTAAGGTATCGTTTAGAAAACAAACCTTTGATTCTAAAAGTATAGGATAGCTTAGCGGTTTTTCAGTTTTTATTTTCTCTAATACTTGTTCCCATAAAGATTCTAAAGTTTCTTTATTAAAATTAAATTCTTGTTTATCAACAGAAATATCTTGTTGTTTAAGCTCCTCTTGATTAGAAGATGAAGAATTTTTTTCTAAAACTTTATCATCTTTAGTTAATTTTTTATCTTTCAAACCAACTTCATCTTTTTGTTTTTCAATAATATCATAAGTATTATAATTTTCAATATATTTTATAATTTCACTAATTTCAAAATATTGTCTTATAAGTTTTACACTATTAATTTCAAGCAAAATTTTTGGAAATTCTGTTCTTTTAATTTCTTCAACTAAATAAAGTAATTGTTGAATGTAAGATATAATATGTGTTGTTGAAAAAAGATCTTTAAATTGTTCTAAATTATAAATATTGTCTTCTTGGATACTCGCAGTTCTAAAATACAATAACTTTCTAAAAAATTCTAAAACATCTTTTGCAAATTGTATAAGATCTATCCCAGAGTTATAAATCTCGTCAACAAATTCTAAAATTGATTTTACATCATCTTTGGTTATTAATTTTACATATTTTTCAACATACTCAGTTGGTGTTGAACCCCAAAGCTGAAGTATAACTTTTGAATCAACCTTAGCATACAATTCCGTTAAAGCAAGTATCTGGTCTAGCAAACTTAGAGAATCTCTTACAGAACCTAAAGAAAATTCTGAAATTAATTTCAAAGCATCATCAGTGATTTTGTCTATTTTGTTTTCAGATTTTACAACAAATTTTAATCTTTCAAATATAATATTTTTTAAAACAGGCCTGAATTGAAAAACTTGACATCTAGAAATAATTGTTTGTGGCAAGGAATTAAATTCTGTTGTTGCAAGAATAAAAATTACATAACTTGGTGGTTCTTCTAAAGTTTTAAGAAAAGCATTAAATGCAGCTTCAGTAATTTGGTGTGCTTCATCAATTATATAAACTTTATATTTACAACTTACTGGAACATACTTTACACTTTCTGTCAATGAACGTATTTCGTCAATACCACGGTTTGATGCTGCATCTATCTCTATTACGTCTACACAATTACCCTGAGTTATCTCTGTACAATTTTTACATTGGTTACAAGGTTCAAAATCAACAGTTGGAGATAAACAATTTATTGCTTTTGCAAAAATTCTTGCAGTAGAAGTTTTACCAGTACCTCTTGTGCCAGAAAAAATATAAGAATGCCATACCTTGCCAGATTTTAGTGCATTTTTTAATGTTGTAACAATATGTTGTTGGCCAATAATTTCACTAAATTTTTGTGGTCTATATTTTCTTGCTAAAACTAAATAACTCATTTTTTGTTTATAAAAATTAAATCATTTAAGTATTTTAAAGTTTTATTTATATTTTCTGATTCATAAATACTTCTTCCAACAACAACATAGTCTGCATCTAAAGATAAAACATTCTCAATTGTGTTAGTTCTTTTTTGATCAACATTTTTATTACCTAAAGTTATTCCAGGAACTAAAGTTAAAAATTTTTCCCCACAAGTTTTTTTTATAATTTTGACCTCATTTGCTGAACATACTACCCCATCTAAACCACAACTTTTTGCTAATTTAGCAAGATTGAGAATAGTTTCTTTTATGTTTGTTTTGAAACCAAAATATTTTAAATCTTCTTCTTCTAAACTTGTTAAAATTGTTACTGCAAAGATTATAAAATTTAATTTTTTGTCTAAAACAAAATCTTTTGTTTCTTTTAGCAGATTTTTACCTCCTAAAGAATGTATTGTAAAACCCCAGATACTATATTTTTTTGAAATTTTTTCTATAGCTTTTACTATTACAGAAGAAATATCATGAAATTTAAGATCAACTAAAACATCACCGCCTCTCTTAGTTATATAATTTATAATTTCAGGTTGTGTATCAAACAACAGATGGCCAATTTTAAAAATTTTAAAGTTAAAATCTAAAGCATAATCCACAATTTTTTTTGCTTTTTTTATATCAGTATCTAAAGCTATTACTAACTTCATTTAATTTTTAGAATTTTTTTCTCTAATTGTACTATTTTTATAATATCTTTTTGTGCAAGATTTATTAAATCATTTATGATTTTTGTATCATATAAACCTCTTTCTGCTGTATATTGTAGTTCTACAAGTTCTTTATCTTCTGTCATTATAACTGTCATATCAACTTCGGCTTTATTATCTTCTTCTTGGCAAAGATCAACAATTTTTTTACCATCAACTATACCTACCGAAATACTGCCAATAAATTTTTTTATAGGATTCCGTTCAAGTTTTTTTTGGTTTATCAAGTTGTTAAATAAATCATACATAGCAACAAAAGCACCATTTATAGAAGCAGTTCTTGTACCACCATCAGCTTGTAATACATCACAATCAATAATTACAGTATTTGGACCCAAAGCGCCTAAATCTACAACTGCACGCAATGCTCTGCCGATAATACGAGATATTTCTTTTGTCCTTCCACTGGTTAGTTGTTGTTGAGGAGAGTTTCGTTGTTTTGAAGATGATTGCGGTAACATAAAATATTCTGCAGTAACCCAACCAAAATTTGTAGATCTTAGATGTGGTGGCTGACCTTGTTGTATTGTAGCATTACATAAAACCTCTGTATTACCCATACAAAATAGACATGAGCCTAATGCAAATTTATTATATTTTCGAATAATACTAATCTTTCTCATAAAATTTTTTTATTTCTTTTATTTTATCTAAATATTTTTTGGTTTTTAAATCTTTTTTAGTTATTGAAATAGTAAATTTTGGTCTTTTATTTATTATTTTATTAATTTCTTTAAACATACTTTCATTTGCGTGAAAACCCATAGTTGCTACAAAAGAAATATTTTTAATTTTTTCTTTAAAATTATTTAAGAAAGTTCGTATAGCAGGAGGAACATTTGATGCCCAAACCGGAAAACATAAAACTATGTTTTCATAAAAATCCAAATTTTTTGTTATTTGTTTTATATCAGTAGTTTTCTTTTTTAAAGCATCATATCCAGCAACTAAAAATCCTAAAAATCCTTTGCGATTTTTAAGATCTATAATTTGTTCTGTTTCACAATTTAATAATTCAGAAATTTTTTCTGCAACAAGTTTTGTTTTCCCACTTAAAGAATAATAAATTACTAAAAAATTCATAATTTTAAAATATAAAAAAATTATTTTGAATATCAACTAATTTAAGATTTCAAAAAATCAAATAAGTTTAAGAAAAAGATTTTTTAGTTTACAATTCCTTATAATAACTTTTAATTTTTTCTATTTTTTCTTTTGTAAGCAGATATTTTTCTTTAATTCTTTCAACTTCCTCCTTAGGCGCTTTAGCTAAAAATTCAGAGTTATTAAGTTTTTGTTCAAATAAAATAAAGAATTTTTCTGTTTCTTCAAGTTCTTTTTTAAGCCGTTTTTTTTCTTTCTCAAAATCAATAATTCCTTCAAGTAAGATATAAAGTTCTAATGTACCAAATTCTTTTGTAATCTCAAAGATTGCTGTTGCTGAATGTTGTGGTTTTTTAAACTCTTCATTTTTTTTGTTTATAAAAGACATATTGTTTATTAATCCTAATCTTTGTATATAATTTGAATATTCCTTTATTGTATCTAAAATTTTTTGATTTTTTTCTATAACTATTATGATATTTGGCTTTATATTAAGTTGAATTTTAAATTCGTTGCGGATAGTTCTTATTTCGGAAACAATATTTTTTATAACTTCATAACTTATGACTTTTAAATTATCAAATTTAAAATTAGATTCTTCAACAAAACCACTATCTAAAATACTATCTTTTTCTTCTTCAGAAAATAAAAATTTTATATTTTGGTATATGTATTCTGTAAAAAATGGTGTTATTGGATGTAATAGTTTTAAAATTTTATTTAAAACAATCAAAAGTACACTTAAAGTAGAAACTTTTTTTTCTTCTTTTTGAAGATTAATTTTTGCTGTTTCTAAATACCAATCACAAAATTTAAACCATACAAAACCATACAATTCGTGTGCAATTGAACCCAACAGATATTTTTTATGATATTCTTTAATTTTTATTATTAAACTATTTAATTCACTAAGAATCCATTGTTCTGCAATACCTAAATAAGAAATTTTTGATTCATCAAAATTTTTTATCCAATTTTTTATAAAATTAGAATCTTGTTTTGAGATATTCATCAATATAAACTTAGTCATATTATAAACTTTGTTCATGAAATTTCGTGATGAAACAAAATTTTCTTCTGAAAGATAAATATCTCTTCCAGCAGTAGTTGATGAAACTAAAGAAAATCTTAACGCATCAGTTCCATATTTTTCTACAATATCTAGAGGATCTATAACATTACCTAGAGATTTTGACATTTTTTTTCCATGAATGTCTCTTACAATCCCATGCACAAAAACTTCTCTAAATGGCACTTCTTTTAAAAAATATAGCCCCATCATTATCATCCTTGCAACCCATAGATAAAGTATTTCGTATCCTGTAACTAATATTTGTGTAGGATAGTAATATTTTAATTCAGCGTTATTTTCATCTAGACCCCAACCAAAAACAGAAAATGGCCACAAAGCAGATGAAAACCATGTATCTAAAACATCTGTGTCTTGATAAAACTCTGTTGTTTTACAATTAGGACATTCTTCTGGCTTTTTTTCAGAAACTATAACAGAACAAAATTCTGTATCTTTCTGTAATTCAGAGTTATAATTTTTGCAGTACCAAACAGGTATTCTATGTCCCCACCATATTTGTCTTGATATACACCAATCTTTTATGTTATTTAGCCATCTTAATGTATGCTCTTTGTAAACTTCAGGATAGTATACAACCTTACCTTCAGAAATTGCTTCGTATGCCTTTTTAGCAATATCTTTCATTTTCAAAAACCACTGTTTTGAAGTTAAAGGTTCAATAACTGTTCCACAACGATAACATACTCCAACATTGTGAGTATAATCTTCAACTTTTTCAATTAATCCGAGTTGTTTAAGATCTTCTACAACTTTCTTTCTGCAATCAAACCTGTCAATTCCACAGTATATACCAACATTTATCATTTTAGCATCTTCATCTATAACTTTTAGTATCTCAAGATTATGTTTTTGCGCAATTTCAAAATCTAAAGGATCATGTGCAGGAGTAACTTTTACTGCACCACTACCGAATTCTATATCTATGGTATCATCTGATATAATTTTTATTTCTCTGTTAATTAATGGTAATATAACAGTTTCTCCAATTAATCTTTTATATCTTTCATCATTTGGGTTTATAGCAACAGCAGTATCTCCTAACATTGTTTCTGGTCTTACTGTTGCAACTGTGATATATTTAACCTGTAAATTTTTATTCTTTAAGGGATATTTTATATATAAAAGTTTATCCTTTTGTTCTTTGTATTCAACTTCAATATCAGCAAGTGCTGTTTTACATCTTGGACACCAATTAACAATACGCTCTCCTCTGTAGATATATCCTTCATCAAAAAGTTTTTTAAACGCTTTAAATACTGCTTTTGAACAGACTTCATCCATTGTAAACCTTGTTCTATCCCAATCACATAAACAACCAATATTTTTTAACTGATTAAGTATTGTGTCACCGGTTTCTTTTCTCCATTGCCACATAAATTCTAAAAATTTTTCTCTACCTAAAGAATGTTTTGTTTTACCTTGTTTAAGTAAAATTCGTTCAACTACATTTTGTGTAGCAATACCTCCATGGTCTGTTCCTGGAAGCCATAAAGTGTTAAACCCTTTCATTTTAGCTAAACGGATTATAAGATCTTGAAGAGTATTATTTAGAGCGTGACCCATATGAAGAGCACCAGTTATATTCGGTGGAGGAATCACTATAACAAAAGGTTTTTTTGTTTTATCAATTTCGCTGTGGTAAAGTTTTTTCTCAAACCAAAACTGCAAAATTTTAGTTTCAGTTTCTTTAGGATTGTATGCTTTGGGAAATTCGTTGTTCATAACTATAACTCCAAACAAAAATTAAAAAAGAAAAAATCTTACAATCTCTACTTTAAAAAACTACAAATTCAACTACTTTTTCTTATGTTCAAGTTCAAGAGTTATTGTTGTCATATCACATATAGATGAAGGACCAAAATATTGTATAGGCCCTGGAAATGTATAACTTTCAGTCAGAGACCAGTTGTCTTTATATTTTTGTAAAAACTTGAATGGTTCACCATTAAGATCCACTAATGCCTTTTTTATTACAGGTTTTTCTTTACCTTTTCTGCGTTCAATATTCATCATCATTGTAATAGGCACCCCACAACATTCCCAATCAGAAGGTTTTTTTATAAGTTTTTGCACAGAAGCCATATAACCACTAAGACCATTTAATACAAGTACTGCTGCTGTATATCCTAAAGAATACCCATAATTAGCATCAAAATTAGATGGATCACAACATCTGCCTTCATAACCAAAAAAGTGTGCTAAGAAAGAAACTTTCCCTTCAAACTTACCTTGTTTTTTTAACTCAGACAATTTTTTCTTCACCATATCAATTAAAAGTTTTTCTGTTTCTATTAGAGAAACCTGGACATTCCCATGAGGATCTCTATCAAGCAACAACTGTGAAGAGATATCTTCAGGAAGATCTTTCATCAAAGATACAAGATTTTCAGGAAGCTTTGTATATATAAAATTTTTCTTTTCTTCAATGCTTAATAAAGAATTTATTGGCTGTTCATTTTCTGCTAACACATCATTTAGTCTAGAAATTAGCTCTTTTATTTCAGGGATAAATTCGATTAATCCTTCTGGTAGCAATACAATACCAAAATTTTTGTTTTGTTGAGCACGTTTAACAATAACATCTACGATTTTATCAACAATTTGTGAAAGAGTAAGTTTTTTATCAAAAACTTCTTCTGCTATAAGGACAATATTAGGATGTGTTTTTAAAGCAACCTCTAAAGCAATATGTGAAGCGCTTCGTCCCATAAGACGAATAAAGTGCCAATATTTTCTTGACGAACAAGCATCTTTTGCAATATTACCAACAAGCTCTGAGTACACCTTTGTTGCAGTATCAAACCCAAATGAAGTTTCAATATAAGGATTTTTTAAGTCTCCATCAATAGTCTTTGGCACACCAACCACAGTTATTTTAATATTTTCTTTTCTGAAATACTCTGCAAGAATTGCTGCATTAGTGTTAGAATCATCCCCACCAACTATAACTAATCCAGAAATACCACTCTCAGTAAGAGTTTTTTTAACTTGTTCAAATTGTTGTTGTGTTTCAATTTTTGTTCTACCAGTACCTATCATATCAAATCCACCGGTGTTTCTGTAATTATCAACCATAGAAGATGTAATTTCTACAAGCTTGTTTTCAATTATTCCAGAAGGACCATCTAAAAATCCAAAAAGTTTATTTTTTGAATTTGTTCTCTTTAATGCGTCAAAAAGTCCAGCAACAACATTATGTCCTGCAGGAGCAGGTCCACCAGAAAAAACAACTCCAACTTTGATCGTTCTTTTTACAACTTCAGAATTTTTTCCCTTTATAAATTTCACAATTGGCATACCATATGTATTTGTAAAAATTTTTTTAAGTATTTCTTTATCAGAGATACTTTCTGTTGGCTTACCAAATTTTAACACTATTGATTTAGGCCCGTTTTTAAGAATTGAAGGCAATACAGGTTTAAAATTTTTTCTTACAAGTTGAAGTTGTGAAATATTTTGTTTAACCATAAATTCCCCCC
This sequence comes from uncultured Endomicrobiia bacterium, assembly GCA_937928765.1. GTDB lineage: Bacteria > Elusimicrobiota > Endomicrobiia > DTEH01 > DTEH01 > JANXDG01. Next base: position 70,092 of record CALFVX010000017.1, read on the forward strand.
TTTTTTGATAAAATTGTATGAAAAACTTTGTGCTTTAAATGCATCTAAATATTATATATAAATTTTTGGAAATTTTGATTTTATTATAATAAAAATTTTTGCAAAAATAAACATTTGTAAAAAATTTTTAAATTTTTATTTATATTGATTTTCATTTAAAAAAATAATATTAATTTTAAATAAGTTTAAGCAAATAAAAAATTACTTATTAAGGAGGTAAAAAGAAAATGAACACTTTTAAAACAACATTACTTATGCTTGCATTAATAATGCTTTTTGTAATTGTAGGTAATTTCATTGGTGGTAAGGAAGGTATGATTTGGGCATTTATTATGGCAGTTATGATGAACGGTGTTGCATACTGGTTTTCTGACAAAATTGTTCTTATGATGTATCGTGCACAAGAAATTAAAGAAGAACAATATCCACAAATTTTTTCTATTATTCGTGAACTTGTAGCTAAAATGAATCTCCCTATGCCAAAAGTTTATATTATTAATACTCAAACACCTAACGCCTTTGCTACAGGAAGAAATCCAAAAAATTCCGCAGTAGCTTTAACAACAGGAATTATGAATATTCTTAATGAAAGAGAACTGAAAGGAGTAATAGCTCATGAGTTGTCTCATATAAAAAATAGAGATACATTAATCTCAGTTGTAGCAGCAACAATTGCAGGAGCTATTTTTACTTTGGCAAGGATGGCACAATGGACATTAATGTTTGGTGGAAACAAAAGAGATAATCGTAACTCAAATCCTTTACAAGCAGTAGGTCTTTTATTAGTTGTTATTCTAGCACCAATCGCTGCTATTATAATACAATTAGCTATTTCTCGTTCAAGAGAATATGAAGCAGATAGAACCGCAGCTATAAATTCTTCGGATCCTTTAAGTTTAGCAAACGCGTTAAGAAAACTTCATGAAACAGTCCAAAGAATACCGCTACAAAATGCTAACCCTGCAACTACTCATATGTTTATTGTAAATCCTCTCAAAACGGAAAGTTTGTTAACATTATTTTCCACACATCCACCTATGTCTGAAAGAATCAAAAAATTAGAAGAATTAGACAAAAACTTAAAAGGATATAAAATTCCTAATATTATAAGATAAATGGGTAAAAAAAGAATCAAAATAAAACAGCAAACTACAAATAATCTATCTCATCAACAAAAAAATTTATTATATAATGTTGTAATAAGTAAAAAAGGGTTTAAAATTATAATCTGTAGCATTTTCAGTTTAGCAATAGGTTTTATATTGTTAAAATTTACAAATTCTGAAGCAGATAATTGGGCAAGTGTGATGTCTCCAATTTTAATAATTTCATCATATATTTTTATAGCAATAGGAATATTAGTAAAAGATTAATTTTAGATAAATTTTATTTTGATGCTCTTTTTAGATTTTAAGATGTAAAGTTGGATGTGTTTTTTAAAATCTTCTTTTAATTCTATTTAGTAGAAAAACTTTATAAGAAAAATTGTTTTTTTATTTTTTAAAATTTAATACAATACTAAAAACTAGGGGGACTTAGATGAATCTTGTAATATTTTCAGGAAATTTAGCAAAAGATGCAAAAGTAGTAACAACATCTACAGGAAAACAATTTTGTGTAACAACATTAGCTTTAAGAGAAGATCTTCGTCCAGAAGAAAAACCAGCTGTATTTGTGGATTTAATAATTTGGGGTGAGAGAGCAGAGAAGTTAGCAAAATATCTAATCAAAGGCAGAGCAATTTCTGTAACAGGAAGGTTAGAAATAATAAAAGTGCATAAAAATAATAATACTTATACATCTGCAAGAGTTGTAGTTGATACACTAGAGTTTCTTGGTAAAAAAACAATAGAAGCAGTTTCTGCTAGCGAAACAAAAGTTGAGAGTATCAACAATTCATCTTCAGAAACAATTGAAGATTCAGAATTCTCTGAAGAGGTACCATTTTAAAACTGATATTGGTATTTATTTTAAATAATTATACAAGAAAATATTACAGAATTGTGATTTTTATAATATCCGAAAGATTTAAATAATTTTTAAGTATAGGTTTATAAAAAGGTTAACAAAATTTTTAAAAAGGAGGTGATTTTAAAGAATGAAAATAAATTTAAAAAAAGAAAATCTCTTTCTATTTATATATATTACATTTATTCTTACTTCTTGTGGAGTAAAAAAACCTGCTGATATAAGAAAAGAAGTTTCTTCAGATTTTGTTGATGCAACACCATTCCAACAACTTCCTGAAGAGGTTAGTGGACAGATAATTACAGGTGTTGGTTTTTCAGAAAAACGTGCAAACTTAGCTTTAGCAAGAGAAGCAGCAATAACTTCTGCGATATCAGATCTTGCAAGAAAAGTTGAAACAAAAGTTGAATCAGTATGGAAAAGAACTATGGCAGATTGGTCTGAGTATAAACAGGAAGGAATGCAGGAAGCAATGTCAATTGAAGAAATAAAAACAATGACAAAGAATATTGTAGATACAGAACTTAAAGGTCCCTGGATTATTCAAGAAAAAATACAGAAATCTACTGGTAGATATTGGGTAAGAATATTGTTAGCTTCCTCTACAGTAGAAAAATGGACAAAGCAAAGAATAAACAATGAAAATCTGCTTAAAAAATATATAATAGAATCACAGATTAAAAAAGTTCAAGAAGATTTGCAAAAAGATTTGGACGCTATTAAAGAAAAAGAGAGTCAAGATTTAAAAAAAATAAAATCTTTGACAAGATAATAAAAAATTTTAAAAGTATAGGTTAAAACGAAAATATGAAAATTTTAATTATAGATGACGATTTAGAAGTCCTTGATGTACTTGAATCATTTTTTATTTCTTTAGGACATGAAGTAAAAACAGTATTAAATTCTATTGAAGGTCTAAAACTTATAACAACAGATATTTTTGATTTAGCGATGTTGGATATTAGACTTCCTGAGAAAGATGGTATAGAAGTTCTTAAGGAGATAAAAAACACAGATCCACAGCTGCAAGTTGTTATGATTACTGGATACAAAGAAGCAGAAAAAGTTATTGAAGCTTTTAGACATGGTGCTATGGATTGTTTACTTAAACCTTTTAATTTTGAGTATATAAAAAATAATATTTTACCACAAATTTCTGAACGAAATAAATAAGTTTTTTATTTTGCCGTGGTGCTGGAATTGGTATACAGGTACCGCTCAGAACGGTATTCCCATATAGGGAGTGTGGGTTCAAATCCCACCCACGGCAAAAATAAAAAAATTAAGTTTTAAATTTAATAGATTTTTGTGCTTACCTTAGAGATTAAATAATCCGTATCAATTTCATCTATTGAAAAAAATTTTTATATTTTGTTTAATTTATCTTTTATGAATTTTATAAAAATTTTTTTGTTTCATCTTATACATTATTTTTTAGAAATTATTCCAGTTTTATTTGTAGGATTTTTATTAAGTGGTATATTTTATGAGACAATTCCTGAAAAAATTGTAAAAAAATATCTAGTTAAAAAAAATTTTTTTACTTTGTTATCTGTAATAATTATTGGTATGTTTCTTCCTATATGTTGTATAGGAAGTTTACCTATGGCTGTAGGATTTAAACAAAAAGGTGTTAAGTTGGGAAATATTTTAGCATTTTTAGTTGCTACACCTGCAACATCTGTTTCTTCAATTCTGATAACATTAAAATTTTTCGGTTTTTCTTTTACTTTATATCTTTGTGGCGTTGTTATTTTATTAGGATTTGTTATTGGAATTATTGGAAATTCTATAGATAAATTAAAAGATGATGAAGCTTTAGAAACAAATCAAACAGCAGCTGATTTTTTTTCTAAATTTATTCCTAAAAAGACTTTTAAACAAAAAATTTTTTCTGTCTTAAGGTATAGTTTTATTTATTTACCTAAAGAAATAGGAAAAGAAGTAATTATAGGAATTACAATTGCAAGTTTTATAAGTAGTTTAAACATAGTAAAGATTTTTATAGAAAATTTTTTGTATGGTATATTTGGTTATATTTTTGCTGTTATTTTTGGTATAATTATGTATATTTGTTCAACAGCTTCAGTACCTTTGGTTTATGCATTAAATAACCAAGGTTTAGATATAGGTCCATCATTGGTTTTACTTATATTAGGACCGCTTACAAGTTATGCTACATTGTTGGTTATAAAAAAAGAGTTTGGATTTAAAATTTTAAGTATATATCTTTTTGTTATAACTTTTTTTTCTTTATTAAGTGGATATATTTTTAGTATGTTTTAGAAAAATTTTAAAAAAAGAGTTTTTTAATTTATGAATGAAAGAAAAATAATAGAAGATATTAAAAAACTAAAAAGAGAAAAAGATGCTGTGATACTTGTTCACAACTACCAACTTCCTGAAGTGCAAGATATTGCTGATTTTATAGGAGATTCGTTGGATTTGTCTACAAAAGCAAAGTTAGTAGAAAATAAGGTTATAATTTTTTGTGGGGTTCATTTTATGGCTGAAACAGCATATATATTGTCTAACAAGACAGTGATTCTGCCAGATATTAGCTGTGGTTGTCCTTTAGCAGATATGATAACAAAAAAAGATGTAGTTGAACTTAAAAGAAAATACCCTGATGTACCTATAGTAGGATATATAAATACTTCTGCTGAAGTAAAATCTGAGATAGATTACTGTTGCACCTCAGCGAACGCAGTTGAAGTTGTCAATAAAATACCACAACAAACAGTAATATTTGTACCAGACAAATATTTAGGCAGTTTCGTGAAAAAAAATACAAAAAAAGATATTATTTTATGGGCTGGATATTGTCCTACACATCTTAAAATTTTAAAAGAAGATATTTTAGAATTAAAACAAAAATATCCATATGCAAAAGTAGTTGTTCATCCTGAATGTAATTTGGAGGTTCAACAAATAGCAGATAAAGTTGCAGGAACTTCTGGTATGATAAAATATGTTCAACAAAATGAGGATGTAGAATATTTTATTGTAGCTACAGAGATAGGAATGTGTTATAGATTAAAAAAGTTGTTCCCACACAAAGAGTTTATCCCGGCATCAAAGTTAGCTTTGTGTCCAAATATGAAAAAAAATACTTTAGAAAAAATCTTGTTTAGTTTAGAAACATTGCAACCACAAATAGTAGTGGAAGAAGAAATAAAAATAAAAGCCCTAAAATCAATTGAAAATATGTATAAACTAATGGAAAAATAAAATAATATAAAAACTATGATAGAAGTTTATTTAGACAACCATTCTTCTACAAAAATAGATGCTGAAGTTTTAAATTCTATGCTTTCATATTTATCAGACTATTATGGTAACGCACAAAGTTTACATAAATTAGCAGAAAATTCAAAGAAAGCGATACAGTTATCAAGAACACAAGTTGCTAAACTTATAAATTGTAATCCAGAAGAGATAATTTTTACTTCTTGTGGTTCAGAATCTAATAATCTTGCAATCAAAGGTTTAGCCTTTGCATATAAGGATAAAGCAAAACATATTTTAGTTTCTGCAGTTGAACATTTGTCTGTTTTAAATTCTGTAAAAAAACTTAGCCAACTTTTTGATTTTAAATATGATATAATTAAAGTTGATAATTATGGTGTGCTAAGATTAGATGAACTAAAAAAACTCTTACGAGATGATACTATATTAGTTTCGGTACAGCTTGCAAATCCAGAGATTGGCACAATACAGCCTATAAAAGAAGTTGCAAATATAATTAAAGAGTTTAATGAAAAAAGAAAAAACAAGAACATAAAAACATATTTACATACAGATGCAGTTGCTGGTTGTGGAATTATTTCTGTAGATGTTAAAGATTTAGGTGTTGATTTATTATCCTTATCAGCTACACAGTTTCACGGTCCACAGGGTTCTGCTGCTTTATATGTTAAAAAATCAGTAGATATAGTTTCGCAGATTGATGGTGGAATACAAGAGAATGAAAAAAGGGCTGGCACTGAAAATGTTGCAGGTATTGTAGGTTTGGGCAAAGCAGCAGAAATAGCAAAAAACACTATGGCTGAAAATTACAAAAAAATGTTAGTTCTAAGAGATAAATTAATAAACGGAATAAAAACTAAAATTAAATATGTTTACTTAAACGGGCATCCAACAAATAGGTTACCAAATAACGCAAGCTTTTCATTTGAATTTATAGAAGGTGAAAGTATACTTTTGCTTTTAAACCATAAAGGGATATATGTTACAAGCGGTTCTGCATGCACATCAAAATCGTTAAAACTTTCTCATATACTTACTGCTATAGGTATAGATCCATCTGTAGGCCAAGGTTCGGTTACCTTTACTCTTTCAAAATACACAACTGAGCAAGAGATTGATTATGTGTTAGAAGAACTTCCTTCTATAATAGATAAATTAAGAAGTTTTTCACCATTATATTCTTATTTTTTAAAAACAGGTAAACGCATGCAGGCAGGCCCAGGAACTAAATACAAACAAGAACATTCTCATGAAGAAGAAGATTTTAGTTTTTAATAAAAATTTTTATCTGAACATTTAAAAGGAGAATTATATGCCACAATATTCAGAAAAAGTAATGGAACATTTTATGAATCCGAGAAATGTTGGTGAAATAAAAGATGCTGATGGTGTTGGTACTGTAGGAAATCCTTTATGCGGAGATTTGATGACTTTTTATATAAAAGTTGCAAAAGATGCAAAAACAATTGAAGATGTAAAATATCAAACTTTTGGTTGTGGTGCAGCAATCGCAGTTTCTTCTATGGTATCAGAAATGGCAAAAGGTAAAACAATCGATGAAGTATTAAAATTTACTAGAGAGATGATAGCAGAAGAACTTGGAGGACTCCCACCGCAAAAAATGCATTGTTCAAACTTAGGAGTTGATGCTTTACATAAAGCTATTGAAGACTATATTTCTAAAACAAAAAAATAAATTTTTTAAGATATAAAATATTATCTTTAATATGAACCATGAAAGCAATTTCTTTAATTTCTGGTGGTATTGATAGCGAACTTGCTACAAGAATAATTTTACAACAAGGAATTGAAGTTGTTGGCTTAAACTTTACTACTCCTTTTTGTCAATGTAGTAGAAAAGGCGGGTGTAGAAATGAAGCAAGACGCGTAGCTGAAAGTCTGTCAATAGAAGTTAAAGTTATATCATTAGTAGAAGAATATTTTGAAATTTTAAAAAATCCAAAATATGGTTATGGAAAAAATCTTAATCCATGCATTGACTGCAGAATACTTATGTTAAAAAAAGCAAAAGAAGTTATGTCAGAAGTTGGTGCTTCGTTTATAGTTACAGGAGAAGTTTTAGGTCAGCGACCTAAATCTCAAAATATAAAATCACTTAGTATAATAGAAAAAGAAGCAGGACTTGAAGGATATATAGTTCGTCCTTTATCTGCAAAAATTTTAGAAGCATCAATTCCTCAAAAAGAAGGATGGATAAAGACAGAAAATCTTTTAGATATAATAGGAAGAAGCAGAAAAAAACAGATAGAACTTACAAAAATTTATGGTATGAAAAACTATCTATGTGCAGCAGGAGGTTGTCTTTTAACAGACAAAAATTTTGCAAAAAGAATGAAAGATCTCCTTATAAATAAAAAAAATTTACAACTTTATGATGTGAACCTTCTTAAGATAGGAAGACATTTTCGTATTGATAAACAAACAAAAGTAGTTATTGGAAGAAATGAAACGGAAAACAATCGTCTTCTTGCTTTTAATAAAGAGGATACAATACTGCTTCAACCTCTAAAAATTCCTGGTCCTGTATGTGTTGGAGAAGGAATTTTTGACCAAAAAAATCTCCAAGTTTCTGCTAACATTTTAGCAACTTATTGTGATGGAAATGATGACAAAGTTGAAGTATTAGACATTAAAAAAAATAAAGTAATAATTGCTAATAAACTTCAAAAATCACAACTTCAACATTACCGCATAGAAGAAATTGTGAATGTTTAAAATTAATTTTTTAAAAACTATTGACAAATTTTTATTTTTATTATAAAATACTACTAAAACTATAGATTTAGTAATATTTAAAAATGAAACTTTCAACAAAAACACGATATGGTATAAGAGCAATTTTAGAGTTGGCATTAGATTATTCTTCTAAAGAAAAGTTAACATTGTCAGAGATTGCAAAAAGACAAAATATTTCTAAACGCTATCTTGAACATATTATTGCAACTTTAGTTTCCTCAGGATTAGTTAAAAGTTTACGTGGTAAAAATGGAGGGTTTGTGTTATCAAAATCCCCCTCTCAGATTAAATTATCAGAAGTATTTAGAGTTCTTGAAAGAGAAATTTCTTTTTCTCCATGTTTAGATGAACCTAAAGAATGTGAAAGAATTAAAAATTGTGTTGTAAGAGATATATGGTTAAAATTAAGAAACACTATGTTTGATTTCCTTGACTCAATAACACTTCAGGATATGTTAGATATGTATTTTCATAAGATAAGAAAATCTCATATGATTTATTATATTTAAAGGAGGATTAACAAAAATGAATAAAACTTTAATTACTGAAGATTTTGAATCAAAGACAGCACAAGAAATTTTAAAATGGGCGTTGGAAAAGTTCAAAGACAAAGTCGCTTTAGCATCAAGTTTTGGTGCTGAAGATGTTGTCTTAATTGATATGATTTTAAAAATTGCTAAAAGTTCAATGTCTAATATTCAACCACTTATATTTACACTTGACACAGGAAGATTGCCTCAGGAAACTTATGATTTGATGGACAAAATAAAAGAGAAATATAAAATCAATATTGAAGTTTATTTTCCTGATGCAGAGTCGGTAGAAAAGATGGTCTCCCAGTATGGATTTAACTTGTTTTACAAAAGTGTAGAACTTCGTCAGTTGTGTTGCAAAGTAAGAAAGGTTGAACCTTTAAACAGAGCATTGAAAAATTTAGATGCTTGGATTTGTGGGTTAAGGCGGGAACAATCAGTTACTCGTATAGATATTAAAAAAGTAGAGGTTGACCAAGCACATAATGGGATTTTAAAAATAAATCCACTTGCTGACTGGACAGAACAACAACTCTGGGATTATATAAAAGAAAACGATGTTCCGTATAATGAACTGCATGATAAAGGATATCCAAGTATAGGTTGTGCTCCGTGTACCCGTGCTGTGAAACGTACTGAAGATATACGTGCAGGTCGCTGGTGGTGGGAAGAGCCACAAAAGAAAGAGTGTGGGTTACATATTAGAAAATAGTCCACGGTCCATAGTTCATAGTCCACAGTCTATAGTCCACAGTCCACGGTTAATATTAAGACAAATAAAAGAGTTAACTTTTGGATATCAACAGGAGTAAAAAAAATGATAAAACCACACGGTGGAAAATTAGTAAATAGAACAGTTAGTGAAGAACAAATAAAAGTATTAAAGGATAAAATATTTACTCTTAAAAGTGTTAAATTGAACAAAAGACAGATATCCGACTTAGAGATGATTGCTACAGGTGCGTTTAGTCCATTGGAAGGATTTATGTGTAAAGAAGATTATTTAAATGTTTTACACAATATGAGGTTAGCTAATGGTATAGTTTGGCCTATCCCGATTACTCTTGCTGTGGATGAACAAGAAGCAAAACGGTTTGAAATAAGTGAAGATATTTGTCTTTTAGATGAGTTTGGGAAAGTTGTTGGTCTTCTTCATCTTGAAGAAATTTATTCGTACGATAAAGAGTTAGAAGCAGAAAAAGTTTATAGAACAAAAGACAAAAATCATCCAGGAGTAAATGCACTTTATTCTCAAGGCGATTTTTTACTTGCAGGTCCAATATATGCTTTTGGAGTAGAGCCTTCAGGCTCGTTAGGAGTAGAGCCTTTAGGCTCGTCTGAAGTAGAGCCTTCAGGCTCGTTATACTTTAACGGGGCTAAAGCCCCTACTCCGGAAATTATAGAAATTGGAGTAGAGCCTTTAGGCTCGTCTAAAGTAGAGCCTTCAGGCTCGTTTACGGTGCTAAAGTCCCTACTTCAACCAATTTTCCTTAAATATTATTTAACACCGCAAAATACCAGAAAAATTTTTAAAGAGAGAGGATGGAATACAATTGTAGGGTTCCAAACACGAAATCCTATCCATCGTGCACATGAGTATATACAAAAATGTGCATTAGAAATATTTGATGGTTTATTTATACATCCTATAGTAGGTGAGACAAAATCTGATGATGTTCCAGCAGAAGTGAGAATGAAATGTTATGAAGTTTTGATAGAAAATTACTATCCCAAAGATAGAGTAGTTTTAGCAATAAACCCTGCGTATATGAGATATGCAGGACCAAGAGAAGCAATTTTTCATGCTATTGTAAGAAAAAACTATGGTTGCACACATTTTATTGTAGGTCGTGACCATGCCGGTGTTGGAAATTATTATGGTCCTTATGATGCACAAAAAATATTTTATGAATTTAAACCTGAAGAGTTAGAAATTGTCCCACTATTTTTTGAAAATGCGTTTTATTGTAAGAAATGCGGGAGTATGGCTTCTTCTAAAACCTGCCCGCACGGGCCCGAAGAAAAAATTATGCTTAGCGGAACAAAAGTTAGACAAATGCTACAAGAAGAAGAGATGCCGCCGCTTGAGTTTACTCGGCCTGAAATCGCTAAAATATTAATTGAAGCGATGAAAAAGAAAAGAACCGACTATAATATTTAGTTAAGGCGATAAAAAAATGACAGAAATTATTTTACTTATAACAATATCAGTATTTTTAGCAATGAATATGGGAGCTTCTGGTTTTTCTATCTCTTTTACTCCATCTTATGGTAGTGGCTTGTTGACAAGGAAAAAAGCAAGTTTGTTTTATACGATATTTGTGTTAATTGGAGGAGTATTGATAGGTCCGAGAGTGGTTGCTACACTAACTACTAAAATCTCACAAACTTCATTCGGGAGTTACTCCGGTATAATTATAATAATCTCTTCGGCATTGATGATGTTCCTTTCTAATTTGTTAAAGATACCGCAGTCAACAAGTTTTATAACTGTAGCTGCGTTTAGCGGTGCTGCTTTTTATTATTCTAATGTAAATTGGCATACGATAATAAGGATTCTATGTATTGCAGTTTTATTCTGTGTTTTAGCATTTTTAGTTACTTATTTTATTAAAAAAATATTTTATCCACCAAGAAATGGTAATCTTTGGGTTTATGAAAAATCTGTTGTCCACAATGATAAACTAAAAAAATTTATTATATTTACAGATTTTTATTCTGCATTCGCTGTTGGAACAAACAATATTGCAAATGTAGTAGCACCACTTTTTTTAACATTTTCTTTTAAACCTGATGTATTATTTTTAGGTATTGGATTATGTTTTGGTATTGGCAGTTTCATTTTCGGCAAAAGGGTTATATCAACTATTTCAAAAGAAATTATTCCAATAGGTCAGATTTCAGCAGGGATAATATCGTTTGTTAGTTCAAGTTTTGTGATAATTGCATCTTTGCTTGGTCTTCCTACACCTTATGCACAGTTTACAACTTTTTCAGTTCTTGCAATAAGTAGTGTAAAGGATGGATTTTATTTAACATATAAAAAATCCGTTGTGAAAAAAATATTTTTTGTTTGGTTTGCAGGACCAGTTTTTACATTTTTGTTAAGTTATTTATTACATTTATTGATTTTAGAGATTTTACCAAAAATATAAAGGAGAGACGGAAATGTTGTACTTAACAAAAGAACAATATTTAACTATAATAGAACATGCGAAACAAGAATATCCTAAAGAAGCGTGCGGTATTTTAGCAGGGAGCAGGGTGTTTACGCCCGTTAACCAGAGGAGTAGGGGCTTTAGCCCCGTTGACGAGCCTAAAGTGGACGAGCCTGAAGGCTCTATTCCAACTTCTATAATTTCCGGAGTAGGGGCTTCAGCCCCGTTAAAGTATAACGAGCCTGAAGGCTCTATTCCTAACGAGCCTAAAGGCTCTACTCCAGTGGGAGTTGTAACTAAAGTTTATAAAATAACTAATATTTCGGAAAGTCCACAAACATGTTATTTTATGAACCCTGAGGAACAACTAAAAGTGTTTAAAGAGATTCGTCAGTTAGGAATAGAGATGTTAGGTATATATCATTCACATTCAACCGTTTCTGCTTATCCGTCATCACGTGATGTTGAACTTGCATACTATCCTGAAGCGGATTATGTGATAATTTCTTTAAAAAATTTTGATACTCCTGAAGTTCGTGCATTTAAAATCATAGAAGGAAAGATTAAAGAAGAAAAAATTGTTGTAAGGAAAAATATTCTCTTTATCTGTATTGAAAATTCTTGTAGAAGTCAGATAGCAGAAGCAATAACAAACAATTTTTATTGGCAAACTTTTTGTGCTTACAGTGCAGGGTCTAAACCTTCCGGTGTTGTAAACCCAAATGCAATAGATGTAATGAAAGAATTAGGAGTAGATATTTCTAACCAAATAAGTAAAGGGTTTGAAGAAGTAAAAGATATTGAATTTGATTATATAGTAACAATGGGTTGTGGTGATGAATGTCCAGTTTTTATTCAACGTTCGTCAAATGTGAAACGAATTAACTGGGATATACCAGACCCTAAAGGTAAACCGATAGAATTTTTCCGTAAAGTAAGGGATGAAATTGAAAGTAAAATTAGAGAGATTATAGAAAAAATAGATTAAAAAAAGTTGAAGGAGAAGAATATGTTAATTTCAACTTTTATAATTGGAGTTTTGACAATAATTTTTTTCATTATAGGATATTATAAAGGTGTGCATATTGCTGGTTTAAAAATAGCATTAAATATGGCAAAAGAAGTTATGCCATTGTTAATTTTTGCGTTTATTATGTCAGGAATGATACAAGTTATTTTACCTAAAGAGTTAATAATGAAATGGATAGGGAAAGAAGCCGGAATAAAAGGGATACTCATTGGTACAATTGCGGGTAGTTTAGCACCCGGTGGACCTTATGTTAATCTTCCTCTTGTTGCTGTATTATTGAAATTAGGTGCGAGTACAGGAACAATGGTATCATTTTTGACTGGTTGGTTGTTGTTGTCAATAAGCAGATTACCTATGGAGGTCGGGATCCTCGGCTGGAAGTTCACAATTATTCGTCTTTTAAGCACATTCTTTTTCCCACCCATAGCAGGATTGATTGCAGAAAGGTTTTTTTAAAAATAGAACTTTATGGTCAAGTTTTTAATAATTAGGAGAAAGATCTGATAATGAACAAAATTGATAAATTTTTAGCAATTAGGTTGTTTTTTATTTATTTAATTTTTATCAACACAGCAAAAGTTAATCTTTGTGATGCAGAAGAAAAGATATCGCTTGATTTAGTGATAAAAGAAGCAAAAGAAAATAATCCTGAAATAAAAATGGTGCATAGCAAATATTTATCAACAAAGCAGAGAATTATTACAGTAAAAACATTAGAATATCCACAGGTTGGATTTGAAACAAGTAATTATGAACAGATGTACTTTATCTCGCAGATGTTGCCATTGCCTGGTAAACTTTCATTAAAAGGTAAAATTGTAGAAAAAGAATCAGAGATAACTGAACAGGAACTTAATTTAAAAATTCGTGAAGTTGTTGCTGAAGTAAAAAAATCTTATTTAAACTACTGGCTTGTACACAAAATTATTGATATTTATCGTGAGAACATTGATATAATGAAACGGTTCTTGAATATAGCGAAGACACATTATGCTGTTGGCAAAGTTTCGCAGACGGATATCCTTAAAGCAAACATTGAACTTGCAGAAATGGATAATATGTTAGTTATACTTGAACAGGAAAGAATTTCTCTTCAGGCAGAACTTAACAGATTATTAAACCGTGCAGATGATACACCGTTAGGTAAACCTGAACAACCTGAAATAAAAGAAATAAAATATACATACGAAGAACTTCAAAAAATATCGCTTAATAAAAGTCCTGAACTTCTTTTAAAAAAATCGTTATATGACAGAAATACTGCTGGCCTAAATTTAGCAAAATTAGAGTGGTTCCCTGATATTATGGCTGGAATAAAATTAAGTAATATGGGTAATCAAACATATATGTTCCAGACATCACTACCAGTTTATTTCTGGAAACAAAATTCAATTGTCAACACAATGAAAAAAGAGAAAGAAACGGCTGAATGGGAACTGCAATCAACCAAAGTTTTTATTTCTCAGAAGATAAAAGATTTGTATACAAAATATGACGCACATAGAAAATCTGTTGAGATTTATAAAACAACTATACTACCACTTGCTCAACAAACACTTTCAATAACCGAATCCGGATATCGGACAGGGAAGAATAATTTCTTAGATTTACTTGATAGTCAAAAAAGGTATCTTTCATACAATATTGAATATTACAAACATCTTACAGAAACACAGATTTATTTAACTGAATTAGAAAAAATAATTGGCATAGATTTTTAATAACGGAGGTAGGCATGCTTAAACATAGAATAGAAAAAATTTTTCTGATATGTATATTTCTCATATCCGCATGGATGTTTATTACCTCTTGTGGTAAAAAAGATCTTCACACAGGTCATTCTATTAGAATAGCTACACCAGACGAAGTTGGTAAAGAAGCTATTTGTCCTGTGACAAAAAATAAATTTAAAATAACACACGAGACAAAAGCAGTTGATTATAAAGGTCAAACATACTATTTTTGTTGTCCTGGCTGTGATACTGAATTTATCAAAGAACCTGAAAAATTCATAACAGAAGTAGAGCCTCAAAGTAGACCCTTCAGGGTCGTTCACGGGGCTAAAGCCCCTACTCCTGATAAAGAAATCTTATACTGGACTTGTTCAATGCATCCACAAGTAAGACAAAACAAGCCCGGTAAATGTCCTGTATGTGGTATGGAATTAATCCCGGTGTATAAAGCTGAAGAAGACAAAATTGTTGTTGATGAAAAAAAGGTTAAACAACTCGGGATAAAAAGCGAACCTGTCAAAATTGTTCATCTTACAAAAAAGATTCGTCTACCGGCAAAAGTTGCTTATGATAATGAACTTTATCTTGCACAACAGGAATATTTATCAAGTTTTAAGAACTGGCAACAAATAAAAGATACTGATACAGAACAAAAATCTCGTATCAAGGAAGCATTAGAAGCAGCAGAATTCCGTCTTTCATTATTAGGTTATACTCAACAAGATATACAGGAACTGCAAAAATTTGCTGAACCGGACAAAAATCTTATTTATCCAGGTGAAAAAGTTTGGATGCACGCAGAAATATACGAATATGATTTATCACTTATCAAACCGGGCCAAAAAGTAGTTGCTACTACACCGGCGTATCCTTCAGAAAAGTTTACTGGTGTAGTACAATTTATTGAACCAGTGTTAAACCCGCAGACACGTTCTGCAAAAGCAAGGATTGTGTTTGATAATCCTCAAAGGAAGTTGAAACTTGAGATGTATACTGATTTAGAAATAGAGGTAAGTTTAGGTAAACATCTATCTATCCCGCAGACAGCTTTAATAGATACAGGTACAAGGAAAGTTGTATATCTTGATTTAGGTCAAGGAAGATACAAAATGCAAGAAGTAAAAACAGGGTTTGAAACAGAAAATTATGTTCAGGTATTAAGTGGTCTTAAAGTAGGTGATATGGTTGTTACTGACGGAAATTTTATGCTTGATTCACAATCAACATTAACTGGTGGTCAGGCTTTGTTATACGGTGCAGCAGAAGAGATTCACCCCGTTAGAGACAAAAAATGATGTATTATACATACGTAATTCAAAGCAAGAAAGATAAAAAATGGTATACCGGTTCTACTAATAACTTACGGAAACGCTTTATTTAACATAAAGAAATTAAACATAAACATTAAGAAAAATTTAGATACTTGAGCAAAATTTTCAAAAGAAAGAAGTAGTAGAGGTACAAAATGAAAAGTTCTAATTTTGTCTTAGGACTAATTAGTAGCATAAGATATAAAATTTTAATTTTATTCATTTTTGTGCTTTGTCCTGTAGTTTATTCTCAGCAGTTGTCTGAAGAACAGAAATTTTTAAAAGTAAAAAATCAAAAAGTTGAATTCTTGTTTGATACCTGGAAATACAACTTTGGTTGGAAAACTTTAGGCGGTGGATATGTAAGATATTTATTACTTATAACTAAAGAAAGTATTGTTGAGATTGAACTGCCTGAAGTTTCTAATACACCAGGGTATTCTTCAAGCAGATTCGTTGATATAGATGAACCCAGCGATATACTTTTGAACCTGCTTTTTCTACCTTTAATTGAATTTTCGCCTGATTATGACGAAAAAATTAGGCAAGAACTTCAAAACGAACTTAGTTCGTTTAAACAATCACCAACTGTAGAAAATTTTGTTAACTTTATCTCTGATTTATATTCTAAAAAAGGCGAGGAAGTTAAAGTTAGGAATATTTATTTTCGTGCTAATATAAAAGATTTAAAATTAAAAACCAAAGGTGACCAAATACACTTAAGTTTCAACTCTGAAGGTAAAAAACATAGTTATATTTCAACCTACAAAAATTTCAACCCAAAAAATGAAGTTTTATTATCATTAGGCGAGGTGTTAGGAATAGAAGGAAAAACAAAAAAAGAAGTTGCACATCTTAAACCTTCAGATTTTGCTAAAGAAGCATGGTATATTGAAGTGTTTGGTAATACATTTGTTGGTTCGGTTAATATAGACTATAGATTTCATCCTAATTTTAATTTGAGGTTCGGAGCAAGTTATATGATTTTTGGTTTCGGTTTCCCAATTATGTTAAATTTTATCACAGGGAAAGAATCACCACATCATTTAGAACTTGGTGCCGGTATTGTTTCATTTATAGGTGGTTCTGGGGAAATAACTTTTGGAACATTTCAGACACTAACTTTCGGTTATAGATACCAACCTAAAAAAGGAGGGGTTGTGTTCAGAATTTCGTTTACACCACTTTTTAATTTCCCAGATAAAGGCGAGGTTTGGCCCTGGGCTGGAATTTCAATAGGTTATGCAAAATGAAATTTATTTTTAAAAAATTAACAATACTATGGTATGGAATGAAAGGAGGTAAACAAAAAGATGAAAAGGTATAATCTACGTCATTTTTTTCTAATACTATGTATGCCGTTACTTACAAGTTGTGCAATTAAAATACTACCAACATTTGTTAACCCTGTCCCTTCAGCTGTGTATCATAAAAATAAACCTTTAGTGTCGCTTACTGCGTCGTATGTTTCAGTTGGTAATTTAGAGTATCAAAAATCTTTAAATGAAAATTTAGATGTAGGTGGTATAATATATGGTGCTTGGAGTTCAGATACTGATACTGAATTAGAGTCTAACATTAACCTTTACGGTTTTGTAAGACAATGGTTTAAAAGTGAGGGTATGGAAAATCCTTGGGGTAATGTACATCTTGGCTGCCAACTTTCATATTCCAAGTTTAGTGATCCGGATATTGATTCTCTTATTTCTACACACATAGATTTGGCTTTTATGCCCGGGATTTATAGAAAGAACTTCAATTTAGGTTTAGCATTAAGAGGAGGTG
>CALFVX010000018.1 GCA_937928765.1 uncultured Endomicrobiia bacterium
AAAGTTTAAAATAAATATTTTAAAAATTAAACTCTAAATTTAAAAAAATTCTAAAAAGGAGAAAAATATGACAAAAAAAATAAATAATTTTATATTAGTTCTATGTTTTATTTTTTTAACATCATTATTTGCAGCTGTTGATAAGGTAATTGTAAAAGTTAATAATGAAAATATTTTACAATCTGACTTTGACAAACTATTTAAATCTGCTTTAGAGCAATATAAATTATTTTCTCAAAAAGAATTATCTGAAGAAGAACTGAAAAATCTAAAGCAAAAAATTTTAGAACAACTTATAAATGATAAATTAATTCTCCAAGAAGCAAAAAAACAAAATATAAAAGTTACAAAAAGAGAAATTGAAGAAGGAATAAAAACAGTAAAGTCGCGTTTCCCATCAGATTCTGCCTTCCTACAAGAGTTAAGAAAAGAAAATCTAACAGAGAAACAATTTGAAAAACGAATAGAGGAACAGATTATGGTATTGAAACTTATTGATGAAAAGATTAGAAAAAATATCAAACAACCAACAGAAACAGAAGCAAAAGAACTTTTTAATCAAATACTAAAAAATATAGAATACAAAAAAAGTTCTAAAAAGACTACAAATTTAGAAACTCAAGATGATTTTACACTTCTAACACAGTTGGTAGAACGATTTTTTGATGAACAAGTAAGAGTAAGACATATCTTAATAAGAGTTCCAGAAAATGCTACTCTACAACAAAAAGAAGAAACTAAGAAAAAAATTATGGAGATAAAATTAAAGCTTGATAAGGGAGAAGATTTTTCAACTTTAGCACAAAAATATTCTGAAGATCCAGGAAGTAAAGATCGTGGCGGAGACATAGGATTTATAGCCAGAGGTGACACTGTAGAAGAGTTTGAAAAAGTAGCGTTTTCTTTAAAAGAAGGACAGACAAGCAATATAGTAGAAACAATATATGGATTTCATATAATAAAAGTAATAGAGAAAAGAAACAAAAGAAAACCTGATTTCGAAACAATAAAGGAGGATTTACTACAATATCTTGCAAGAAAAAATGCTGAAAAATATTACGAAGATTATGTTGAAAATTTAAAAAAATCAGCAAAGATTGAGTATCTTGAAAATATAAAATAATGATATGTTTAAAAAATGCATTATTACTTGTGGTGAACCTATAGGTGTAGGATATGAGATAATTTTAAAAATTATAAAATCT
Organism: uncultured Endomicrobiia bacterium; assembly: GCA_937928765.1. GTDB lineage: Bacteria > Elusimicrobiota > Endomicrobiia > DTEH01 > DTEH01 > JANXDG01. The sequence continues at coordinate 1,206 of CALFVX010000018.1, forward strand.
ATAAAAGAAAAAAATATCTTGCCAATAGTAATAGGAAATATATTTTGGTTAAGTTATGTAGCAAAAAAAATTAAAATAGATATTTCATATCTTGCTATAGATAAAGAAGAAATATCTCAATCATTAAGTATTAGCTTACCTTCAAATAAGTTTTTAGCAATTAATGTATTAGAAGATACAAAAACTGTAAAGCAAATTAAAAGTTATTCTGGTTTAATTTCTTTTTTAAGCTTAGAGTTCGCTTCAGATTTAATAAAAAATTTTATAAAAAACAAAGAAACTTTTGGTATTTTAACAATGCCAGTTTCAAAAAATAAAATACAAAAACAAACTAAAAAAAATTTTTTAGGACATACAGAATATTTTGCTGAAAAATTTAATATTCCAAAGGATAATATTTCAATGTTAATGTTAGCAAAAGATAAAAATAATCATAATACGATTTATAAAGTTTTACTTCTAACAAGACACATACCATTAAAAAAAGTAATAAGTGAACTTAAAGTAAAAAATGTTACCTCACAGCTAAAAAATGTAATAAATTTTTTAGCAAAATACGAAAATATAAAAAATTTAGAAGTTTTATTTTGTGGGTTAAACCCACATTTAGGCGAAAATGGCAAAATTGGTACTGAAGAAAAAACAAAACTTTCTTTTGTAGTCAAAAAATTAAGAAGTTATTTTGTTAAAAAAAACATAAAAATAGTTTTTCCGATATTAACTGAACAAGCTTTTAAATATGCTAAAAGTAAAAATAATGTACTTATTGTATGTAATTATCATGATCAAGCAATGATACCATTAAAAATATTATGTGAGCATAATATAGTAAATATAACTGTAGGATTGCCATTTATAAGAATATCTCCAGGTCATGGTACAGCAGAAGATATAATGTTGAAAAACAAAGTTGATATTTCACCGAGTATTTTTTGTATAGAAAAACTTATCTCATACTTATCTTAAATTAAATGATTTCAAATGTAGATAATATAGTAATTACAGAAGCTAAAGAAGAAAATTTACAACAAATTTATCAAATAGAAAAAGAAAATTTTAATTATTGTTGGAGTAAAGATTTTATTCTTTTTAATATAAAACTACCAAAAAATTTAAAAAAATTTTTTGTTGCAAAAATAGATGAAAATGTTGTAGGATACATTGTTTGTTTAATCTCAGAAAAAACATCCCATATTACTAATATCTCTGTAAAAAAAGAGTTTCAAAATTTAGGTATTGGTAGTAAATTAATGGATTTTATAATAAAAAATTTAAAAATAGAAAATTTCAAAAGTATAATTTTAGAAGCCCGTGTAAGTAATTTAGCTGCTATATCTCTATACAAAAAATTTGGTTTTAAAGAAGTTCGTATAAAGAAAAAATTTTATCCTGATGGTGAAGATGCTATTTTTATGCAAAAAGAATTATGAGTTATATTAAAAAGAGATAAATTTTTCTTTAATCAAACAGTCAGTTGAGAATTATTATTACAAAAAATTGAAAAGTTGAAAGGAGAAGTAATCTATGGATATAAAATACAGTGAAAAACTTTTATCTTTACCTCCTTATCTGTTTATAGAACTAGATAAAAAGAAAAAAGAAATTCAACAAAAAGGTATTGATATAATTTCTTTAGGCGTAGGAGATCCTGATTTACCAACACCTAAACATATAATAGAATCAATGAAAAAAGCAATTGAAGATCCAAAAAATCATCAATATCCTTTTGGCAGAGGAATAAAAGAGTTTTGTGTTGCTGTATCAAATTGGTACAAAAAAAGATTTAATGTTGAACTAAATCCTGACACTGAAGTCTATTCTTTAATCGGTTCTAAAGAAGGTATTGCTCATCTACCATTAGCATTTATAAATCCTGGTGATTATGTATTAGTTCCTGAACCGGGTTATCCTGTGTATCAATCATCTGTTATATTTGCTGGAGGTAACATTTACTATATGCCTTTAAGAAAAGAAAATAAATTTTTTCCTGTTTTAGAAGATATACCTGAGTATATTTTGAAAAAAACAAAATTAATGTTTATAAATTATCCTAACAACCCTACTTCACAAGTTGCAGATAAAAAGTTTTTCCAAAAAGTGATATCTTTTGCAAAAGAACACAATATTATTGTTGTACATGATTGTGCATATTCTGAAATATATTTTAAAGATAATGAAAATGATAATACAATACCACCAATAAGTTTTCTATCTTTAGAAGGAGCAAAAGATGTTGCTGTAGAATTCCATTCTTTATCAAAAACATATAATATGACAGGATGGCGTATTGGTTTTGTCTGTGGTAATAAAGAAATAATTTCTGGTTTAGCAAAAGTAAAAGATAATTATGATTCTGGCGTATTTACTGCAATACAATATGCTGCTATAACTGCTTTAGAAAGTTCGCAAGATTGTGTTGAAGAATCAAGAAAAATTTATAAAAAAAGAAGAGATGTTTTAATTGAAGGATTAAAAAAATTGGGTTTAAACTTTTTTTTTCCAAAAGCAACATTTTATGTTTGGTGTGAAGTTCCAAAGAATGAAACTTCAATGTCTTTTGCTGAAAAGTTAATATATTTAGGCGTTGTTTGCACTCCTGGTGTAGGTATGGGAAAAAGTGCTGAAGGATATGTAAGGTTTGCGTTGACTGTTTCTGAAGAGAGAATTAAAGAAGCAATTGAAAGAATTAAAAAAGTTTTATGAAGTTTTTTAAAATAAAATTTATTTTATGGCTACTGTATACATTTCTGTTGGCAGTAATCTTGGAAATAGATATAAAAACATAAAAAAAGCTTTAGTAAAAATTAAAGATATTGGAAAGATAATAAAAACTTCTTCAATTTATTTAACCTCGCCTATTGAAAATTTTAATCAACCAAATTTCTACAATTGTGTAATAAAAATTAATACAAAATTAAAACCAAAAGAGTTGTTAAAAAAATTAAAAAGAATTGAAGAAATGTTAGGAAGAGACTTTTCTAAAAAAAGATACCAACCAAGAGTTATAGATCTTGATATTTTATTTTATGGAAAAAGTATTATTAAAGAAAAAAATTTGGTTATCCCTCACAAAAAATTACATAAACGTAAATTTGTTTTATGGCCATTAAATGAAATTGCAAATAATTTTATTCATCCTAAATTTAAAAAGAAAATTTTTAATATAAAAAAATCGCTAGAATTTGATAAAGAGCAAAAAATTAAATTGTTAACACCTGCTTACAAAATTAAATTTTAAAATAATCTATTAAATTTCTTTTCTTTCGATTTCTTTTACTTCAATATATGTTTTTAAACCATTTTTTGACAAAAGTTCTAAGAACGGATCAGGATCAAGTTCTTCAACATTTACCATCTTTTTAACATCCCATATGCCTTTTGCAACAAGTATACTAGCAACTACAGGTGGCACTCCTGCGGTATAACAAATTGCATGTGATTCAACCTCCTGCCAAACTTTTTGATGATCACATATTAAATATATTACCATCTCACGATCTTTAGAATTTTTCTTACCAATAATAAAATTACCAATCCATTCAACACCAGTATAATTTGGTCCTGCTAATGAAGCTGGATCTGGTAATAATGCTTTTAATAATCTTAAAGGCACAACTTCTCTACCATCATGAGTTTTCACAACTTGGTGTGAAGTAAGTCCTAAATTTTTTAATACATTAAATACATTAAGATAATGATCAGAAAAACCCATCCAAAACCTTATAGTATTTATATCAATGTTTTGTGATAAAGAATGTATTTCATCATGACCATTAAGATATGCAACATATTTACCTAAACCTGGAAGATAAAATTCTTTCTTTATAGTGTGTATAGGTTCTGAAACCCATTTTTTATCTATCCAAACCCATGCTTTTATAAATTCTCTAAAATTTATTTCTGGATCAAAATTGGTAGCAAAAAATTTGCCATGATTGCCAGCATTAACATCTACAATATCTAATGTATCAATTTTATCAAAATAATGCTTTTGTGCATATGCTGTATATGCATTAACAACTCCTGGATCTGCGCCTACAGACAAAATTGCAGTAATACCTTTCTGTTTACAAATATCTTTTCTTTTCCATTCATAATTTGCATACCATGGTGGATTTTCGCAAACTTTATCTACTTCTTCATGAATTGCTGTATCAAAATAAGCAGCATTTGTTTCTATACATGCTTGCAAAACTGACATATTAAGATAAGATTGGCCAAGATTAATAACCATTTCCGATTCTGTTTCTTTTATTAGATTAACAACTGCGGGAATATCTAACGCGTTAATCTGCCGAGAATAAATTTTTTTTGAATAATCTTTTATATTTCCTTTTCTTTTAATACTTTCAATAATTCTATCGCACTTTTCTTTAGTCCTCGATGCAATACAAAGATTACCTAAAATATCGTTATTCATTGCAATTTTATGTGCTGCAACATGTGCAACACCTCCTGCTCCTATTAACAAAACATTTTTTCTTACCATATATTTACCTCCTTCTTCACTAAGTATTGCTAGTTATTAGAAACATTTTATTTTTCTTACTATGACAAACTATAAAGATAATCTTCATATGTAAATTTTCTGACCACTTCTATATTACCATTCAATCTTTTAACAACTATTGATGGCATCTGTAAACCATTAAACCAATTTTTCTTAACCATTGTATATCCAGCAGCATCCTGGATTTTTATAATATCACCTACTTTTAGCTTTTTATTAAAATTATAAACACCGAATATATCTCCTGCAAGACAAGATCTACCTGCTATCATATATTTATACTTAGCATTTATAGAAGTATTAATTTTTGCTGGTGTTCTATAAATCAATAAATCAAGCATATGTGCTTCAGTAGAAGCATCTACAATAGCAATATCTATTTGATTATGTGTAATATCAACTACCTTGGTTACTAACTCAGCAGTTTCTGTTATCACTGACTCACCAGGTTCAAGATATACCTGTAATTTAAATTGTTTAGAAAACAACTTTAATTTTTTTGCAAAATCTTTCAAAGGATAATTTTTTTTAGTAAAATATATACCTCCACCTAAACTTACCCAATCAAGTGAAGAAATTATATCTTTGTATTCTTCAGATATATAATCCAAATTTTTAGAGAAATTTTCAAAATCGTCATTTTCACAATTAAAATGAAACATTGCACCTTTGATTAAATTTATAACTTCTTTTAACTTCTCTTTATCTATCACCCCTAATCTTGAAAATTTTCTTGCAGGATCTGCTAAATCATAATGAGAATAGCTCACTTTAGGATTAATCCTTATACCTAACTCTTTATCCTTTATTTCATTAAAAAATCTTTTAAGTTGAGAAATAGAATTGAAAATTATTTTTGTTGCATATTTTTTAATTTCTTTAATTTCTTCTTTTTTATAACCAACACAATATGCATGTGTTTCTTTACCAAATTTTTCATAACCTAACCTTGTTTCATACAAAGAGCTGCTAGTGGTACCATCTAAATATTCTCGGATAAGTGGAAACACACTCCAGGTAGAAAAACATTTTAATGCTAGAACTACTTTAACATTTGCAAATCTTTTTAAATAATCTATTTTCTTTAAATTTTTTAATATCTTTTTTTCATCAATCAAATAATATGGTGTTTCTATTTTCATAGTTTAAAAAGTTTATAAAATTCTAAATTTTATTTTCAACATTTTTTCAAAATTTTATTCTACTAAAGAATTTAGCATACTAATTTTTTTAAAAATATTGACAAAATAAACTTAAAAATATATTTTAAATAGAAATTTTATTTAAAAAATAAACTAACTCAAATGAAAAACAAACAAAATTCTACTCCATTATTAGATGTTTTGTTGTCCCGTGCAAATAGAAAAGTAATTTCTTTTCATACACCTGGACATAAAAATGGCGCTGGAATTTTACAAAAATTACGAAATTTTACAAAAAGAAATGTCTACTATTTAGATGTAACAGTTTTTCCAGAAGTAGACTCTTTACATGATCCTATAAGTTGTATAAAATTATCGCAAGAACTTGCTGCAAAAGCTTATGGTAGCGAATACGCGTTCTTTTTAGTCAACGGTTCTACTGTTGGAAATATTGTAATGTTGATGTCAGCATGTGATCCCGGAGATTCTATAATACTTTCAAGAACATGTCATAAGTCTGTTTTATCAGGCATAATAATTGCAGGTTTATGGCCAATATGGGCACAACCAAAAGTTGATCAAGAAAGAGATGTAATCTATGATATTTCCTCTGAAGAAGTTAAAAAATATATTGAAAACTATCCAGAAACAAAAGCTGTTTTTATAACATCACCAAATTATAATGGTATTTGTCCAAACTTAAGAGAAATTGCAGATATATGTAATAAGAATAACAAAATTTTGTTAGTTGATGAGGCGCACGGACCTCATTTAAGGTTCCACCCAGAATTGCCAGTTTCCGCTTCTGAAACTTCGGCTGATATGTATGTAAACTCAATACATAAAGTTTTATCTGCTTTAAGTCAAGCATCTATATTAAATTTTAACTCAAAAAAGATAGATCTAAAACGTGTAAAAAATGTTGTTTCAATGTTGCAGACTACAAGTCCAAATTATTTTATCTTAGCATCTATTGATGCTGCAAGAATGCAGGTTGTAAAATACGGATATAAAGTATTTAATAAATTAATCAAATATTGCGATGAAGCAAGAAATGAAATCAACAAATTACCAAATATGTTCGCTATGACAAGAAAAGAAATAAAGTCAAAATTTTACGATCTCGACTCTACAAAAATTACTATAAATGTTACTAAAACAGGACTTACTGGTTACGAAATTGAAGATATTTTAGCAAAAGAATATAATATCCAAGTTGATTGTGCGGATATGTTCAATTTAATAGCTATCACAGGTTTTGGTACATCAAAAGAAGATATTGAAAAATTAGTAGAAGCAACTATAGATATATCTAAAAAATATTCCGGTGAGAAAGAAACCTATAAATTAGAATTACCACCTTTAGCTACTGAAGTTGTGATGTTACCAAGAGATGCTTTTTTCTCTTCAAACACAAAAAGAATAGAGTTAAACAATGCTATAGGCTATATCTCAGCACAAACATTAACACCATATCCTCCAGGATTGCCTATTTTGACTCCAGGAGAAAGAATCACAAAAGACACTGTAGAATATTTAAAAAGTTTAGCAGCTTATACTGTAAGAATTTCTGGTCAAGAAAGTAATGTTTTAAAAACAATCAAGGTTATAAAATAGGAAGGACAAGTATATTTTATGAAAAAGAAAAAAAATATAAAAAAAATATTTAAGAAAAATAAACAGAAAAAAGACAAAAAAATTATAAAAATGGGGAAAATAGATAAAAATTTTATAGAATTATGTAAAAAAAGTTTATTAGAAAAATGCAATGAATTAAAAAACATAAATTATCAAAATGAGATTAACACCATACTTGATGTAGGCGATGAAGCTGACTTAGCAGGTAATGATTTAGGAAAAGAAATTTTTCATGAATTAAGTGATACACAAAAAAATCTGCTAGAACTTGTTATTTCAGCATTAGAAAAAATAGATAAAGGTATTTATGGTATATGTGAGAGTTGTGGAGATATAATAGACAAAAAAAGGTTAAAGGCACTTCCTTGGGCAAGATATTGTCTTAAGTGTCAAAACAATTTTGATAAATATAAAAAGTAAATTTTTATAAAATGAAAATTCATATTAATTATAAAGAATTTATAGATAAATTAAAAGAAATGTTTGACAAAGGAGACTGGATATCATGTTCTAATTCACATTTTTTTAAACTACAATCAATAAACGATTTTGACAAAGTAGAATTAACTACTATAAGACCAACAGAACCTATAAAAATTTTTTTATTTCAATATAGATCTAATATAATAGAAAATATTAAAAAAAATAAAACACTATTTTTGCTTGGGGTAAAAAATTGTGATTTACAAGCTATAAAAGTTTTAGATAAGATGTTTATTTCAGAATATATTGACGAAAACTATAAAAATCTTAGAGAATCGATAATTATATTTTCTTCTGATTGTCCAAAACCTAATCAAACATGTTTTTGTGCTATTTTAAACAGTAAACCATACATTGACAATGAAAGTTATTCTACTGATATTAATATTTCTTTTATAGATGAAAAAAATTTAATTTTAGAATCGTTTTCTGAAAAAGGTGAAGAAATTTTAAAAAATTATTTTTCAAATTTTGCTCAACCTACTAAAACTGACTTTGAAAAAAGAGATAGTATAAGAGATTTTGCTTTAAAAAAAATTTTAGAGTTTAATAATGAATTTTTAAAAGAAGAAAAAAAAGAAAAATATTATAAAACACTAAAAAATACATACGAATTAGATAATGTATGGCAGAAAGAATCTGAGAAATGTGTTCAATGCGGCGGTTGCAATTTTATATGTCCGAGCTGCTACTGTTTTTTAATAAGAGAATATTCAAAATCATATAATGAAAAAAATAGAGACAGGGTATGGGATGTATGTCATTTTACTGGATATTCAAGAGTAGCTGGTGGTGCTAACCCTAGAAAGTATAAATATCAGAGATTTAGAAATAGATATCAATGTAAATTTGTCTACAGATACGAAAATTTTAACTTTTATGCATGTACAGGTTGTGGTAGATGTATTGAAGTTTGTCCTGCAAAAATTGATATAAGAAAAGTTATAAGAAATCTATTGTTAGCTAAAGGTGAAGAAATTTTGGTATAAAAAATGAGTACTTATAAACCTAAAAATTTTAAAATTTTAAAAATAATAGAAGAGACACCTAATATCAAAACATTTACACTTAAACCATTAGACGAAACTAAATTTAATTTTCATACAGGACAATTTATAGAACTAACTGTATATGGTATTGGTGAAGCACCATTTACTCCATCATCTTCACCTTATGAAACAGAAACTATAGATTTAACTATCATGCGTGTAGGTAGGATGACAGAAGTTCTTCATTCAATGAAAGAAGGTGATATTGTAGGCGTTCGCGGTCCTTATGGTAAAGGCTATCCAGTGGAAGAATTTAAAAATAAAGAAGTGTTGATCATAGGAGGTGGAGTTGGTCTTGCCCCGTTAAGATCTTTAATTTTAACATTGATTGAACGAATTTCAGAGTTTAAAAAAATTATTTTATGCTATGGTGCAAGAACACCACAAGATGTAGTATACAAATATATTTTCCCCAAATGGAAAAAAATTAAAGGTTTAGAAATACTTCGTTCTGTAGATAGATGTCAAGTAGACGAATGGGACGAAACTATAGGAGTAGTTACTTGTTTGCTTGACAAAATCAATGTTGATGTAAAAAATACAGTAGCAATTGTATGTGGTCCTCCTATAATGATGAAATTTACAACTTTAAAATTGGTTGAAAAAAAATTTAAACCACAACAAATTTATCTTTCAATGGAAAGAAATATGAGCTGCGGTTTAGGAAAATGTGGTCATTGTCAAATTGGTAGTTACTTTATCTGCAAAGATGGTCCTGTATTTAGTTGGGAACAATTAAAAGATATTCCTGAACCATTTGAATAATTATTAAAACTTTTATGAAAAGGATTTTTATTGATATAGAAAAATGTTATAGTTGTAAAGAATGTAAAGCCGAATGTTCATATTTTTACAAACATTCACATAGCTATAAAGATTTGCCTAAAGAAAAATCGTTAAACAAAGGGTTTGAAAAATTTTTTTCTAAAGTGTTACAATATTTTATTTGTCGCAGGTGCGAAGATGCATTTTGCATAGAAAGTTGTCCAAATGAAGCTTTGTTTAAAGACAAAGATGGTATATTACAACGAAGCTTATTTAAGTGTACTTCCTGCAAAAGTTGTTTAGTGGCATGTCCTTTTGGCACTATATATAAAGATGTTTTAGAATATAAAAGTTCACAGTGCGATTTTTGTTTATCTCGTGCTACAGATAAAAATCCGCCACTTTGTAGTATAACTTGTCCTGAAGAAGCAATAAAATATATAGAAATAGAGCCAAACGAAAAAGAAAATATTTTTGAGATAAACAAAAATTTAGTAGCATATGTTGTTAAATGGATACAAAAATAATAGGGATTTATAAAAATCCCAAGGAGGTGCTTTTTTAAATGTTAAAAGCTAAAGATTTAATGACAAAAAATGTTATAACTATAAAAAAAGACATTTCTATATTAGAATTAGCAAAAATTTTATACGAACATAAAATAAGCGGTGTGCCAGTAGTAGACAACCAAAGTAAAGTTGTAGGCGTAGTTACTGAGAAAGATATTTTAAATGTTATATTTAGTGGTAATATACAAAATACAAATGTAGGTGATATTATGACAAAGAATGTTATAAAATTTTCTCCTGATACAGATATTGATAAAGTTGCACTAGCAATTTCTGAACATAATATAAGAAGAGTAATTATTGTGGATAAAGATGATAAAGTTGTTGGTATTGTAAGTAGAAGAGATATTATAAAAATGATTTTAGAAAAATGATAAATAATAGATAGTGAAAGGATTTTTAATATGCTTGAAGTTGGATTGTTAAATTCTTTGTTTTTATATTTAATTTTTCCAGGATTGTTTTTTTCTTTTATTTTATCAATCTTAGTTGGATATATTGACAGAAAACTTACTGCAAGATTACAATATAGAGAAGGTCCTCCTCTATTGCAAAATCTATACGATTTCTTTAAACTTTTAAACAAAGAAGTTATTTTACCTGAAAATGCTAATGTTTTATTCATACTTAGTCCATTTATAGGTTTTGCATCTATAATATTAGCATCAACAATTCTCTGGACTGCTATATTTTTTAAGAAGGGATTTGTCGGAGATATTATCGTTTTAATTTATCTTTTAACTATTCCTTCTTTGATGTTAATCTTAGGTGCTTCATCTTCAGGAAATATTATTGCTTCAATTGGTGTTTCAAGAGAAATAAAAATGTTGTTATCATATGAATTGCCATTTTTTACTGCTTTATTAGTTCCAATACTGCAGACAAAAAGTTTTAAGTTATTAGATATAATACAGAACAATGTAGTTTCTTTAGCAAATATTATTTCAGCTATAATAGTTATAATTTCTTTGCAGGCAAAAACTGGTATTGTACCATTTGATGCTCCAGAAGCAGAAACTGAAATTGCAAGCGGAATTTTGATAGAATATTCTGGTTTTCTTTTAGGATTAATAAAATTAACAAAACAAATTTTGTTTTCTTTAATTCCCGCTTTTGTCGTATCAATTTTCTTTTTTGGAGATAGAAATTTGATTTTATTTATTATAAAATACTTAACTATACTTGTTCTTATTACAATAATTCGCAATACAAATCCGAGACTGAAAATAAATCAAACATTAAAATTTTTCTGGTATGGGATGTTTCCATTGAGTTTAATATCCGTAATTTTATGTGTCATTTCTAAATAATAGGGATATATATGGGTTTAATAAAAAAATCATTACTTAAATCTTTATGGGTATTTCATTTACCATTATCACCATGTAATAATTGTGATATAGAAATCCTGGATACTTTAACTCCAAAATATGATTTAGAACGTTTTGGTATACAACTTGTGGGTTCAATAAGACATGCAGATATTTTGTTAGTCACAGGAGTTCCAAACTATAAAAATTGGCAAAAACTAAAATACTTATATGAACAAGCACCAAAACCATGTTTTGTAGTAGCAGTAGGTACTTGTGCTTGTGGCAGAGGTGTTTTTAAAGATTCTTACAACAGTCCAGCTAATGTAGACGAGATAGCTCCTGTGTCAGCGTATATTCCCGGATGCCCTCCAAAACCCGAAGCTATAATAGATGGAATAGTAAAATTAATAAATATACTAAAAAATGCTAAAAAATAAAATATTATGAAAGAAACTATTATAGAAAAAGTTAGAGAAAAATTTGGAAACAAAATCCAAGAATTTTTTAAAAAGAACGATAAAAAATATTATATTGAAATTGAACCAAAAGATATTTTTGAATGCGCAAAAATTTTGTTTGAAGATTTAAACTTTAGATTTTGCACAGCAAGTGGTGTTGATTGTGAAAAAAATTTTGAAATTTTATATCATTTCAGTTATGACAAAACAGGTGAAATTATATCTTTAAGAGTAAAACTTGATAAAACTAATCCAGAAATAGATTCTTTAACAAAAATTTTTGTTGCTGCAGAATGGATTGAACGCGAAATTTGGGAAATGTTAGGAATAAATTTTAAAGGTCATCCTAATTTAAAACATTTATTACTATCTGATGATTGGCCAAAAGATAATTATCCTTTAAGAGAAAAAGATTAATATAAAACTATGAAAAAAATAATACCAATAGGTCCATATCATCCATTACAGGAAGAACCAGAATTTTTTAAGCTTTATGTTGATGGTGAAACTGTTGTAGATATTGAAATAGAAATAGGATATAATCACAGAGGAATTGAACAAATATCTACAACTAAACACTATGATCAAGTAACTTTTGCAGTTGAGAGGATATGTGGTATATGTTCAACAAGCCATCCATTTGCATATGTCAATGCAGTAGAAGATCTGCTTGGTATCGATATTCCTATTCGTGCAAAATATATTAGAAGTATAATAGGCGAACTTGAAAGGTTACATTCACACCTTTTATGGCTAGGTCTTGCAGGACATTTTATTGGATACAACACTGTTTGGATGTGGTCATGGAAGTATAGAGAAAGTGTGTGTGATATATTAGAGCTTATTTCTGGAAACCGTCAACATTATTCTATGTTTAAAATTGGCGGTGTGAGAAAAGATATTACTAAAGAATTAATTCCGCAGGTTGAAAAAATGTGCAACGATTTAGTAGCTATTTTTGATATGTTTAAAGGTGCAGTGATGGACGATCCTGTAATTCATGCACGACTTAAAGGTGTAGGAGTGTTAACTAAAGAAGATGCAATAAAATATTGTGTAGTAGGACCTACTGCAAGAGCAAGCGGGATAGATATAGATGTTCGTAGAGACGATCCTTATGCTGCATACGGAATGGTAGAATTTAATATTCCTGTGCTTAACAACGGAGATGTTTTTGACAAAGCAGTAGTTCGTATATTAGAGATGTATGAATCAATAAAAATAATAAACCAATGTTTGTCTGGTTTAAAAAAGGAGCCTGAAGGAAATATTGAAACAAAAGTTGATTTTATCCAACCAGGTGAAGGAATAGGAAGACACGAAGCGCCACGTGGTGAAGTTTTTCATTATATTCGTTCTGACGGATCTAACCGTCCTGTGAGACACAAAATTCGTGCTCCATCGTATATGAATGTAGCATCAAACAAAGTTGCAGCCGTAGGACAGACAATATCTGATGCTGCGATAACTTTAGCTGCTGTAGATCCTTGTTATTGTTGTACTGAAAGAACCACAGTAATAAATTTGAATAACAAAAAATCGATTTTATGCTGGAATGATTTAATAAAATTATCACAAGAAAAAACAGAAAAATTAAAAAACAATTATGCAAAATAGTACTATAATTTTCTTCACATATATAATCTTATTTATAGGAGCAATTTTAAGCAAATTTTCTAAAAATGATAAACTAACGCGAACTTTTTCAATTTCAAGTTTAATATTAAGTTTTTTTGCAATTTTAGATTTAACATTTAGATATTACAGAAATATTGAGACAAATTTTTTGTCATTTATTTTCAAAAGTTGGAGTATAATAATAGTTGATAGTTATGCTTTAATAATGGCTTTAACTTCTGTTTTTGTAGGGTTATTAATAACTATTTATTCTTTTGATTATATGTCTTACTATGAAAGACAAAATGATTACTATTTTTATTTAACACTATTTATAGCATCAATGTTAGGACTTATATTTAGTGGGAATCTTTTAATAACTTATATTTTTTGGGAAATTACATCAATTTGTTCTTGGCAGTTGATTGCTTTTTATAGAAAGGATATTCATTTGTCAAAAGCGAACAAAGCTTTTCTTGTAACTTTTCTTGGTTCAACTTTAATGTTGCTTGGTATTGCAATGATATATTTTGAAAAAGGTAGTGTAAATTTAGTTGATTTAAAAGGAAAACAAATTTCCGACATTTTAGCAATATTTTTAATATTTGGTATGATAGCAAAATCAGCTCAATTACCTTTTCATGTATGGTTACCTGACGCAGGTGTTGCTCCAACACCTGTCACAGCATTGCTACATGCTGCTATACTTGTTAAAATAGGTGTTTACACATTTGGTAGAATATTTGATTTTACTTTTAAAGTTTTGCCAGAAATACAACAATTTGAAATTTTTATTTCTATATTAACAATTTTAATAGCAGGATTTATGGCCTTTGTTGAAACTGATATAAAAAGAATTTTAGCTTATTCTACTATTTCTCAAATTGGTTATATATTTTTAGGATTTGCAACAAATATAGCAAGTAGTATAATAGGTTCTGTTTTTTATATCGTATCTCATGCTTTAGCAAAAGCAGGCCTTTTTTTATCTGCTGGGATAGTTGAGCAAAATACTAAAGAAAAAAATATAAAAAATTTAGGTGGGCTAGCAAAAACTATGCCTTTGACTTCAGTATGTTTTTTACTCTGTGGTTTTTCAATAATAGGTTTTCCATTATTTGGTGGTTTTTGGGGTAAATTTTTTATTATAAAAGGAACTGTTGAAACAAATAGGTTGACTACAACTTTATTTGCAATGTTAGGTACTGTACTTACTTTGCTATACATTATGCGAGTGTATAATCATGTATTTTTAGGAGAAAAAAAGTTTGAGATAAAAGAAAAAACTTCATCTATGATAACTGTGGTTTTTATACTTACTCTACTCTCATTAATTGTTGGCATTTTGCCAAATATAGTTTTAAATTTCATAAAAATATAAAAAATATGATAATTATAAACATCTTATTACCATTGGCTGTAGGATTAATTTTCATCTTTTATAAAAAAATAAAGTATTACTCATTCAGCGTAATAACTTCAACCTTGTGTTTGATAAATAGCATTTTGTTATTTTTTTCAAAATATGAAAAATATGAAATAAAAATTAGATGGGTTGATTTGTTGAATTTAGACATAGTTTTGTCTAACACTATAATTTCCTCAATAAATATTTTTTTGGCTAGTTTTTTTACATTTATAATTGTAGTTTTTTCAGGCAAAGTTTTAGAAAATGTTAAAAACAACACTTATTTCTCTTTTATATTTTTTATTCTATCATTTACAAATCTATTGTTCTTATCGAGAAATCTTATTTTGGTATTAATTTGTTGGGGAATTTTAGGTATAATTGTTTATTTTATGATAAGATTCACTACACAAAAAGATGAATTTACTACGGCAACAAAAACTATTACAATATTAGGTATTACAGATTTTTGTCTATTTGTTGGGATAATAATGTTTATTATTTCTATAAAAAATTATGAAATTAAAAATTTAGCTCTTAATCCAGAAAACTATTCAATAATTTATACATTACTAATAGTTGGCACCTTAGGAAAAATAGGTATAATTCCTTTCCATAACTGGATACCGGATACTTCGGAAAAACTTCCATCATCAATTAATGCTTATCTTATAGCTGCTATAGATAAAATAGTTGGATTTTATTTGTTGTTAATAATAGTAAAGGACATTTTTGTTTTTAAACAAAATATATTACTGATGACATTAGGAAGTTTTACAGTTATTGTTGGAGTTTTTATGGCTTTGCAACAACATAATTTAAAAAAGTTACTCTCTTATCATTCTATATCTCAGGTTGGATATATTATTGTAAGTATTTTTACAGGAACAACATTAGGATTAATAGGTGCCATTTTTCATATGATTAATAATACAATTTACAAAACATTACTTTTTCTATCTTCAGATATGATAGAAAAGACTACAAAAAATACTGAACTTTCACAACCCAAAGGTTTGGTAAAATTTCTTCCTTATAGTTTTGTATTTACATTTGTTGCTGCTTTATCTATTTCTGGAATTCCTCCATTCAACGGATTTTTTTCAAAATGGATTATATATCAATCTGTAATAGATATTCTTATAAACACTAAATCTTTATTAATAGTTTTTGTTCTAATTAGTCTAATTTTTGGCAGTGCTTTAACATTAGCATCTTTTGTAAAAGTTATATATTCTTTGTTTTTGTCAAAATCTCAACAAAGCGAAATTTTACAAAATAACAAATATGAAAAATTTTACTCTATTTTCCCTATGTCAATTTTAACATTGTTGTGTTTAATTTTTGGTATATTATCTTATGAAATACCAATATCTAAAATAATTAAACCTATGCTAAATATTAAAGATATATCTTCAATAGGTCTGTGGAATGCTAAAATCGCATTTTATCTTTTAGTTGTGGGATTTATCTTTGGTTCTATAATATATTTAATAACTGTAAATAAACCAAGAAAAGTTAAAAATTATCTTTTAGCAGAAGATGAAAAACTAAAAGATTCAGTAATACCAGCAACAGATTTCTATCTTACAATTAAAGAAACTTATCCTTTTAGTGTCATATACCATTTTGCTGAACAAAAATTGTTAGATTTTTATAATTGGTTTTTAGGTATTATATCGTTGCTATCAATTATAATTAAAAAAATTGTTGAACTTGAAATTTTTGATATGTATATTTTTGGGAAAAAAGTTGTATTTTACTTTGCAGAAAAACTTTCTAAATTACACAACGGAAATTTACATTTTTATTTATCTTTTGTTTTCATAGGCATCCTAATTATTTTTTTAATTTTTATTTTATAAAATACCATGGAAATATTGATCTCAATACTTATATTTATAATGATAATTGCTGCTTTAATTTCGTTAGAAATTAAAGATTTATTATCCTCAGTTGTAAGTTTAGCTGCGGTTGGTCTAATTTTGACACTTTTGTTTTTACTACTTCAAGCACCTGATGTTGCAATTGTACAGTTTGTAGTTGAAATTTTGTCTTTAGTAATATTAATTAGAGCAACGATAATAAGAGATGATTCAGTATATGATAGAAAATATGATAGAAAAAGTTTTATTTATAGAATCTCTGCATTATTTTGTGTTATTATATTTTTAATTTTTGTAATAATTTCGTTAAAAAATTTACCACCTTTTGGTACTAAAATATATAACAAATTAGCAGACTATTATATAAAAAATACAATTAATGACACAGGTGCAGTAGATATAGTTGCAGCAATAATTCTTAACTACAGAGCATATGATACTTTAGGTGAAGCAACTGTGCTTTTTACTGCTATATTAGGTGCTGTATTAGTTTTAAGAAAGATAGGTAGATTGAGAAATGAAAGATAAAAATTCAGGTATGACTTTAATAGTAAAAACTGTAACTCGATGGACTGTATTGTTAATTATGTTATATGGATTTTATATAACATTTTTTGGACATTTAGGACCAGGAGGAGGATTTGCTGGAGGTATAATTGTAGTTTTATCTTTTATACACATAATTCTTGCTTATGGTAAAGATTTTGTTGTAAAAAAAATAAATGAAAATATAGCAGGAATTTTAGAAACAACTGGCGGATTGTTGTTTTTGACAATAGCAATATTAGGTCTTTTTACAGGAATATTTTTTAAAGATTTTTTAGGAAAAGGCAAAGTTTTTAGTATCTTTTCTGCAGGCATAATTCTGCCAGCAAATATAGCAATAATGATAAAAGTAGGATTTGGTATGCTTAGTGCATTTTTGTGTTTGATTTTATTTTCTTCACAACAAGAAGAAAATAAAAAAAAGGAGTAAAAAAGAAATGTTTAAATATTTAGCATACATTTTATGTTTAACATTATTTTTTGTAGGACTTTATGGAATAATAGTAAAAAAAAATTTGTTTAAAATTATAATCTCATTTATCATAATGGAAAATGCCTTGAATTTATTTTTTATACTTTTGGGTTATAGAAAATCTGCAACTTTTCCTATATTTTTAAAAAATATTGAACAAACAAATATTGTAGATCCTGTTCCTCAAGCATTGGTTTTAACATCTATAGTAATAGGTCTTTCAGTGACAATTCTTATGGTTGCAATAGCTTTACGTATATATGAAAAATATAAAACTTTTGATATTACAGAAATCAAAAATTTAAAAGGATAATAAAAAATGATTGTTACTTTTTTTATAATTTTACCATTATTTGCAGCATTTGTTAATGCAATCTTTGGAAGAATTTTTAGACTTTTTTCTGATATTTTCATAAATATTATAAATTTTATTCTTTTAATTTTGAGTTTTGTAATTTTATATCAAATAAATACAAACCAAAACAATATCTTTGTTTATAAGATTGGTGGGTGGGAAATACCATATGGAATTTCCCTAGTTGTGGATTTTTATAGTGTGTTTATGTTATTAATTGTAAATATTATTACTTTTTTTGTTGGCATTTATTCTATTTCTTATATGCAAAAATATACTGAAAAATGGGGTTTCTATTCTTTATTCGAACTTATGCTTGCTGGTATGAATGGAGTAATAATCAGTGGAGATTTGTTTAACATTTTTGTATTTTTAGAAGTTGCATCTATTGCTTCTTATGCTTTGGTAGCTTTTGGCACAGAAAAAGATGAATTAGAAGCAGCGTTTAAATATATAGTTTTAGGTTCAATCTCTACATCTTTTATACTTTTAGCAATAATTTTAAGTTATGGTTATACATCAACATTAAACCTTGCTGATATATCAAATGTAGCAAAAATGTCAAATAATTATATTGTTAAAATAACACTTTTTCTTTTCTTAATTGGTTTTGGGATAAAATCAGCAATTGTGCCATTGCACTGGTGGTTACCAGATGCACATCCTTCAGCACCAGCACCAATATCTGCTATGTTATCTGGATTACTTATAAAAACCCTTGGGATATACTTGATAGTAAGATTTGTTTTCAATATTTTTTTAGTAGATATAAAGATATTAAACATACTTTCTTATCTAGGTATATTTTCGATGATAGTTGGTGTAATTTTAGCGTTATATCAATGGGATTATAAACGACTTCTTGCATACCATTCTATAAGTCAAGTTGGATATATTTTTTTAGGAATTGGCTTAGCTACACCTTTGGGATTACTTGGAGGATTGTTTCATTTATTAAACCATTCTGTATTTAAATCTCTGTTATTTTTGACAAGCGGTGCTTTAGAATATAATTTTTCTACACGTAATTTAAAAAACTATTATTATGTAAGTAAAACAATGCCAAAAACAACTTTTTCCGCTGTCATTGGCAGTTTTTCAATTGCTGGTATTCCACCATTTAACGGATTTTGGTCAAAATTAATTATTCTTTTTGCTTGTATTCAATCGAAAAATATTATTTTTGGATTAGTTGTAATATTAGTAAGTGTTTTAACATTAGCAAGTTTCTTAAAAGTTCTAAAATATGGTTTTTATAGAGAAAATAATTACAGTGAGAAAGAAAATAATCTATTTTTGGTTAAAAAAAATATAAAAGAAGTACCTTTTTTTATGCAATTTTCAATGATATCATTAGCAATTTTGTGTATAATTTTAGGAATAATAATATATCCAGAAGTAAAACAAATTTTAATTTCAAAAACAGTTGAGATTATATACAATGGCGATTTATATCGCAATTTGGTTATAAAATGAAATCTATAATAAAAAGAAAAATATTTCTTACATTAGTAGTTTTTTTAATTTGGTTAATGCTTGCAGGATTAGAAGCTTATATTATATTAATTGGCATTTTATGTAGCATATTAATAGTTTTTATATTTGGCGATATAAATATTCAAAATGAATGGACTTTTAAAAAACCATTAAGATACTTATGGTTTATACCATACGCTTTTTTGTTTACATATGAGGTAATAAAAGCCAACTTAGATGTTGCCTATAGAATTCTTATGCCTAACTTACCTATAAGGCCAGGAATAGTAAAAATAAAAACAAATCTTAAATCAGATGCTGCTTTAACCATTCTTGCAAATTCAATAACTTTAACTCCAGGAACTTTAAGTGTAGATGTTGATAAAGATAATGGATATATTTATGTTCATTGGATATATGTAAGAAGTGTTGAAATAGAGGAAACAACTAAAAAAATATCAGCAAAATTTGAAAAAATTTTAGAAAAAATATTTAACTAAAAAAGTATGAAGTATTTAAAGTATATATTTGGTTTGACTTTAATTTCTTTACTTATAATTTTAAATTTTTTTATAAGAACAGATTTAATATTTAGATTTATTAATCCTCTGATTTTAAGTTTAATTTTTTGTATTTACAGAATTTTTTTAGGACCTACTGCAGCAGATAGAGCTGTAGCAGTAGATATTTTAGGACTTTTGGTTGTAGGAATTTGTGGTATTATGACAATATTTACAAAAGCAGGTTTTTTTATAGATATAGCCATAGCTTGGGCATTACAATCTTTTATTGGGAACTTAGCATTAGCAAAATATTTAGAAGGGAAAAAATTTGATGAATGAATTAATCAGTTTTATAATAATATCTATTGGTATATTAGCTGATATTATTGGGTGTATTGGATTAGTAAGATTCCCAGATGTTTATACAAGGTTACAAGCATCTACTAAATGTGTCACACTTGGAACTTGTGGCATATTTTTTGGAGTATTTTTTTATTACGGTTTTACATCTATAGGAATTAAAGCATTGTTAGTTATGATATTTATTTTTTTAACATCACCAGTATCATCACATGCACTAGCTCGTGCTGCATATAAATCAAATATAAAACTATCTGAGAAATCAATCTGTGACGAATATAAAAAAGAAAAAAAATAAAATTTTTTATTATTTTATTATAACTTATGAAATATCCAAAATTAAGAGAACTTAAAGAAGCAATAAAAGCACTTATTAAAGGACCTTTTACTACAAAATATCCTTATGAAAAACATATCCCACCAGAAAGTTTTCGTGGTAAACCACAACCGTCACAGGAAGGATGTATAGGTTGTGGTGCATGTGCTGAAGTATGTCCTGCAGAAGCAATTGAGTTAAAAGATATAAAATCTGTTAATTCTGCTGAACGGGTTTTAGTTTGGCATTACGACGAATGCATTTTTTGTGGCCAATGCGCAAGAATTTGCACTACAAGAAACGAAAAGATCCCAGGCGTAGTTATGTCAAAAGAGTTTGAATTAGCAAATACTGACAGAAAAAAAATAAGGTCTGAAAAAATTAAACATGATTTATTTTTATGTTCGTATTGTGCTAATATAATTTCTACTAAAAAACATCTTGTATATGTTTCAGAAAAACTTCAACATAAAACTTTTGGTAATATAAATTTGACACAAGTATTATTAGAAAAATTTGGCTTAAACATTGAACCTGTGAAATTTAAACAATTCAATCAAAGAGAATATCTATACGAGATACTTTGTCCAAAATGTAGAAGAAAAACATTATTGTTTGATGAATATGGCAAAGTTTAAAAATTTATGGTTCTACAAAAAGAAATATTTTTAATAGAAAAAATTGAAAATTTAGAAAGCCAAATTGAAAATTTAGAAAAAAAAATTGAAGAATGTGTAAATTATATAGAATTTTTAAAAGCAGAAAACAAAAAACTTCAGACAGATATAAAACTTTTAGAAGAAGAAAATAAAAGGTTACAAGGATTATACAAAAATTATCTTCAGCTACAATCAAAGACAGAAATCGTTAAACACAAACTTAAAAAAGTTGTTGAAAAAATTACTGACATTGTTTAAATCATAAAATTTTGTATTTCCAAACATTGATTTTAATATTAAAATTTTGTATATTTTTGTAAAGTTATAAAAGGAAAAGATTAGGAAATTTTTAAAATGAAACAAAATGATGTTTTAGAAGAAATTTTTATAAAAGTAGGACCTAGAGAATTAAATTTTAAACCAAACTCAGCTATAGAAAAGATGTTTATTGAACTTGTAGCTGATTATGTTAATAAAAGGTTTACAGAAATACAAAAAGAACAAGTTGATACAATGAAGACATACGCTTATGCATTATTAGAAATCGCAAAAGAAAAAATTGGTTTAGAAAAAAAAGTAGAAGAAAAAGTCAATAATTTAGAATTAAAAATTTCTTCATTAATAGACAAAATTGATTCTTCTTTAAAACAATAATTACCTTCCTAATCATCACTCCTTTTATAACTTTTTAAAATAACAAATTATTAATTAAATTTATAACATATGGAACTCTTTACAAAAAATAAATCTTTACCTTTACCAGCAAGATTTTTGCCTAAAGATTTTGACGAATTTGTCGGTCAACAACATATTTTAGCAAAAAATTCAGTATTAAGAATTTTAATAGAAAACAACAAATTGTTCTCTTTAATTTTGTTTGGTCCTTCAGGAACTGGAAAATCTGCTTTAGCAAAACTTATTGCTAAAAAAGTTGATGCTGAAGTTTTTGAAACAAACGCTACTACAGTTGGGATAAACGAATTAAAAAAAATCATAAACACAAAGAAATATTCTCAAAAAAAAGTCTTAGTAATTTTAGATGAAATACATCATTTTAATAAATATCAACAAGATGTTTTATTACCTGAAGTAGAAAATGGAAATATTATACTTATAGGTATAACAACTGAAAATCCATATTATTATGTAAACCAGGCATTGTTGTCAAGATCATTTGTAGCTGAATTTAAAAAACTTTCTTATGAAGATCTAAATATAATTCTTAACCGAGTTTTAGAAGATAAGAAAAACGGTTTAAAAGATTATGAATTAAAAATATCTAAAGAAACACTTGATTATATCATACATTATTCTGATGGAGATGCAAGAAAAATGTTAAATGCAATAGATATTATAAGCAGTTATGCAATAACAAAAAATATTAAAGAAATTAATTTAGATATTGTAAAACAAATTATACCACAAGTCTCTTTTAAATATGACAAATCATCCGATTATCATTATGACCATATTTCAGCATTTATAAAATCAGTTCGTGGTTCTGATCCCGACGCTTCTTTATACTGGATGGAAAAAATGTTGATTTCAGGTGAAGACCCAAGATATATATTAAGAAGATTAATAATCCTTGCTTCAGAAGATATCGGCAATGCAGACCCTTTTGCTTTAGTTTTAGCAACTTCTGCATTACAAGCAGTAGAGTTTGTTGGTATGCCTGAAGCTGAGATTATTTTAGCACAGGTTGTATGTTATTTTGCATGTACTGAAAAATCAAATGCTAGTTATGAAGCTTTAAAAAATGTTAAAGAAGAAATACAAAAAATACCACTTAAAGAAGTTCCTGACCATCTAAAAGATCCTCATAGAGACAAAGAAACTTTAGGTCATGCTAAAGGATATCTTTATCCTCATAATTTTAAAGATGGTTTTGTTGTACAAAAATATATTGATTTAGACAAACATTTTTATTTCCCAAAAGACATAGGAAAAGAAAAAGAATTAAAACAAAGATTAGAAAAAATTAGAGAAAAAATAAAAAATGAAACTACCTAAAAAAATTAATGTATGATAACTTCTATGCTAAACAAAAAACAAATTTTAAGAAAAAAAATTTTACAACAAAGGCTTTCTTTAAACAATGATGAAGTAAAAATAAGAAGTGAAAAAGTCATAAAGAATTTGTTGTCTTTAAAAGAATTTCAAATTTCAAAAAATGTAATGATATACTATCCGTTTAAAAATGAAGTTGATGTTTTAATTTTGATTAAACTTTTTAAGGAAAAAAATTTTTATTTCCCAGCAGTAAATTTTGAAAAAAAAGAAATTGAAATTAAAAAATATGACAAAAAATTTACAAAAAATAAATTTGGAATATATGAACCTTTAGGAGAAGTTATATTAAATAGAGAAATTATTGATTTAGTAATAGTTCCTGGAATTGTATTTGATTTAAAATGTCACAGATTAGGTTATGGTGGCGGATATTATGATAGATTTTTAAAGTCATCTAAAAAAATTAGTTGTGGAGTAGGTTATGATTTCCAAACAGTAGATTCTTTGCCTACTGAAGAAAATGATGTGAAATTAAATTATGTTGTTTTAGAAAACAAAATTATAAAAGGAGATTTTTAGGAGATTTTTTTAATTTTTATGATTTTTTTAAAGCTTTAAAATAATAAATAAATCTAACAGAACTCAAAAAGAAAGGAGTAGCAATTATATGATAATGTTAATCTTAGGTATAGTGATTGGTTTAATAATAGGTTATCTAATAAGATTTTTTTATGGAAAAAAACTTTTAACTTCTGCTGAAATACAAGCAAAGAAATTAATTGAAGAATCTAAAAAAACTGCTGAAGAAGAGATTAAAAAAGCAAAACAAGAAGCAAAATATATAATAGATAAAGAAAAACTAGAGTTTGAAAAATCTACAAGAGAACAAAGACAAGAATTACTCTCTTGGGAAAAAAGACTAAGATATAAAGAAGAGAATATCGACAAAAAATATGAAATATTAGATAAAAAAGAAAAAGAATTATATGATAAAGATAATAGACTAAAACAAGAAAAAATTAAAGTAGAAGAAGAAAGAAAATTTCTTCTACAACAACAAGAAAAACAAAGACAAATGTTAGAAAAAATTTCTGGATTAACACAAGAAGAAGCGAAAAAAATTTTGTTACAAAGTTTAGAAGAAGAAGTAAAAACAGATTTTGCTATAAAACTTAAAAAATACGAAGAAGAACTAAAAGAAACCGCCGATAAAAAAGCAAAAGAAATTTTAGCTATTGCAATACAAAGAGTTGCATCTGATGTTGCAGTAGATAATACAACAACAATAATTTCTATACCAGACGAACTAAAAGGAAGGATAATTGGTAGAGAAGGAAGAAACATCCGTGTATTTGAACAACTTACAGGCGTAGATGTTATAGTAGATGATACTCCAGAAAGTTTAGTAATCTCATCATTCGATTCTGTAAGAAGAGAAATAGCAAAAATAGCAATGGAAAAACTTATTCAAGATAGTAGAATTCATCCAGCAAGAATTGAAGAAATTGTTAATAAAACAAAAACAGAGTTTGAAGAATATGTAAAAAAAATAGGTGAAGATTTAGCCATAGAAGTTGGAGTTTTGGGTTTACATCCTGAAATACTTAAACTTTTAGGTAAATTAAAGTTTAGGACATCTTATGGACAAAACCAACTACAACATACAAAAGAAGTAGCAATTATAGCGGCAGCAATTGCAAGCGAATTTAATGCAGATGTTGCTTTTTGTAAAAAAGCAGGATTGCTACACGACATCGGTAAAGCTGTAAGTCATGAAGTTGAAGGCACCCATCATCAGATTTCTGCTGAAATTGCAAAAAAATATGGAGAATCAGATAAGATGTTAAATGCAATTCTCTCCCACCATGAAGGCATTGTAGAACCACAAAGTATTGAAGCGTTTATATTATCAGCAGCAGATGCTATTTCTGCATCAAGACCAGGAGCAAGACAGGATACTGTAGAACATTATATAAAAAGAGTAGAAAAAATTGAAGAAATTGCAAAATCCTTTCGTGGAGTTGAAAATGCATATGCTATATATGCAGGAAGAGAGGTTCGTGTGATGGTTGAATCTGATAAAATAAATGATGCACAGACAGCTGTCCTTGCAAGAGATATAGCTAAAAAAATTGAAAAAGAACTTGATTACCCTGGACAGATAAAAGTTGTTGTTATAAGAGAAGTTAGAGTTGAAGATTATGCAAAATAAAATTTTTACTATTTTTAATTATGAAAAAGTATAAAATATTAATTACAAACGATGATGGTTTGTTTACTGAAGGATTGTTTCCTTTAATTGATGAAATAAAAGAAATTGCTGAAGTATCTGTAGTCATTCCTGAAAAAGAAATGTCTGCTGTAAGTCACTCTCTTACTTTACTCTCGCCAGTAAGAGTAAAAGATGTAAAAATTAACAATTACAAAATAAAACTTGTCTCAGGAACACCTGCAGATTGTGTAAGATTAGGTATTATAGAATTTCAAAAAAAGAAAACTGATATTGTAATCTCAGGTATCAACCAAGGAGCCAATTTAGGACAAGATGTAATTTATTCAGGAACAGTTGCTGCTGCAACAGAAGCAATATTTCTTAACACTTCTGCAATAGCTGTATCTTCTTATGGAAAAAATAATTATTCATATATTGCTAAAATTATAAAAAATATTGTTGAATTAATTTTGAAAACAAAAAATAAATTTTTGTTGAACATAAACTTTCCTGCTAAAAAACCTAAAGGTATAAAAATTACTACATTGGGAATAAGAAAATATGAAGATATCGTACACAAAAAAATAGATCCACTAGGTATACCGTATTATTGGTTAAAAAGTAGTTTAATAAAAAATGTTACGCAAAAAAGTCATTATACTGATATTTCATCTTTAAAAGAAGGTTTTATATCCATAACACCATTAACTTATGATATTACAAATTATCAACAAATTGATGAAATAAAAGAGTTGTTTAAAGATTTCAGTATATGAAATTCAAACTTATCTCTAAATTTAACCCTTCAGGAGACCAACCTAAAGCTATAAACCAACTTGTAGAAGGAATAAAAAAAGGATATAAGCACCAAGTTCTTTTAGGAGTTACAGGTTCAGGTAAAACTTTTACTTTAGCTAATGTTATCAAAGAAGTCCAAAAACCAACATTAGTTATTTCTCATAATAAAACTTTAGCAGCACAACTTTATTCTGAATTTAAAGAATTTTTTGCACACAATGCTGTAGAATATTTTATATCTTACTATGATTATTACCAACCAGAAGCATACATTCCTTCAACTGATACTTACATAGAAAAAGATGCTTCTATAAATGAACAAATTGATAGGTTGAGATTAAAAGCTACAACAAGTTTGTTATCTCGTGATGATGTTATAGTAGTAGCATCGGTATCTTGTATTTATAATATTGGTTCTCCAGAAGATTTTAAAGATCTTTGTATATATATTGAGGTTGCTAAAAGATGTTCTATTGATTTTTTAACTTCTGAACTTGTGAAAATAAGATATGAAAGAAATAATATCAATTTTTCAAGAAACAAATTTAGATATCAAGGCAACATAATAGACATCTGGCCTTCATATTTAGAAAGTTTTATAAGAATAAAAATTGAAGATGACGAAATAAAATATATTAAAGAATATAAACCACTTACTAATGAACTTTTATATGAACATAAAAAATTTTATATTTATCCTGCAAGTCATTTTGTAACAACACCACCAAAGTTTGAAGAAGCATTAAAAAATATAAAACTGGAGTTAGAAGAAAGGGTTGAGTATTTTAAATCGCAAAACAATCTTATAGAAGCAGAAAGAATTTACAGGCGAACAATGAATGACTTAGAACTTTTAAAAACTACAGGATTTTGTCATGGGATAGAAAATTATTCACGCCATTTTTCAGGAAGAAACCCTAATGAAAGACCGTTTTGCCTTTTGGATTATTTTCCAAAAGATTTTTTATGTATAATAGACGAATCACATGTAACTATTCCACAAATCTATGGTATGTACGAAGGAGATAGGTCAAGAAAACAAAATTTAGTAGATTACGGTTTTAGATTACCCTCTGCATTAGATAATAGACCTTTAAAATTTGATGAATTTTTAGGACTTTTAAATTATGTAATATATTCATCAGCAACACCTGCCGAGTTTGAAATAAAAATTTCAAAAAACAGAGTTGTAGAACAAATTGTAAGACCAACAGGATTAGTTGATCCAGAAGTAGAAATTCGGCCTGCTTATAAACAAATCGAAAATGTAAAAAAAGAGATAAACACAGTAATAAAAAATAAAGAACGAGTTTTGATAAACACATTAACAAAACGTACTGCTGAAGATTTAACTGATTATTTAGCTTCAAAAAATTATAAAGTTAAATATATTCATTCTGATATAGATGCTCTAACAAGAATTAATATAATAAAAGATCTAAGGAAAGGTGAATTTGATATTTTAGTAGGAGTGAATTTGTTAAGAGAAGGTTTAGATTTACCTGAAGTATCGCTTGTATGTATTCTTGACGCAGACAAAGAAGGATTTCTAAGAAACGAAACTACATTGATCCAACTTGCAGGTCGTGCTGCAAGAAATATTAACGGAAAAATAATACTTTATGCAGATAAAATAACAAATTCTATAAAACAAGCAGTAAAAGAAATGAAACGCAGAAGAGAAATTCAAGTTGAATACAACAAAAAATATAAAATTAAACCTAGAAGTATTATAAAAGCAGTAAAAGAACTTGAAGAATTTCAGTATAATGCAAGAAATAAACATTTTTCAGAAATAAAAGATATTAATATTGAATATGTAAACAAAGATAATATTGATGAAACAATAAAAATACTTGAACAAGAAATGAAGAAATCTGCAGAATTACTTGATTTTGAAACTGCAATTATGTATAGAGAAAAAATAAAAATTTTAAAAGAAATGAAAGTTAAGATAAAAAAATGATTAATCAATGAGAATAAAATTAAATCGAAGAATAGTTATTCCCATAATAAAACTTGCCTTACAAGAAGATATCGGTGAAGGTGATATAACTACAGAAAATATAATCCCTCCAACATTAAAAGCAAAAGCTAAGATTATTGCAAAAGAAAAAGGAATTATTTGTGGACTTTCTATAGCGAAAGATGTATTTAAAATGTTAGACAAAAAATCTATCTGGAGAGCAAAAGTTTCTGATGGAGATTTAGTAAAGCCTAACAAAGAAGTTGCAAGAATTTATGGTTCTGCAAGAGCAATACTTACTGCTGAACGTGTAGCTTTGAACTTTCTTCAACATTTAAGTGGAATAGCAACTGCTACTAACAAATTAGTAAAAATTGCAAAAGATAAATTTTATATATATGACACAAGAAAAACACATCCAGGTTTAAGATATCTAGAAAGATATGCAGTTATTTGTGGTGGTGGTAAAAATCATAGACTTCAACTTGACGACATGGTTTTAATAAAAGATAACCACATAAAAATTTGTGAACTTAACAAATTGCCAACAGAAGAGATTTTTTATCGTATGAGACAACGTCTTGATTATACTACAGATGTTGAGATTGAATGTTGTAATTTTAAAGAATTAAAACTTGCATTAAAGATGAAACCAGATGTAATAATGTTAGACAATATGACATACAATCAACTTAAGAAAGCAATAAAAATTATTCGTAAAAATTTACCAAAAACAAAGATTGAAGTTTCAGGTAAAATTGATGAAAGAAAATTAAATAAATTAAAAAGATTAAACATTGACTATGTTTCTGTAGGAAGTATTACACATTCAGCAAAAGATTTAGATTTTTCGTTAGAAATTATTGGTTAATTTTTATGGATAGAAAACAATCAGTTTTATATGTGGTTTCAACACCTATAGGTAATCTTGAAGATATAACTTATAGAGCAGTAAAAATTTTATCTTCAGTAGATTTAATACTTTGTGAAGACACAAGAAGAACAAAAATATTATGTTCTCATTATAATATCAATAAACCATTAAAGAGTTATTATAGTTATATAGAAGAAAAAAGAATAAAACAAATTATACCTTATATAAAAGAAGGTCATAAGGTAGCGCTAGTTTCTGACAGTGGAACACCTGGAATATCAGATCCAGGATTTTTAATAATAAAAGAATGCATAGAAGAAAATGTTAATGTTGTAGCCATACCCGGAGCAACTGCATTTATTTCTGCAGCGGTATCTTCAGGTTTACCTTTAGAAAAAATTCTGTTTTTAGGTTTTATACCAAAAAAATATAGTAAAGTTAAAAAATTGTTTGAAGAAATAAAAAATATAAATAATATAACTGTTGCTTTTTACGAATCTCCGCAAAGAATAAAAAATACTCTAGAAATTTTAGCTTCTATTTTTGAAGATGATACACGATGTGTTATAGCAAGAGAAATTACTAAAATATACGAAGAATTTATTCGTGGGAACATTAAAAGTGTTTATGAAAAAATCTATCAAAGACAAATCAAAGGAGAGTGCACAGTAGTTTTATATAAAAAGTAATAATTATGCAAAAAAAAGTAGCAATAATAGGAATTTCTGGTATTACTGCTAAAGAATTAATAAGAATTCTTAGAAACCACAAAAAAGTTAGTATCACACATCTTTTGAGCTCTTCTAAATCAGAAGAAGAACTTGAATTTTTAAAAGAAAAATTTAATCTCAAAGAAATTATTTTTTTATCAACATCAGATATAAATTCTTATAATAAACTTAATAGAAACAATTTAGATTTACTTTTTTTATGTCTTCCACACAAGATATCAATGGAATTTGTAAAAAATTTAACAGATGTCATACACATTAACTTATTGCCAAAAATAGTTGATCTTAGTGCTGATTTTAGAATTAAAAATGTAAAATTATATGAAAAATTTTATGAATGTAAACATCTACTACCTCAATTGTTAAAAAAATTTATCTATGGACTGCCAGAAATTAATAAAGAACAAAAAAAACTAATTTCTTGTTTTAATTTTATAGCAAATCCTGGATGTTATCCTACTACTGTAGTTTTAGGTTTAGCACCAATAATATCAAAATATCAAATTGAAGAAATTATAATAGATGCCAAAAGCGGATATTCAGGTGGTGGCAAAAAACTAGTAGAGGAATACGAAAGTTACGGTAAAAACAATACATATCCATATAGTGTTGCAGGCAAACATAGGCATATACCTGAAATTAAAGAACAGCTTTCATCTCTTGCCAAAAAAGAAATTAATTTTTTATTTACTCCATATGTTGTTCCACAATATCAAGGTATGATTACTACTATTTATTTAAAAATTAAAAAAAATAAAATACACCTCAATGATTTATATGAAGAGTATAAAAATTATTATGAAAACTGTTATTTTATAAGAATTTTACCTTTAGATAAACTTGCACAAACAAAAAATGTAATAAGAACAAATTTTTGTGATATTTCTTTTGCTCAAGAAGAAAATTCTAACTGGATAAAAATTTTTGTTGCCATAGATAATTTAATAAAAGGTGCTGTAGGACAAGCTGTTCAAAATATGAATTTAATGTTTGGTTTTGATGAAAAAGAAGGACTTATATAGATGATAAATGGATATAAATTTTCTGCTATAAAATCTGGAATTAAGAAAAATAAATTAGATTTAGGGTTAATCTACTCATTATATCCATCATTATGTATATCTGCATTTACAAAAAATTTACTAAAATCAAACTCAATCATTGTTTCACAAAAACATTTAAATAAAACAAACTATATAAGATGTATAATTGTAAACTCTGGTTGTGCAAATACTGCATGTGGTAAAGAAGGAATAAAAATTACTGAAAAAATTTGTGCTGAGGTTGCTAAAAGATTAAAAATAAATAAAGAAGAAGTTTTAATTGCATCAACTGGAGTTATTGGTGAACCATTACCTCAAGATAAAATTTTGTCAAATTTAAACAGTTTAATTAAATCTTTATATTACGATAAGAAATCAGTTTTAAACTTTGCAAAATCTATAATGACAACTGATACAAAACCAAAAGTTGTCCACAAAAATATAATTTTAAAAAATCAAAGATATAACATTTTATGTTTTGCAAAAGGTGCTGGAATGATTTTTCCTGATTTAGAATTATCAGAACAACATGCTACAATGCTAATATTTTTGCTTACAGATATAAAACTAAAAAAATTGCAAATAAAAAAAATAATGAAAAATATCGTAATACCTATTTTTAACTCTTTTTCTATAGATAATGATACATCACCTAATGATACTATATTTTTTGTTTCTAATGGAATAAATGATATTGAAATTGATAAAAATGAAATCAAAAAAATATCAGATACTATTTATAATGTTTGTAATGAAATAATTTTAAAATTACTTTTTGATGGCGAAGGTATAACAAGAGTTGTAAAATTAATAATAAAAAATTCAACAAAAAAAGATGCTTTGTTAGTGTTTAAAACAATATCAAATTCTATGTTAGTAAAAACAGCAATACATGGTGCTGATCCCAACTGGGGAAGAATTTTATCTGCTTTAGGAAACAGTAGTGCTAAAATCGATATTTCAAAAGTTAACATTTTTATTGGCAACTACCAAGTTGTAAAAAATGGTACAAGTAATTTTCTAAAAGATAGATTAGTAAGAAATGTAATGTTAAAAAAGTTTTATGATATAACAATTGATTTAGGCAAAAAACAAAATAAAAAAGAATATGTATTTTACACAACAGATTTGTCAAAAAAATATGTTGATATAAACTCAAAATATAAAACATAAATTATGAATATAAATATTTTATTTGTATGTTCTGGCAATGTATTTAGAAGTGTATTTGCAGAAGGATACATGAAACATTTACTTAGAAAAAATAACATTAATAATAAAATAAATGTGTACTCCTGTGGTATATTTGCAGAAGAAAAATTTAAACTTCCTGATAGCATAAAAAAATTGTTTCAATTATATGATATTAAGGAAAAGGATTTATCAAAACATATACCAACAAGAATTAACGAAAAGTTGCTTTCTGATGCTTACCTTATACTTGTGATGGATAAAACTCATATTGAATTTATAAAACAAAATTTTAGTAATTATTTTAACAAAACATTTTTATTAAAAGAATATGTAGGATTTTACTTGCAACCAGAAATTTTTGATCCTATAGGTCAACCTGAAAATGTATATCTCTCCACAGCAGAAGAAATTAAAATATGTATTGAAATTTTAACAAAAAAATTGTATAAAAATTTGTTTTAAACTAAAAAAATTAAAATTTTATGCCTTCTGTAGCAATTTTGATAATTTTTATTTCCTTATTTAATTTTACAAATTTATTTTCTCAAATTAACCAAATTACAGATTTAACTGCCATATCTGGATTATCTGATATAGAAGAAGCTAAAACAAAACTTACCTGGACATATCTAGGAGCAGATATTCTACCTCAAGGAAGTACTTATTGGATATATTACTCAACTTATGAAATTATAAATAATTGGGATACAGAAGCATATAAAATAGAATTACCAACAGGTCCAGTAAATCCTGGTAATAACGAAGTGTATGTTGTAAATTTTTCTACTTCTTTTTTTGTAGAGAATAATCTTTCAAAAGACACTACTTTTTATTTTAAGATAAAAATCTCTTCAAGCGAGTATTCATCTGAATTATCAAACACAGCAACTGGATGGATAACTTTATGGCCTCCGTATGCTGAATTAATTGATGCACAACAAGGTTTTTATGAGGGTGAAATAATACTACTGTTTAAAGGCAAAGATGACTATGGGTATCAATTTGAAACTTCTTTGAATGGTTTTTGGTATATTCAATATTCTTCAGATGAATATTTTAACCAATGGTCAACAAACTCTGCTCAGATAAAAATTTCAACACATACCTATCCTTCATATCAAAGTAATGCTGTAGAGTCAATAACAGGTTTAATAAGCGGTATAACTTATTATTTTCGTCTTTGGGCAGAAGATAAATGGTGGAATTTTTCAGAAATTTCAAACGCTTTAACAACATGGGCACAAGTAGACATATCACCTCCACAAAAAGTTTCAGATATAAGTTGTTCTTCAGGATACAAACATGTAAAATTAAATTGGATTATTCCATATGAAGATTCTTATGAAAATGGTTTTGTATATAACCAAGGAAGTTTCATAGGAAATATTGATATTAGATACAGAAATGACCAGGAAATTTTAGATGAATCATTGTGGTTTTCTTCAACACAATGTTTTTTTATAAGTGGTGTTGAACTTACACCTCTAACTTCTACAACTACTATTATCACTGCTTTGACTAATGGTGTTTCATATTATTTTTCAATAAAAGTTTCCGATGAAAAAAATAACTGGTCAGCTATTTCTTCAACATCACCTTTTACTAAACCTAAAAACACTCCTGTAGGATGTAGCAATATAGATAATCATTTCTCTTATGATCCAGTAAGACAAACAATCTCAACTTTAATCTCATCTACAACTGTGATACTTAAATGGAACGAAGCTGGATGGTCTTTTGGAAGTGATGATTTCCAATATGGTGATACTTTTTATTATGAAATAAGAATTTCAACTTATACATTAGGAAACAACCTAGGTGCAACTTCTTATTTTTTAAAAATAGAAGATATTGAGATAACTTCATCTACAATTTATAATCTAAATGAAGATACAACATACTATTGGCAACTTACTGCTTATGATTCTGAGACATCGTCAAAAACTCATATATTAAAATTTATAATCAATTCAGAAAATTCACCACCAAATTTTCCTTCACAACCATTAATCTCTCCTACAACTGTCTGGCACACAAATAATTTTAAAATAACATTTGATTGGAAAGATGCAACAGATCCTGACCCAGGAGATTATATTTTAGGATATAAAATTTTTATTTCTTCATATGAAAATTTTTCATCTTCAATTACAATACCACAAGATGGTTTTATAACAAATTCTTACTATATAATGAATTCTTCTATTGAACCAACAAATTTATTACCATACGAAAATAAACAACTTTATTGGTTTGTAGTAGCATACGACTCAGCTACAACTTTAGGATATAAACAAATGTATACTCAGACATCAACTGCATCTTTCTGGTTAAATCAAAAAGATGAACTTCCTTATGAGTTTAAAATCACATCACCAACAATAGGAACTGTTTTTACACAACTTCCAATAAAACTTCAATGGGAAGCAACTTCTGATCCTGACCCTGAAGATGGTATACAAGAATATGGCATATTTATTTCTTCATATTCTGAAGAACCTCATAATTTAAATGATGGTTTATGGAGAGCAGAAACAAATCCGTTAGGTTCGCCTCCATATCAGATATACTTTTCATCGTGGGATTTTTTTGTTTCAACTGAAATAACAAAAATGATAGAAGAAGCAACTGCTGGAGGTAAAGATTTAAAACTTATAGAAAACGCAACTTATTGGTGGTGTGTAAGAGCAATAAGACCGTATAATTTAGATTTTGGTCCTCCGTGGAATGATTCTGTATTATATTCTTCTGTTTCTTATTTTAGAATAAATTTTTCTTCTGATCCGCCTTTTGGATATTCAGTAATAAAACCCACTACATCTGTAAATCCTCAAACACTTAAAGGTCCTGTAACATTTTATTGGGAATCTGCATTCGACCCGGATCCGCTAGATTATACTACTTACTATCTTTTGATCGTTTCCTCTTACTTACCAAACTCTATTGAAGAATGGTTCACAATAAAGCTAAACCAAAAAGCAACAATATGGATTTCTACAGAATTTACTTCTTATACTATAAATTTTAATGATTTTAATTGGGAAGATATGTCTCCAGGTGCAACCTATTATTGGCAAGTATTTAGTTGGGGTAAAGATGAATGGGAAAAAGCAGGAAATCCTTCTTTAGATATAGAAATTGCAAAAGAGATCAAACCTTATGGAATTTCTACAACCACAGGAAGTTTTTACATTTCAAACCAACCACCAAACGAGTTTTTATTATATTATCCAACAGGAACCGTCAATATACAGACATATAATCCTACATTTTATTGGCAATTGTCTACAGATCCTGATCTTTACGATCCTATAATTTCAAGTTATACTTTAGTTATAAGCACATCTTCAAATTTTCAACAAGAATTCACAACTTTTCTATGGACAAGCAATACATATTATTATTTAAACTTCGACTTTTTAAAACCAAGAACTACACATTTCTGGTATGTAATAGCTTATGATAAATATGACAACTCTCGACAATCTAGCATAGAAGATTTTTATTTACAAAATCTACCACCGTATGAATTTAAATTAGTTAGTCCTATTAACGGAGATGTAATATTTTCTTCACAACCTATTTTTCAATGGGAATATCAATATGATCCAGATGCTGATGAATTAACTTTTGATATAGAAATTTCAACTTATCAAAATTTTTATATTAAACTTTCAAGTGGGGGTTTTATTTTTAATAATATCTCTTCTGGGAGTACTGTTACAATAAATTATCCTTTTTTTTCACCTCTTGAAGACAACTTATTATATTACTGGCGAGTGAAAGCAAAAGATCCTTGGCAAGAAGAAACTTACTCTACTTCAACATTTTATGTAAATTATTCTTCAGAACCTCCCAATAGTTTTGATATCCACACAACCTCAGGAATAATTAAACAAAAAAATATAATATTTAGTTGGAATTCAACTACTGATCCTGACCCTTATGATTATGTCCACTCTTATAAACTTTGTATTTCTACAAAAGAAGGATATGTTGTTGGTGTTTCAACCTATACTATTATAGTTGATAGTAACACTATAAGTTATATATTTGATGTCTCTAATCTACAAGAAAACGCAGAATATTGTTGGTGGGTAGAAGCATATGATAAAACTGGACTTTTTAGAAAAAGTTCATCAAGTTATAATTTTATAGTTGATCTTACAACAGAAGCTCCTGATGATATAGAACTTCTGTGGCCTACAAATGAAAATAAATTTGTTAGAGTTTCATCATATCCACAAGTAGAATTCATATGGAGCTCTGCAAATAAAACAGAATGGTGGAAAAGTTTAGACTATACAATATATCTTGCTTCTACATCAAATAATATTTATTCTTTTAGCTTTTCTTCAGGACCTTACGATAATTTCTATGAAGCAAAAGATAAAAAAATTTATTACTCAACATTTTCATTACAAGAAAATACAACATATTTCTGGTGGGTTGAAGTTAAAAATTCTTCAGGAATAAAAACATCAACCACATATTATTTCTTCTATGATCAAACAAACGATCCACCATACGGAGTTAATTTGAGTTCGCCTACAAATATGAGTTGGGTATTTTCAAGAAAACCAAAACTTGAATGGACACAAGCAAAAGATGATGATGATGATATAAACAGATATGAAATTATAATTTCTTCTTATTCAAATTTCTCTTCTTCAATTACAATAACAGTTTACCATCCACAAACATATTATACATTGGATACAAAATTAGCAATGTTAACTACTTATTATTGGAAAGTAATCGCATATGATACTCGTGATAAAGGTTCATCTACATATGCTTCACAATTTTATATTCCTTATTTTACACCAAAACCTGTAAAAATTATTTCACCAGAATCAGATGAATATAGATTCAATACAAGAACACCAAAAATAAAATGGCAACATCAGGGACATCAAGATGAAAACGGAATTATAGAAAAATATAAAATACAAATTTCACAAAATGATATAATATTATATTCGACTGGAACATTTCAACAAACAGATCTTATATTGGATAAAATTGTTGCAACAAACTATTACCAAATTGAAACAAAACTTATACAGAATATTACCTATTATTTAAAAATTATAGCAATTGATGATGACAATGTTGAAGGTTACCCAACATTTAACAAATTTATTATATCTAAAATTGACATACCTCAAAAAGTTGAAATCAAAAAATTTGATATTGACGATTATAAAATTTTTATATCTTGGACACCAGTTTTTACCTACACCGATGGAACTTTAGCAAACGATATTCTTGGCTACAACATATACCGCTCAACAAATTATGAAGAAGTGTTCAACAGTTTATCAAAATATGACTTCAAAACTTCTTCAATAAATTATTTCATAGATTACTTCGAAGATAAATCTACTACTTATTATTATATAATTAAAACAGTAGCTTTAGGAGGAATAGAAAGTGCACCTTGTGATGAAGTTATAACAACATATAATAAAGGTAGTAGAATAATTTACACCCAAGAATTAAAACTAACAGTTCCCAAAAATACTTATGACGAAATCAAAAATTTAAATGCTAAAATTAACATTTCTACTCTAAATGTTTCAGATATAGAATTTGAAAGGCTTAATATGTTAAGTAAATATAAAATAAGTGTTATAAAAGAACAAAAAGAAATAAAATATAAATTTTCTGAACCTATAATCTTTGAAATAAATATTGAAAAAACAATTAATTCTTATTCGCCTTCGAAGAAAACTTCTATTCAATCGCTTATATCACAAACAAATAATTACTTAAAACCTACATTGTTTTTATATAACAACATAGAATATATTTTTGTGAATACTGAATATAACATAAATTATATAAATTCAAAAATAACCACACCTGCAATATATGCGGTACGTATTATAAGTTTACCAACAGATATAGAAATAATAAATATCTATCCTAAAAAAATTTTTACACCAACAGCTACTGTAGATAAAAAAATTAATTTTGTACTCTATAATCCCACAGCATATCAACCAGAAGGAGAAGTTTATGATTTAAATTTAAGATTTGTTGCAAAACTTAAGTGTGAAAATAATGTTTTAAGTTGGGATGGGAAATATGAATCAGGAGAGTTTGTTCCTAAAGGAATTTATATTTATAAAATCAAAATAAAAGATAAAGTTTTTAGTGGAAGTATAATTGTTGCAAAATAATTTAAAATATGAAAAACAAAAATTTTATAATTTTTTTTACAGTATTATGGATATCAAAATGTGCTTTCTCATATGATGAATTAAGCTTTACAGCAGAAAATTTTAGATTAGGTGATAATCCAGCAAAAGATTCTTCTATATATACTTTAACTACAAATCCAGCAGGATTGTGGAATATAAAAGTTACAGAAATTTTTATAAGTTATCATATATTATATCCTAATCTTACTGATAAAACAAAATTTTTAAACAACACAGCTGGCTTAAGTTTTAAATTTCTAAATAGCGGTATTGGATTTTCTTTTAATCAATTCGGTATTGAAGAATGGTATATAAGAGACAAAATTATAATTTCCTATGGTCGCATATTAAAAGAAAAATCAAAATATGCTTTTGGAATTAAATTTTTTTATGACAAAGAAAAATATTATTTAGATGAATATATGATACAAAATCCTGTATTTTTAAGCGGAAACGAAAAAGGATATTTTAGTCTTTCATTAGGTGGACTTTATATTTTTGATCAACAAAATTATTTTGGTTTAACAATAGAAAACATAAACCAACCAGATACAGGATTTTACACAAAAGAATTATTGCCTTTAGTATTAAATTTTGGTTATAGATATAAAAATGAAAGATTGAAAATTTATCCTTCAGTAAAATTTGATTTATCAACAAAAAAAGACTATATTACAAATTTAGCATTTGAATATGATTTTATTGTATTTGATAAAATAAAACTTTCGCCATCATTTTGTGGCAGTTATGGTAGTAGGGACTTAATCCGTGCAGTTTTAGGTTTTAGCATTCAAACAAAATTAGTAGATATAAGTTATTGTTTCGGTTTAGATTTAATGAACAAACTTGATTTTGGTGGCCAACATTATATTTCTTTAAATTACAGATTTGTTCCAATAGATATAAAAGAAGAAAAAGTCTCTAAAGAAGAATACGATTTTTTAATGAAAGAAAAATTAAAATTAGAACAACAAATAGAAGAACTTAAAAAACAAATAGAAGAACAAAAAGTATTAAAAGAAAAAATTTTAGAAAAACCACAACCCACTGAAACACAAATTCTTCCTACATCAGGCTATTTAGAAGAATTATTAGAAAGATTAAAAAAGCTAGAGGACAAACTAAAAGAAAAAACTAATATGCAACAACAACCAACAAAAACACAACAATCTTTATCTGTACCTTCACTACAAAATACTACACCTAAAAAACGATATCATAAAGTTTTAGAGGGTGACACATTACCAAAACTTGCAGAAAAATATTATGGTGATCCATCTTTATGGAAAAAAATTTATAATGTTAACAAAGAT
This sequence comes from uncultured Endomicrobiia bacterium, assembly GCA_937928765.1. Classification (GTDB taxonomy): domain Bacteria; phylum Elusimicrobiota; class Endomicrobiia; order DTEH01; family DTEH01; genus JANXDG01. The sequence goes on from CALFVX010000018.1 coordinate 41,084, forward strand.
AAAATTATAAGAGGGCAGCTTATTCCTGGAGTCGAACTTGAAATACCATAAAAAAATTGTTAAATTGTTGTATTATTGAATTTTTAATTATTTAGGAAAAATATATGACAAAAAACGAAGAATTAGAAAAATTAGTTGAACAAGAAAAATTAAGAATTGAAAAAATTAGACAAAAAATAAAGAATTTAACTGAAGAAATACAACAAAAAAAATCAAATGTTTCTGCACAGTTGTTAAATATAGAAAATCAAACATTTACTAACAATATCTCACCATCTATTTTTTCTGAAATACAAAATATGTTGTTAGAAACAATTACTAAAGGTTATGAAACAATTATACATGAAAAAGAAAAAGTTATACAAAAATTACAAGATGAAATTAATAATTTATTCAATAAATATGAAGAATTGAAAACTACACAAAACCAACAAATATCTCGTATTTCAAGTTTGTCATTAGAACGAGATAAATCAGTAGTTGAAATGTTAAAAAAAATTGCAGAACTTGAAACAGAAAACAAATCTTTAAAAGAAAAAATAAATTTCTTAACTTCAGAAGAACAAAAACAATCTAAAACATTAAAAGATAACATAGATTGTATAATTTCGCATATTAACCTTCTTAAAGAAGTTCTCATAGAAACAGTTAGATATTTTCGTACATCTATAGGAGTAATAAATGAAGCGTTTGAACTTGTAAAAGAAAATATAAATGGTCATCCTGCAAATAAAAAAATTATTATTATACAAAAAGAATTTTTAAGAATAAGAGATGCTATAAGTACTACTATTGAAAAATTAAAAATTTCTTCTGTTAATATTCAAAAAGTTGAAATAAAAGCAGTAGTTTCTTCATTAATAACAAAATTTTATTCAGATTTAGTATCTAAAAATATAACAATTGATCAGTCTCAACTAAAAGATAATATTTTTATTTTAGCTGACACACAAATTTTATCTGATGTTATCGAAGAAATAATCTTAAATGCTATAGAAGCGTTTTTAGAACCTAACCCAAATAACATAATTGCTATAAAACTTAGACAAGAAGAAACAAAAATTGTTTTGACTATACAAGACAATGGTGTTGGTATACCAGAACATTTAATTTCAAAAGTTTTTAATTTGTTTTTTACTACAAAAATAGAAACAGAAAAACATTTCGGTATAGGATTATTTAAAGCATTTTGGTTTTTAAAAATGTTTAATGCTAAAATAATAATTAATTCTATCTTCAATGAAGGAACAAATGTTGATATAGAATTTTCAACACAATAAAAAATATGGGAAAAAACGATATAAATGTAGAAGCAATAAAACATTATTATCGTGGACGAGTATTTGAGTCTACTGGCGAACTAGATATTGCTATTGAAGAATACAAAAAAGCTATAGAATACGGGGCTGATTATTCAGATGTACACAACGCTTTAGGTAAAGCTTTAGCAAAGAAAGGTTATTTAAACGAAGCAAGAATAGAATTTGAAACAGCATTAAGATTAAACCCTAAATATTTAGAAGCTAAAAAAAATTTAAATGAATTAATAAAAAAAAATGATTTTTCACAACAAAAATTTAAACAAATTACAGAAGAAAAAAGCCTATACAATAATAAATTTTATACAGTAGGAAGTATACCTATTTATAATGAACAATCAAAATTAAAAGGATCAGTCGCAGCAACAATTTTTGAAAAATATAAAATATCAAAATCTATATTAAAGTATTTTTTAATTCTCTCTTCTATCTTAACGCTGATTATTTTATTAACTGTAGAATATAAAAGAATTTATAACTTAAACCAACAAATTAAAATGATATTAGAAACACAACAAGAATCTATTTCTAGTATAACTAAATTTAAAGATAAATTAGTTTTAAGTTGTTGGATTTCACAAGAAATTTTGTTTTATAAAAAAATAAAAAATAAAATAAGTGTTACAAATATAATAAAATTTCACAAAGACAATATAATTCCTACTTCAGTATGTTTTATAAAAAAAAATCTATTTGTTTTAGATGGATGGAACAAAAAAATTTATAAGTTTAGCACAACGCAAACAAAACCCATTTTAGTAAAATCAATTGATTTGTCTAAAACAAATCCATTAGGTATAGTTAATTATAAAAATTTTATTCTATTACTGGATGCAAAAGAACAGCAAATTATTTTGTATAATAGCGAGCTAAAAGAAATAGAATCTGTTAACATTGCTGTAAAAAAAGATTTAATATGTATTTCTTCTTATAAAAACAAAGTTTGGTTATTAGATAAAGAGGGAACTTTTTATGAATTAAAAAATTATTCAGAAATAAAAAATTCATATAAAACAAATTTCGTTTTAGAAAAAACGATATCTTCATTTTTAATAGATGAAAAATATCTATGGTTATCAGAAGAAGGTTCTAAAGAGTTATATTTATTTCCTAAAAAAGATTTAATAAAACAAATTTTATGAGAAAAAAAACTGTAGGCGAGATTTTAGTAGAACATTTTGGTTTTAATAAACAAGAAGTAGAACAAATACTAAAAGAAGCAGAGAAAGTTGGGGTGATGCTTCAACAATATGTTGTAAACAATAAAAAAGTAGATAAAAATAAGCTACTTAAAATTTTATCTGTTGAATGGAATATAAAAGTTGTTGATTTACAAAATTTAGAAATTGATAAAGATATAACAAAAATTGTTCCTGTTGAAACATGTAAAAGAAATAAATTAATACCTTTTTCAAAAGAAGAAGAATTTTTGTTTATAGCAATGGCTGATCCAAGAAATCTTTTTGCAATAGAAGATATAGAGTTTAGAACAGGATTAAAAGTTATTCCTTATTTAGCACTTTATGACGATATAAAAGAAAAAATAGAAGAACTATATGGCAAAGAAGAAAACAAAGAATTACAAGAAGATATTACACAAATATCAACTATTTCAAAAGAAGAAATAATAGAAGACGCACAAGAACTTACTCAAGAGTTGCTTGCAAGTTTAGATGTTTCAGGAGAAATATCTATTGAACAACAAAAACAGCAAGAAGTTGCTGATATAATGCAGGTAGATGCCTCAGCTCCAGAAGTTGAAAAACTTGTTAATGCACTTATCCTTGAAGCTGTGAGATTAAAAGCTTCTGATATTCATATAGAACCTTTTGATAAAAAAATTATTGTTAGATATAGAGTTGACGGACTACTAAGAAAGGCTTCTTTTAAAATACCAATAACTTTTAAAAATGCTTTGATATCAAAAATTAAAATAATGTGTAATATGAACATAGTTGAAAGAAGAATACCACAAGATGGCAGATTACAAGTTAAAGCAAAAGGTATGCCATTAGAGTTCAGAGTAAATATTGTGCCTACAATATATGGTGAAAGTGTTGTAATGCGTATGTTAGACAGGTCAGGCGCTAATATGCCACTAGAATCTTTGGGATTTCTGCCTGATACTTTAGAAAAATTTATTCAACTACTTCATCGTCCTTATGGATTAATACTTGTTTGTGGACCTACAGGTTCTGGAAAATCTTTTACTTTAACTGCAGCATTACAAAAAGTTAAAGATCCTACTGAAAAAATTCTTACTGCAGAAAATCCTGTAGAATACGAACTTGATGGTGTTGTTCAAGTACCAATTAATCCTGATTTAAAAATGGGTGATAAAAAATTTGATTTTGCTACTGCATTAAGAGCATTTTTAAGACAAGATCCTGATATTATAATGGTGGGAGAAATCCGCGATCAAGAAACATCACAGGTTGCAATGGAGGCAGCGTTAACAGGACATTTAGTACTTTCTACAATACATACAAACGATGCACCATCTGCAGTAGCGAGATTATACGAAATGGGTACACCTACTTATCTTATAGCAAACACTCTAGAATGTGTTTTAGCACAAAGGTTAATCCGCACACTTTGTAATGAATGTAAACAACAAGACAAAAATCCTGCGCAAGAATTGCTAGAAATTTTAGATGAACACAAAATTGATTATTCTAATGCAACATTTATGAAATCTATAGGATGTAGGAAATGCGGAAACACTGGAATGAAAGGAAGAACTGCTATACATGAATTACTAGTGATGAGCGAAGAATTAAGAGAGCTTTGTTTAAAAGAAGTTTCTGCAAAAAGGATTCGTGATGTTGCTGTAAAAAATGGTATGAGAACACTTTTAGAAGATGGTTTAATAAAAGTTACAAAAGGTATAACTACATATGCAGAAATACTTAATGTATGCCAAAGATAAATAAATTATAAATTTATAATTTTGGAGAGATTTATGATTGATTCAAAAAATAGTTTTGAAGAAATATTTGAAATTGTAAAAAATTTATCTTCTACTTTAGATCTCGATACTCTTTTAAAACGTATTGCAGAAACAGCAGAAAAACTAACCAATTCTGAAGCAAGCTCTATTATGCTTATAGATGAAGATAAACAACATTTATATTTCAAAACAGCCGGTGGAGAAAAAGGTACTGTAGTTAAAAAAATAAAGATAAAACTTAATGAAGGTATTGCTGGAAATGTTGTTTTAACAAAAAAAACAGAAATAATAAATGATGTTTCAAAAGATCCAAGATTTACTGGTAAAGTTGATATACAAAGTGGATTTAAAACAAAATCAATATTAGCTGCTCCTATGCTAACAACTTCACAAGAAAAAAATATTGAAGTAATCGGTGTTTTAGAAGTGTTGAATAAAAAAAATAATCAAGAATATAATGAAGAAGATAAAAAATTGATAGAAAGCCTAGCAGGACTTGCTTCTGTAACAATTTCAAATGCTAAGTTCTCAGAAAACCAAAGAAATTTTTTTACTAATATTACTGAGATATTAGTTTCTGCTATAGAAAATTTCAAATCAAAACCTATTGGAATGTATTGGAAAATAACACAAACTGCCACAATGATAGCAAAAATGTTAAATATAGATGCTAAATCGGAAGAATATAAAAATATTTATTTTGGCTCTTTATTACATGATATTGGATATTTATCTTCAAAATTTAGATTAGAAATTGACAATGCTGATATTATTGAAAGAAACAAAATAGAACAAAAGCATACTTTAATAGGAAAAGAAATTGTTGATAAAATCAACCTGTTGAAAAATATATCTTCTATAATAAAATATCATCATGAAAACTATGATGGAACTGGCTACCCAGAAGGATTAAAAGCAGAACAAATTCCTTTAGGAGCAAGAATTCTTGCTGTCGCAGAATATGTTGAAGAATTAAAGATTAATAATACTTCAAAAGATGAAATAATAAAATTACTACAACAATTAACTGCTAGCAAATTTGATCCTGAAATTGTAAAAATTGTTATCCAAATTTTATCTTATGAATAAAATTTAAATCATATCTTGTATTTATAACTCACAATTTGTATTACATTAAAAATGGGGATGTAGTTCAGCTGGGAGAACATCCGCTTCGCACGCGGAAGGTCGCCGGTTCAAATCCGGCCATCTCCATTTTATCTTAATTTTAAAATCATAATAAATTCAAACAATGAATTATAAGAGATTTGAAAAATATTTCTTAAAAACATACAAAAGATATAATGTTTTGTTTGTCAAAGGTAAAGGTAAGTACTTGTATGACAATAACAAAAAAAAATATCTCGATTTTTTTTCAGGACTAAGTGTTTGTAATTTAGGACATTGTGATAAAGAATTAATTAAGATTGTTAACAACCAAATAAAAACATTATGGCATTGTTCCAACCTTTACTATACAACACCACAATTAACTCTTGCAAAAGAACTTATAAAAAAAACATTTCCTTCAAAAGTATTTTTTTCAAATTCAGGAGCTGAAGCAAACGAATGTGCAATAAAATTGGCAAGAAAATATGGCATCAAAGATAAAAGATACGAAATTATAACTTTTAAAAATTCCTTCCATGGAAGGACAATTGCAACAATTACTGCTACCGGACAAGACAAGTTCCATAAAGGATTTCAACCATTATTAGAAGGATTTAAATATGCTGAATTTAATAATATAAATTCAGTAAAAAAACTATTAAATAAAAAAACAATAGCAATAATGCTAGAACCTATACAAGGTGAAGGAGGAATTATCCCTGCAGAAAAAAGTTTTTTAAAAGAATTAAGATTTTTATGTGAAAGAAACAAATTATTATTAATTTTTGATGAAATACAAACAGGTTTTGGTAGAACCGGTGAACTTTTTGCATATCAATATTATGATACAAAACCAGACATTATAACTTTAGCAAAAAGTATTGCAAACGGTTTACCTTTAGCTGCAACTATTGTAGATAAAAAATATTCTGAAATTTTTGATTATAGCGATCATGGTTCAACATTTGGTGGTAATTTAATTGCTTGTTCAGCTGCACTTTATGTGCTAAAAAAATTAAATAAAAATTTATTAAACCAAGTAAAGGTTGTAGGTGAATATTTTTATAAAAATCTTTTAGAATTAAAAAATAAATATAATTTTATAACATTAGTTCGTGGAGTTGGTCTTATGCTAGGAATGGAACTAAATTTCCCAGCAAGAAAAATTGTTGAAGAATGTTTAAAAAATGGTCTTGTAATAAATGTAACCCAAGATAAAGTTTTAAGATTTTTACCCCCACTAATAATAACAAAAAAAGATATTGATTTTGTAATAAAAACATTAGACGAAATTTTTAAAAATTTATGAATAACAAACAAATATTTTCTTTTGTAGTAAACGAATTTGCTACAAATTGTTATATTTATAAAGATTCTGAATCAAACAATGCTATTATTATAGATCCCGGTGGAGAAACTAAAGAAATTTTTAATTTTATAGAAAGAAATAAATTAAATATAGAAAAAGTTGTGTTAACTCATTCCCATTATGACCACATTAAAGGTTTAGAAGATATTATAAGATTTTTTCCTGTAGAAGTGATCATTCATCAAGAAGAATATCCACTTGTAGTTGATAACCAAAAAAATTTGTCATTATTTTTAGGTGAAAAATGTATAAAAAATCTTGATATTATAAAATGGAAGAAGGTTAAAGACCAAGAAACTTTTTATTGCGGAAAACAGAAAATAAAAATTCTTCATACACCAGGACATACTATTGGCAGTATTTGTATTTATTTAGAAAACAACAACATTTTATTTAGTGGAGATACACTTTTTTGCGGTTCTGTAGGAAGAACCGATTTTCCTACCGGCAATATAGATATGTTAGATGAATCGTTGAAAAAAATTTTTTCTTTACCAGAAGAAACTATGTTTTTACCCGGACATAATAATTATTGCTATCTAAAAAAAGAAAAACAACATAACCCTTTTGTAAAATTTTAAAAAACAATTTTGGAGGATTTCTAAAATTATGAAAATAAAAATTCCATTTAATCTATTTAAAAAAATAGATAAAATCAAAATAGGTAATGAACAACAAATATCTTGCTCTACACCAAATATAGCAAAACAAACAATTGTAGAATTGTCATTAAAAAGTGTTGATGCATTAATAAAATCTTTATCTGACAAAGATCCTTTTGTAAGAGCAATAAGTTGTGAAGTTTTAGGTAAAATGAGAGAAAAAAAAGCGTTAAAACAAATAATGCTTTTAATTAGCGATCCATCAAAATATGTAAGAGAAAAAGCAGCAATTGCGTTAGGACAAATTGGTGACAAAAAAGCGGTTCCGGTTTTAGTAGAAGCATTAAATGATGAATCAGAAGAAGTAAGGGTTACAGTAGCAGGTGTGTTAGGCCACCTAAGAGACAAATTAGCAGTTCCTGCGTTGATAAAAGCTTTAGAAGATCCTTCAGCTACTGCAAGAATGAAAGCAGCAATTTCTTTAGGACTTATAGGAGATCCAAAGGCTATACCTGCATTGTTTAAAACTTTAAAAGATCCGCATGAATTAGTAAGACGTTATGCATGTGAAGCGTTAGGAAATATAGGAAGACCTGCAATACCAGCTTTGCTTTTAGCTTTAAAAGATGAAAATGTTCGTGCACATGTAGCACAGGTTATTGTAAAAATTAAATAAAAAGGAGAAATAAAAACTTATGATAAAAAATATACAATTAAAAATAATTATATTTTTCTTATTTTTTATTATAACAAAAATTTTTGCTACACAACTTGATTTGGGAAACAAAACTCTTGCATTAGGTTCTGCTTATACAGCAATAAATGGTGATTTATACTCTATTTATTCCAACCCTGCTGGATTATATGGGGGCAACAATTTTGATTTAAAATTAGACTTACTAGCTAGTTTAAATTTTACAGGAGACATACTTTATAATGCAAACCAAATCATTGAAACAAAAGAGAAATATGACCAAATTATACAAGCACAACAACAAGCTAGAAGTATAGATATAACCCAAATTGCTGCTTTTTTTAACGGAATAAAAAATTTAGTAGAAATAAATCAACCAGGAAAAGGTTTATTAGGACAACTAAACGGATCTTTAGGAATTAAAATAAAAAATTTTGCTTTCAGTGTTAGGAATGTTACAAATATAGGATTAAAACCTTCTATAGATCCGGGTTTTAGTTTGAGTACAAACACAGCATTATCTTCTGCTATTAGTCCTATTTCAAAAACTTTAAAATTTGCAAACGTAAGTAATGAAGGTATTATTATAACAACAAACACACTAAACTATCCAGAATTAGAAGATACAAGAAACGAACTTATAAATGTAACTGATTGGTTAATATACACATTAGAATATTTGGGGGTAGAAATACCAAATGATATAAAAAACAACAAAGAAGGCATAGCAAATGCATTAATAAATTTAGCGAAAGATAATGGTGTATCTGATAGTGAAATTAGAAGTGCTGTATCGCAATTAAATGACCCTTATTTGCAGAACTTAATAAATAATTTTATAAACAATATTTACAATTCTCAAAATTCATTTAACAACAATAACAGTGCAATTAAATTTAAAGGAATAAATTATACTGAAATTGCATTAGGTTATTCACAAAAAGTTATAGAAAATTTAATAGTTGGCGCTAAACTAAAATATCTTTTTGGAAAAACAATATATTATGATTTTAAAGTATTTCAACAACAAGAAGAAATTGATTTCAAAGATTTACAAAATATAGAAAACAAACTTATTAAAAATGTTTCTTCTATAGGATTAGATGTAGGTGCAATTTACAAGTTGCCAATACCTATAATTGATACAAATTTAGCTTTAGCAATAAAAAATCTAATAGAACCACAATTTGATTTTGATGTTTCTGAAGAAAAACTAACTTTTCAAAGACAACTAACTTTAGGTTTTGCAATAAAACCTTCTAAGATATTTACTTTAGGAATAGATTGTGATTTAAATAAAGTCAAAACTTTAGTTGAAGGATACGATATAAAAAATTTCTCTTTAGGATTAGAAATTAATCCGCCAATACTTCCTATTTTGAGATTAGGATATTTAAAAAATTTAGAAATGAACAATGATCAACTTTATACATTTGGTTTAGGAATAAAAATTCTTACTTTAAATTTTGACTTAGTTTGTGCATTTAATACCCAAGAAACAAAAATAAACAAAGATATCACATTGCCTACAAACAACTTATCTTTAGGAATAACTTTGGGAATGAAATTTTAGTATTAAATTTTTTAAAAATTTATGGAGGAGAAAAAAATCATGTGTGTAGCAATACCAATGAAAGTTGTGGAAATAAAAGATAATATTGCAATTTGTGAATATGAAAATGTAAAATACAAAGCAAGAATTGATTTAGTAAAAGATTTAATTAAAGTTGGAGATTATGTAATAATCCATACTGGTTTTGTATTACAAAAATTAGACATTCAAGATGCTTTAGAAACAATAAAAATATACAAAGAGATGAAAAACTTAATCTCATAGTAAATATAAACACTCACCAAATAAAAATTATTATTAAGTTTTTATGAAAAATCCGTTAAAAGAATTTAAAAATTTAAATATTGTTAAGAAAGAACTAGAATTAATAAATTCTTTAGCAAAAGATATCAAAAAAAATCTATATTTTATGGAAGTTTGTGGAACCCATACAATGCAAATATCTAAATATGGCATAAGGAAGATTATACCTGAAAATATAAAACTTCTTTCTGGACCAGGCTGTCCTGTATGTGTAACACCACAAACATATATTGAGAAAGCACTCTATATTATAAGAAACTATAAAAATGTAATTATGACAACTTTTGGAGATTTATTTCGTGTTCCATCAGATACAGGAACACTAGAAGAAGAAAAATCTCTGGGTAAAGAAATAAAAATCATATATTCTGCACAAGAATTAATTAATATTGCAGAAAACAATAAAAATAAAAAAATTGTTTTTTTATCAATAGGTTTTGAAACAACAATGCCTACAATTGCCTGTATTATAAAAGAAGCAAAAGAAAAAAATATAAAAAATTTATTTTTTCTTTTAGGAAATAAATTTTTCTTACCAGAAGCTTTAGAAGCTGTTATTATGATAAGCAAAAAACAAAAAGAAAATTTTTCTGTTGACGGATTTATCCTTCCAGGACATTTAAGTAGTATTACAGGGGTGAAACCATATTATTTCATAAAAGAAAAATATAATTTGTCAGGAGTAATTACAGGATTTGAACCTGTAGATATTGTAATTTCAATAAGAACTCTGCTTGAAATCATAAAAAATAAAAAACCTCAAATAAAAAATGAATATACACGAGTAGTAAAAGATGACGGTAATATTTATGCACAAAAATTAATAAGCGAAGTTTTTGACAAAGAAGATGGAGAATGGCGTGGTATGGGAATTATAAAAAATTCTTCTGCTAAATTTAAAAAAGAATATGAAAATTTTGATATAAACAAAATTTTTAAAATACCA
>CALFVX010000019.1 GCA_937928765.1 uncultured Endomicrobiia bacterium
AAGTTTTGCTGTTTTGTCAATTTTACAATTTTTGCCTATGATAATATTTTTTTTCATCTATAAAATTCTTTTATAGCACTACACACATATTCAATCTCATATTTTTTTAATTCGGGATACATTGGCAATGATAATACTTCTTGGGAAAGTTCTTCACTAACAGGAAAATCACCTTTTTTATATCCTAAAAAATTGAACGCTTTTTGTAAATGCAACGGTATTGGATAATGTATCCCTGTTGAAATACCTTTTTTTGCAAGATATTCTCTAAGTTTGTCTCTTTTTCCAACTTTTACAACAAACATATGGTAGACAGGTTCAACATCATTTTTAATATCAAGCGGTTTAACAGGTAACCCTTCAAGAAGTTTTATATATTGTTTTGCAATCTCTCTTCTTTTTTTGTTTCGTTCATCTAAATATTTAAGTTTTACTCTTAAAATTACTGCTTGTAAAGTATCAAGCCGTTTGTTGTATCCTATTGATTGATGTTCATATTTCTCAGTTCTACCATAATCGCGCATAAGTTTAATTTTATCTGCTATGTTTTTATCATTTGTTGTAATTATTCCGCCATCGCCATAACAACCCAAATTTTTTGCTGGATAAAAACTAAAACATCCACAAATTCCTACACTGCCTGTTCTATACCATTTTCCATCTGAAAGTTTAAATTTTGCACCGTGTGCCTGTGCTGCATCTTCTATTATTATCAAATTATACTTTTCTGCAATGTTTAGAATTGACTTCATATCCACTGGCTGACCAAAAAGATGTACCGGAATTATCGCTTTCACATTTTTATTTTTTTTCACTACAGATTCAATCTGGTTCACATCAATATTCCCAGTATTTTCTTCCACATCTACAAAAACTGGTTTTGCTCCTAAATAACAAACACTTGCCGCAGTCGCATAAAAAGTAAACACAGGAACTATAACTTTATCTCCTTCTTTAATTCCCACTGCACGTAAGGCAAGTTCTAAAGCACCTGTCCCAGAATCAACTCCTAAAGCATATTTTACTTTACAATATTTTGCAAACTCTTCTTCAAACAATGTAAGATCTTCGCCAAATATAAAATCGCACTTTTTAAAAAGATTATCTAACATTAGATTTAATTCTTTTTTAATAGTTTTGTATTCTTTTTCTAAATCTACGAGTTGTATATTCATATTTTTAAACCTCTTTTCTACTTTATTTAAATTGTTTGGTTATAAATAAACTTTTTAAACTATATGAGGCCAAAATTATTATATAAGGTTCAATCGGAATTCTGTATCTTATTTGTGACCAAAAAATACTATATATTAAACAAAAACATATTATTGGCAAAAGAATTATAAATGACTCATGGGAAAAAGTTTTACTGAAGAACATATACAACCCTATAATAAATAAAACAAAAATTGGCACATAAATTAATCCTACAATAAACATAAATTTTTCATTAACTCCATATATTCTACCTTTATGAGGCAAAAACCGCCAAAATTTTAAAAATTTCTTAATTGCTAAAATAAAAAATTTTTCTGGATATGTAATGTAATAATTAATAGCTTTCTTGTAGAAAAATTTGTCTCTTTCAACTTCATTTTTAATACTAACTCCTATTATATAATCATCTGTTCTTTCAAAAAAATCTCTTTCTTCAGGCAATCCACGAATTTCAAAAGGTATTATATCTGTTCCATCCCAAAATGTTTTTCCACCATTTGTAGAACCTAAAACTAAACTACCAAAAATTTTATAATTGCGATAAACCCAAAATGAATATAAAAACAAAAAAGATATTAAAATAAAAAATATTTTTTTAAAAGAAAATCCAATCGCCAAAAGATAAATAAGTATAACTAAAAATATAAATATTCCTATACTATTAGTTAATGCTGTCAAAGCACACAAAATACCTAAAATGATCTGTTTTATAAAAAATTGAGTTTTATTTCTTATATTTTTTATTAATAAAAAAATTGACAGAAGTAACAGAAAAGTGAACACTGTTTCTCTTAAAACCGCAGCGGTATAATAAATAAAATTTGGCCAAAAAGAAGCAATAGCAGTTGAAATTAATCCCGTGATTTTATCAAACAAATTTTTCGCTATGAAATAAATTAGAGAGATACTTAAAACATTTATTAAAACTTGTATTAATCTAGCTGAATTTAAATTTTTTCCGATAAATTTATATACAAAATATAAAAATAAAGGGTATAAAGGTTCCCTATGAGCAGTTGGTTTATCTTTTTCATAAGCAAGTTGGTTATACTCAAGAAGATTTAAAGCTAAAATATGATATCCTGAAGCATCGCCACTAGGAATGTTGATGTCTTTTGGAGCAAATTTATATAAATATATTACCCTCAAGAAAAATCCTACTATTAAAAACAGAGATAACAAAAACAAATTTTTTTTATCTATTTTATTATTCATCAAATAAAATATTTTATGTGTGTTTTTAACCAACTTAACAATTTTTCAAATCCTGAATTTAAATCTATTCTTGGATACCAGTTCAAAATTTTTCTTAATTTTTTATTATCAGAGACAAAATATTTTTGGTCGCCGGGACGCCACGGGGCAAACCTGTAGTTTATTTTTTTGTCAAGTTTTTTTTCAAGATATTTTATAAATTCTAAAATACCAACTGTATTGTTTTTTCCTCCGCCTATGTTAAAAATCTCACCTTTAACTTTTTTATTATTTTTATATGCAAGCCAATATGCTTTTATTAAATCGTCTATATAAAGCACATCACGGACTTGTTTTCCGTCGCCATAAATCGTTATTTCTTTATCTAACAACGCTTGAATACAAAAATAAGCTATCCATCCTTGGTCTACCATACCAAACTGATATGGTCCATAAATACAACTCTGGCGAAAAACTATTGTTTTTAAATTGTAAATTCTTGCATAATCGCGAACATACTGTTCTGCTGCACCTTTTGAACATCCATATGGCGAGTGAAAATCAAGGTTAAAATTTTCGTCAATTCCGTTAGGATAGTCAACTAAGTAGTACTTTTCATTTTTTACTTTAATTTTTAAATTTTCCATCCCACCATAAACTTTGTTAGTAGATGAAAAAATAAAGAAACTTTCTGGTTGATACTTCCTTGTAGCTTCAAGCAAATTTAATGTTCCTAAAACATTTATTTCAAAATCTTCAACTGGATTTTCTACTGAGAGTGTTACAGCGACCTGTGCTGCAAGATGATAAATTATATCAAACTTGTATTGTTTAAAAACATTTTCAATCTTTTTTTTATCTCTAATGTCAATTTTATAAAACTTAAAGTTAGAGAAGTTTTTTAACAATTTTAAATTAAACTCTACACCTTTACGATATAAATTATCAATACATACAACTTCATCTTTATGTTTTAAATGAAACAAACAAACATTTGTCCCTATAAACCCACAACCACCTGTAACTAAAACTTTCATATATTAAACAAGTCCTTTTTCTTTTAATTCTTTCTCTGCTTGTTCATAGAAATCTTTTGCTTGTGCTGTTTTTGCCCAGTTGATAAGTTTTTTAATCCCTTCTTCAAAACTAAATTTTGGTTTATACCCTAAATCTTTTTTAATTTTTGTGATATCTGCAATACAATGTCTTATATCTCCTTTGCGATATTTATTTCTTATTTCAGGTTTAATATCTGAATTATAAAATTTAGCGATTGTTGTTGCTACATCTAAAATTTTTACAGGTTTAGCACAGCCTACATTGTATACATTGTAATCTGCCTGTGGTTTTAGTGCGAGTATACATGCTTGAACTACATCTTCTACATACACAAAATCTCTTGTTTGTAGCCCATCTTCAAAAATTATTGGCGGTTTGTTATTTTTTATTCTTGACATAAAAATTGCTGCTACACCAGTGTAAGGGTTTGAAAGTGACTGTCTTGGACCAAAAACATTAAAAAACCTTAGTGCTACTGTTGGTATATGGTAAGTTTTGCCAATTATTAAACACATCTCTTCCTGAACTTTTTTAGACAATGCATATATTGAATGACAAACCTGTTTTGCAGTTTCCGGCGTAAGTTTAGGTTCTACAACATTTTTACATTTTGGACATAAAATCTCCCATATACATTTATCAAGTTGTTGTTTAGTTCTTAACTCCGGTTGAAACTCTATTTTACATTTCTTACAATAATAAACACCTTCGCCATAAGTTGACATTGAGGATGCTACTATTAGTTTTTTTACATTTGTTTTGTTATTTACGAGAATATCTAAAAGATTGCTTGTTCCACCAACATTTACATCCATATATTCTTTAATTTGATACTGTGATTGGCCAACACCTACTTTGGCAGCAAAATGGTAAATTATATCTATTTTTTCTTCTACAATTGTTTTTTTTAATTTATTATAATCTCTAACATCTGCCTGGATAAATTTTGCTTTTTTATTTAAATAATATGGAATTTTACCAAGATGTACCTGTTTGTCAAGAACATCATATATTACAACTTTATGTTTCCTTTTTAACAATTCGTCAACTAAAAATGAACCTATGAATCCTGCGCCTCCAGTGACAAGAAAGTTCATAATAAAAACTCCTTTTTTAAGCTATAAATTTCAAGTGTAAAATTTTTCTTCTATAAAATTTTAATTTCTTTGTCAACGAAAATGCGAAACCATAATTCTAAAACCAAAAGTGCAAAAATTCTATACCCGTGATTTTCTTTACCTGAAAAATGTCGTTCAACTAAAAATTTTACATTAGAAAAATTAAAAATTTTTCTTTTTTGAAATTTTTCAGAAAAAATAATTTCTTTGACATACCATTTTAAATCTTCTTTTAACCACCTGCCTATAGGTAAACCAAACCCTTGTTTATGTCGGTGAATAATTTGTTGTGGTAAAAATTTTTCAAAAGTTTTCTTAAGTATATATTTTGTTTTAAACCCATATTTTAGTTTCCAATTAGACGGTATGGAAGCAGTAAATTCTAAAAGTTTGTGGTCTAAAAATGGTGACCGTGCTTCAAGCGAGTTCGCCATTGATGCTATATCCATCTTTACAAGCAAATCTTCAGTTAAATAAGTGTTTATATCTGTATAAGAGATTTTGTCAATTAAATCATATGCTTTTGCTGAATAAAAAGTTTCAACAAGATAATCATAAGCATTATTTTTTATTTTGTTTTTCATAAATTCTGAATATACAAAATTTTTAAATTCGTTAGAGAAAAAACAATGCCATAAAACATTTCTTACAGGCAAAGGGTTACCTAATGCAGTAAAAAATCGTTTAAAATATCTGAATTTATTTTTTGCTGAAGTTGTTTCTATCAACGGTATGAAATTACCTAAAGTGTGATAAAATTTAGAACCTAAAAGTTCAAGCGGAAACAACGACGAGAGTTTTAATGCTTGGTATCTTAAATATCCACAGAAGTTTTCATCACCGCCGTCGCCATTAAGCGCTACTTTTACATATTTCCGTGTTACATTTGCAACATAATATGACGGTATCATAGAAGTATCTGCAAAGGGTTGGTCATAATACCAGACAAGTTTGGGCAAAATTTCTACCATTTTAGGTTCTACAATAATTTCCGTATGTTCAGTAGAGAAATGTTTTGCTACAATTTTTGCATATTTTAGTTCAGAAAAATCTTGGTCTTTAAATCCTACAGAAAAAGTTTTTACTTTAGTGGAAGAATTTTCAGCCATAAGTCCTACTATAATACTTGAATCATGACCACCGGATAAAAACGCGCCCAGCGGTACATCGCTTATAAGACGCAACTTTGTTGCCTGTGTTAAAATTTCTTTTATTTTACTACAAGCGTCATAGAAAGATATTTTTTGTTTTTTTGTAAAATCCAAATCCCAGTATCGTTCTATTTTTATGTTTCCTTGTTTATCACACAACATATAACTTGCAGGTGGTAGTTTGAAAATATTTTTATAAATAGTCATAGGTTGAGGAATATACTGGTAAGTAAGGAAAAGATCTATCGCTTGGTGGTTTATTTCAGGAACAAAATTTAAATATTCAAGAATAGATTTTATCTCGGAAGCAAAAACTAACCTGCCATTATTGATAGTATAATACAACGGTTTTTTCCCCACTCTGTCTCTTGCTAAAAACAGCCGTTGGTTATTTTTATCCCACAAAGCAAACGCAAACATCCCACGAAGATATTTTAAACATTCAACACCGTAAGACTCGTACAAATGTACTAGTGCTTCCACATCTGTTTTTGTATAAAACTTATGTCCAATTTTTTCAAGGTCACTACGGAGTTCCTGGAAATTATATATTTCACCATTAAGAACTATACAAATTGATTTGTTTTCATTAAAAATTGGCTGGTGGCCTGTTTCAAGATCTATTATTGCAAGACGTTTTATGCCTAAAGCTATTTTTTTATCAACAAAAATACCTTCTTCATCAGGACCACGATGAATTATCACATTACACATTTTTTTAATAACATCTTCAGCTACTAATTTATCTGAAAAACTGTATATTCCAGCAATACCACACATGGTTAAAAACACCTTATTTTAAGTATAGTTATTAATCCTATTACAGCATCTTTGAACTTAATTTTTTTACCTTGTTGTAAACTTCGTGGAGCATAACTTATTGGCATTTCTAAAATTTTATACCCGTATTTAAGAAACTTACAGGTAAGTTCTGCTTCTATTTCAAACCGTTTACTTTCTAAATTTATATTTTCTAAAACTTTCCTATGAAAAACTTTATAACAAGTGTAAGAATCTGTTAATCTATATCTAAAAAGAAAACTTATAATCCAACTTATAATTTTGTTTCCTAAATAATATTTTTTATATATCACAGGATTTTCTTTTAAAAACCGTGAACCATAAACTATTAAACTTTCATTGTTCAGTATCGGTTTAATTAGATTTTTTAACTCTTTTGGGTTATATTCCAAATCAGCATCTTGTATTGCTATAATATCTCCGGAAGAATTTTTTATTCCTGTTTTTATTGCAGCACCTTTACCTTGGTTTTTTTCATGAGAAATTATTTTAAACTCAAAATTTTCACTCTGCAATTTTTTTAAAATATTCACAGTATTATCTGTTGAACCGTCGTCTATCACAACTATTTCTTTATCAATACCAAAATTTATACTCAACAGTTTTTTTATAACATCTGAGATAGTTTTTTCTTCATTATAAACAGGAATTAGTATAGAAAGTTTCATAAAGTAGAATCTCCTCTAGACAATTCTTCAAATAATTTGTAAAACTTCTTTACTGCTTTTTCCCATGTATAATTTTTTTCTACTAACTTTCTACCGTTATATGCAATTTTCTGGTACAAATCATTGTTTTTAAAAAGAAGGATAATCTTATCAGCAAACTCTTGTGGTGTGTCTGCAATCAACACATTTTCACCATCTTTAAGTTCAGGGATACCTTCGCAAGCAATAGAAGTTATTACTGAAGGTTTACCCATTGCAAGCGATTCTAAAATTTTGTTTTTTATCCCTGAACCACTTATCATTGGACAAATGTTGATATCACAACTTGCTATATAAAATCTTAAATCTTCCACATATCCTTTAATTATAACATCTTCGATTTTATATCTTAATATTTCATTAGATGGATTAGGACCAACTATATAAAATTTAATCTCAGGAATTAATTTTTTTAAAATAGGAAAAACCTTTTTTAAAAACCATAAACACCCATCTATATTAGGCCTAAAATTCATTATACCACGAAAAAGTATAGATGGCGAAAAAATTTTTAGCTCTTTTTTGTACTTCAAAATTTCTTCTTTAAAGACTTTAAAATATTCTATGTCTACACCGTTTGGTATAACTTCAACTTTATTTTCTTCTATTTTACTTTTTGAAACAAGCCATTGTTTATCTTTTTCTGCTACAACTGTAATTTTGTCAAACATATTGTTAAACTTGTTTTCAAAAGACAATATTTTTCTATACTGGAAATACCAATAAACTTTTCTTAGAATATTTTTATCTGAAAAAAAATTTCTATAAAACAACATACTCATAGCATCATGATAATGTAAAAATTTGACAAATCTCTTATCTATAATAAAATCGCTATATATTGCTGTGGTTAAAAAATCAAAAAAGATAATATCGAAATCTATTTTTTTAGTTAAACTTAAGAGTTTTTCTTTAAACTCTAAAGAAAAAAATTGTTTAACATTATACGGAGTTGACTCAAAAAAAATATTATAAAATATTTTCAAAATATTTTTTGATGGTTTAAAAAATATTATCTCTAATTCCTTACAATATTTCTTAACTTCATCAATAAAAATTTTTTCTTTTTCAAAAATAAAACTTATTAGTGAAACTTCATTGTTTTTTGAAAATTCTTTGATGAGATTATACAACGGCAGTTTAATTCCTTCATTAGGAGGGTAAGGAAAAGTATGTGATACAATTAAAATTCTCATTAAGAATTCTTTCTATAAAATACTCATTTCTTTTTTTCTTGAACTTCATCATCTTTGTTTGAACTAAAAAACTTTTTCTTTATATTTTCTTCTAACTCTTTTACCAACTGTTCATTTGATTTTAAATAATTTTTTACTTGATCTCTTCCTTGCCCTAATTTTTCATTTTTATAAGTATACCAAGAACCTGCTTTTTCTATCAATCCTTCTTCTACTGCAACATCTAACAAACATCCAATTTTATCAATACCTGTGTCATAATAAAACTCGTAAGATGCTTCTTTAAAAGGTGCTGCAACTTTGTTTTTTGCAACCTTTACTTTTACCCAAGAACCTACAATTTCATCACCTAATTTTATACTGTCAGACTTTCTTACTTCCAGACGAACCGAAGCATAAAATTTTAATGCTAACCCACCAGTAGTAGTTTCTGGCGAACCAAACATAACACCTATTTTATGTCTTATTTGATTTATAAAAATTATAACCGACTTTGACTTGTTCACTGCAGCAGTAAGTTTTCTTAACGCTTGCGACATAAGTCGTGCTTGAAGACCAATTTGTGCTTCTCCCATTTCACCTTCAATCTCGGCTTTAGGAACCAAAGCAGCTACAGAATCTATTATAACAACATCAACTGCACCACTACGCACAAGTGTTTCTGCAATCTCTAAAGCTTGTTCTCCATAATCTGGTTGAGAAACATATATATTCTCAACATCTACACCCAACTTTCTTGCAAAATTAGGATCAAACGCATGTTCAGCATCAATCATTGCAGCAATACCACCTTGTTTTTGTGCTTCAGCAGCAATTGTTAATGCAAGCGTAGTTTTACCAGACGCTTCAGGACCAAAAACCTCTATTACTCTTCCCTTAGGAACACCTCCAACACCTAATGCTAAATCAAGTGATAAAATTCCGGTAGGAATAACTTCTACTTCGAGCTTTTTTTTCTCACCAAGCTTCACAATAGATTCTTTCCCATATTCTTTTTCAATCTGTGATATTGCTAAGTTCAAAGCTTTAAGTTTTTCTTCTTTTGACATAAAATCTCCCTCCTTTTTAACTAAGTTCTGTTAACTTTTCATTAAGTAATTTTAGTAACCAGTAATTAGTAGTAGCAAATAAAATCCCTCAATATAAAATCTATAAAACAATACGATCATTGCACTAAAAAAATTAGCGTTTTGCTGATACATAATTTATGAAATTTTGTAACCAGTAATCAGTGATTAGAATATAAAATTTCACCCACCTGCTAACACATACTCACCTTTCTTTCTCACTATATAACTTAATACAAGTTTTCAAATACTTTTTCAACAATTATAAAGAAATTCTTCTACTGCATCACGCCAGTGTCTTAAGATAATATTTTTTTTTGTCCCGAGAACACTCCATAAAGGTCTTTTTGCTCGGTTGGTATATTCTTTATATGAAACTGGCAGTATTTCAACATCTAACTTTTTTATTTCAACAATTGTTTTTGCAAACTCGTACCAACTACAATATCCTGAGTTTGTAAGATGATATATACCATAAGGAAATTTCTCTCGGAACAACTCCCACAACTTGTTTGCTAAATCGTAAGTATATGTTGGAGACATATATATATCGTTTACAACTTTTATTTCTTTTTCCTGCTGGGCTTTTTTTATTATAGCATAAACAAAATTTGTCTTTTTCCCTGAAGATGGAAATTCACCATACAAACTTGCAGTACGAATGATATAATATTTTTCAGAATAATTTTTTACAACTATTTCCCCAGCGTATTTTGACAAACCATAAATATTTATCGGGTTAGGCAGGTCGTCTTCATAGTATGGAACACCGTGTTTTTTTCCGTCAAAAACATAGTCAGTGCTTATATACAAAACAGGCGTGTCAGGTAAACAATCTAAGACATTTTTTATACCAACTGTATTAATTTGAAAAACTTTTTCAGGTTCATCTTCTGCAAGGTCTACTTTTACATAACCTGCTAAATAAAATATTATATCAACAGAACCTATAGTTTTAATAAACTTTTCAATCTGATTTTTATCAGTTAAATCAACCTCTTCTTTAGAAGGAACAATTATTTCTATATCTTGCGGGGCCAACTTTACCACATCGTTGCCCAACTGTCCTTTACCACCAAAAATTAAAACTCTCATATACTTTTTGAATAAATATCCAAAAGTTTATTAACGAAAGGTTCTACATAGCGCATTTTTTCTTTTAACCAACTTTTATGTTCTAAATACCATTCTACAGTTTTTTTCAACCCTTCGTCAAAACTAATTTTAGGTTTCCAACATAACTCTTTTTTAATTTTTTTCACATCTAACGCATACCTTAAGTCATGTCCTGGACGGTCAGGGACAAATTTTATCCAACTTTCATCTTTGTTTAACAAAGATAGAATTTTTTTTACAACTACTATATTCTCAAATTCTTCCTCACTAGATACATTATAAATCTCTCCTAATTTACCTTTTTTAATAATTTTCAATACAGCGTCCGTAAAATCTTCTACATAAAGCCATGTCCTTACATTTTTTCCTTTACCATAAACAGGAATTTTTTTGTTAAACAACACACAAGCTATACTTAAAGGGATCAACTTTTCAGGATATTGCCACAAACCATAATTGTTTGACGCACGGACTATTATCGCAGGAAAATTGTATGTTTTTATATATGAGACAACCAACATATCCGCTGCAGATTTTGTAGCAGCGTAGGGAGATTTTGGTCTCAAGGACGATTCTTCTTTAAATTTTAAAAATTTATTTTTAGGAAGTTCACCATAAACTTCGTCAGTAGAAATATGTATAAACTTTTGAACTTGAAAAGTTTTAGATAATTTTAACAAATTATAAGTTCCTACAATATTGCTTAACACAAAACTATCAGCTGATAAAATGCTTCTGTCAACATGCGTTTCTGCTGCATAATGGACAACAATTTCTGGTTTTTCCTTACGGAAAATTTGTTCTAACGACAAATAATCTGAAATATCGCATTTGTAAAATTTATATTTGTGTTCAACTTCTTCTAACCTTCTTAAATCTGCAGCATAAGTAAGTTTGTCTACTACAACAATACTATATTTTTCAGTTCTTACCGCTTGACGAACAAAATCAGAACCTATAAATCCTGCAGCACCTGTAACTAAAATTTTCATAACGATTAGAAATTATGTTCCGCCTCCTTAAACAAAGGTAAGTTTTTGTCTTTATCAGAAAGTATTGGTGGGTCTACTATTGGCCAAAGGATGTTTAACTCAGGGTCGTTCCAAACTATCCCACGTTCTAAAGTTTGGTCATACTCTTGCGTTGTTAAATATATTACTTCTGTATCATCTTCTAACGAAAGAAACCCGTGTGCAAACCCTTCCGGAATCCATAAAATATTTTTGTTTTCTTCAGAAAGTTCTTGAGATACATATTTGCCATACCATGGCGAACCTTTCCGTAAATCTACCACTACATCAAAAATTTTCCCTTTAGTACACATTACAAGTTTACCTTGCGCTTTTGGTTTAATTTGATAATGTAAACCACGTAAAACATTTTTCTTAGATACTGAACAGTTCTGTTGAACAAATGTCGTTTTGATACCAAACTTGCTAAATTCTGAAAATTTATATGTTTCAATAAACATTCCACGAGAATCAACAAAAATTTTCGGTGTAATTAATAATACATCAGGAATAACCAACTTTGTAATTTTAAACTCTACAAAATTCATTTTTGTTCATTAACTATATTTAACAAGTATTTACCATAATCAGTTTTATCTAACTTTGCTGCTAATTTTTTAAGTTCATTTTTTGTGATCCAGCCGTTTCTATAAGCAATTTCTTCAATACAACCTACCATAAGTCCAGTACGTTTTTCTATCGTATATACAAACTCACTTGCTTCTAAAAAACTGTGGTAGGTTCCCATATCAAACCATGCAAACCCACGACCTAACAATTCCACTTTAAGTTTTTTTTCTTTAAGATACAAATTGTTCAAACTGCTAACCTCTAATTCGCCTCTGAACGACGGTTTTAACTTTTTGATTTTGTCAAAAACTGTATTATCATAAAAATACAGTCCTACAACTGCAATGTTAGATTTTGTATTTTTAGGTTTTTCTTTAATGGCAACAACATTACCTTTCTTGTCAAACTCTATCACACCGTATCTTTGTGGGTCTAAAACATAATAACCTAAAACATAACTGCCAGCATTTTTTTCAACATCTTTTTTTATCTTTAACAATATCTGTGGCAACCCGTGTCCAAAAAATAAATTGTCGCCTAAAACTACACATACTGAATCATTACCAACATATTTTTCAGTAAGCAAAATACCGTGAGAAATTCCTTTTGGTTGTTCTTGAATCACATAATCTATTTTTACACCAAGATGTTCACCATTTAAAAAAAATGTTTTGTAAAGTTTTAAATCTTCAGGATTGCATACAATCAAAATTTCTCTAATCTTAGCAAGCATCAAAAGTGAAATTGGATAATATATCATCGGTTTATTATACACAGCAAGAAAATGTTTATTTACTACCAAAGTAAGTGGATAAAGTCGTGTCCCTTTGCCTCCTGCAAGAATTATACCTTTCATTCTCTTAACCTACCATTTCAACAAAAATTAGGGTTTATTATTACAAAGTATTATTTTTAATTTTCAATAACACATCTACAAATCTTTTTACAGAATTTTCCCAAGTAAACTTTTTTACTTGTTGAAAACCGTTTTTTACAATACGGTCTCGCAAATTTTTGTCAAACAAAACTTTCAAAATACCTTCAGCAATACTTTCAGAACTATAGGGGTTAACATACACCGCTGCATCACCACATACTTCCGGTAATGAACCTGCACTTGATACCACTAACGGACAACCACAAGCCATCGCTTCAAGTGGTGGAAGGCCAAAACCTTCGTATAATGATGGAAAGACAAACAGTTCAGCACCAGCATAAACTACAGGAAATTCACCTTGGGATATATGACCCAAAATTTTTATTTTATTTTCCAAGTTAAGTTCTAAAATTTTTTTATTTATTTTAGTTTGATATTTTTTTTCTTGATAGCCAACAATGAGTAGGTCAATATTTTCTTTTTGATTTTTTGCAATATAAAACGCTTCAATTAATCTTAAAAGATTTTTATGTGGCAAATTACTGGAAACACATAAAATATACCTATCTAAACTGTTTTTTCTTTTAAAATCTATAATTTCTTTTTCAGATACTGAAAAATTCAATTTTTTTATTCCTTCATAAATCACAAAAATCTTTTCTTTTGGCACATTAAAAAATTTAACAATATCATTTTTTGTATTTTCTGAAACAGTAATAATTTTTTTTGTTTTTTGTAGAATTAAAGAAAAAAAATATCTAAGATAAAACCTATGTTTATGTTTATATTCTGGAAAAAGAAAAGGTATCATATCATGAACTGTTACAACCTGAGCAATCGGAGAAAAAAACAAAGCATCAAGTTGTGTCAATGAAACTACAATATCGTATTTTCTTTTTAAAAGATGAAATGGGAAAACAAATTGTGTCCAAAATATACGAAAATAATCTCCAATCAGAACATAAACAGGATAAAGAAAATGTAAAATATTAGTTTTTCTTCTATACTTATCTTCACTTACCACTTCTCTATTTATATTTTTTAATTGAGAAGATTTGTTTCTCCTTAATTTTAAAAACAGGAATTTTATGTGTTTAATATTTTCTTTTTTAACTTCAGGAAAATGTTGTGGATATAAAGTAAAAATATCAAATTCTATATTAAGTTCTTTGTATTCATAAACATACTTCGCAAACTCATTTAGAAAATTTATAATAAAAGTATCAAACCCAGATCCCGCTTTGTTTGACACCCTTATCGCATTAAAGGCTATTTTCATATTATTGATTTTACCATCCGAACAATTTTTAGAATCGGTTTTGTATAGAAGTTTAAAATTATCCACAGAATTAAGTAAGGAAAAATCCCAAAATGTTTTTTGTAGTAATAAAGCATTGAATCATAAAAAATTTTTTCTTTTTTTTCTTTGCCAAGTTTGTTCATTGCCACCTGCCAGTAATGAATAATTTGTACATCGGCAAGATAATAAATTTTATAACCGGCGTATAAAATTCTTCTACACCAGTCAATTTCTTCCCAATAAGCAAGAAAATTCTCGTCAAGCAGTCCAACTTTTTCTGCAACTTCTTTTCTTACCATCATACAAGAACCACCAACAGAGTCAACTTCTTTTATTGAATTTCTATCCCAACCAGAATATATCCGATGAAGTTTCACCGGATTATTTTTCCAAACTGTGTTCAATAACAAGACTTCAAACAAGCCATACAAAAATGTAGGTAATCTGTCAGAACTTCTTTGTAAACTATAATCAGGATTTAACAGTTTAGGTCCACAAGCACCAACTTCTGGATGGTCATCCATAAATTTTACCATTTTGTCAAATGTACTTTCTAAAATTATCGTATCAGAATTGAGTATCATTAAATATCTACCTTTGGCAATTCTCAATGCTTGGTTATGTGCCCGTGTGAAAAACAGATTTTCTTTATTTGCAATAACTTTAACTTTGGGAAATTCTTTTTTTAACATTTCAACTGAACCGTCAGAAGAGGCATTATCAACCACAATAATTTCAAAAGAAATTTCTTTTGTATTTTTATAAATAGATTCAATGCATTGTTTTAGTAAATCTTTGGTGTTATAATTGACAATGGTAATGGATAAATCAATCATATTGGTTTTGCCTTAAATATAAACTGAAATCCAAACAAAGTTGGCCAAATGGAATAAAATTTTTTTAAGAATTTCCATCCGCAAGGGATTCGCAAAAATAATGAATGAAATTTTGGTATCCCTTTGTCAGGGTCAAATGAAATATATTCAATTTTATACCCTGAATCAGTAATCAGTCGTTTCATTGTTTTTAAGGTAAAAAATTTTAGATGAGTTTCATCCATAATTCCTTTACCATGATCTGTTTCAAAAACACCTTTTTCATAATCAAAATTTCCAAATAAAAGTTTAAGCCGGATTGACCAATGAGCAATATTCGGCATACAGGCAATTAAACTACCATTAGGTTTTAAAAACTTCTTTAAATTTACTAAGACTTTCTTTGGATTTATTAGATGTTCTAAAACATTCATACATAAAATATAGTCAAATTTAGCCAATGCTTCTGTGCCGAAAGGCACTTTAGCATCGGAAAGCTGTATTAAAGTTTCTTCATTTTCTACATCGCCAACGACAATTTTTTCATAATAAGGTTTAGCAAGTTCTGCTGATTCTTTGTCAATTTCAATCCCAAACATTTTACAGTTTCTTTTTTCTTTTAGAAATTTTCCAATATATCCTGTTGCACAACCAATTTCTAATATTGTTGAAGCAGGTTTTATAAGTTGGACAACCTGATAATCCGCCAATAAAGGACAGATTTTGTCAATATCGTAGTTTTGACGGTGGTATTTCATAGTTATTTCTGTCTGCTGATTTCAAAATTTATCTTTTCAATTAAATAACTGAAATTATCTTTTATATAATATTTTCTTATTTCTGGCTCAAGCAATGAATCAAGAGTAACTTTATAATCTACTGGTTGAATTTTGCGATTTTATTCAAGATCTTCCTTAGAACAATCTCATCAACATTAAGTTGTGCTCCTTGGATAGTTTTGTGATTTTATCTCAAAAAGTATTGTAAAAAATTTATTCTTTGCATAAGTTAGTATGTAATTTTCTTTTAGGAGTTTTTCCATCTTATTAAAATAATTCTTTACAGAAACATTTTTAATAAACCAAAAATCTAAATCCACAGAATATCTGTTCAACTCATAACATAACCGTAACATTGTCCCGCCAACAAAAACTAAAGGGTCAAGTAAATGCCAATTTTTTAATTTTTCTAAAACTTCTATTTCAAAAATTTCCTGTTTTTTTAGTTCTTCCATAAACCTAATATTGCTTTTCTTATTTTCTTAGGATAACTAAGAAGATATTTATTCACTAATTTTTTATCAAACTTTTCCCAGTTAATTGCTGAAAAGTCTATTTTATATTTTCCTCTTGTCATAAGATATAAAGCGTCAATAAGCGCCTTTTCTGGTAGTGCAATAAAAAATTCATTTTTCTTTATATAGCAAAAATAAAACTTTTTGTTCAATTTTATATAAAGGAACCTGAAGGATATTTGCTAAAATATATTTTTCTTCTATAGTTAAGGTTTCCCATTTTTCTTTTAAGATATATAGTCCTCTTTTTAATCGTATAATGTAACCTTTGTTTACATAGCGACTGGCAATAATTTTTGCTGAATTTTTTTAACTTTTAAGACCTTACTTAAGTCAGCAAAAGAAAAGTGTAATTTTTTAGGTTTCCTTAAGGCAAAATAGTTCATTTTAATAGGAACAATAAGTTAACATTTTTGTTAACTTATTGTACTTAATAAATTTTCCTTTTTCAATGGTTATAGGCAGCAGTAATCTGTAATCTGTAATCGGTAATTGGTAATCAGTAATCGATAATTAGGATTTAAGGAGTTGCAATTTGTTTACCAGTGGAACGAATTAAACCATTTAATAACTTACTTACATTATCTAATTCTACTAATAATTCCTTATAAGTAACCAAATCTATATATCCTAAATCTTTTCCAATAATTAATAGATTTTGAACTTCACTTGTAGAACCACAAGCACTATAATAAAAGTGAATTTTTTCTTTATAATGAAATCTACTAAATCCTTCCGCAATATTAGAGGTAATATAGATAGCTGCAAGACGAATTTGTGAAGTTAAACCATACAATTAATGTTTAGGAAAGTTTTTAGTTATCTTATATATCTTTAAAACAATTTTATGTCTTTCTTTCCACACATCTAAATCAACAAAATTACAAATTTCTGTTCTCATTTTGATTTCTAAAATTATCTTTCACTAATTACTAGTTACTGATTACTGATTACTAATTACTGATTACTAATTACTGACTACTGACTTTACTATTCTCAACATTTCCTTTACTCTCTGCTCATAAGTATGTTTAGCCAGAACTTCTTTGTATCCGGCAAGGGCAATTTCTTCCCGTTCAGATTCGTGGGTTAAGTAATAATCAATTTTTTCTAAAAGGTCAATTTCATCCTCATATAAAACCAGATGTTTTTTATCTTGAAAAATTTCTTCAAGACCTGCTTCGGGTTTAAGTCGGTCAGTTAAAAGTAAACTTCCAGTTGCTAAAGTTTCAAACACACGCATATTTATTTCACCACCAGCAGATTTGTTAAAGACAATTTTTGCCTGAGAATAAATTTTGGACATTTCTTCTCCATATCTACCACTGAAAACTTTTAAATTAAATTTTTCACCAATAAGTTTAAGTAATCTCACTCTTTCTGGATAAACCTTTGGATTTGTATTTCCAACAAATACAACATCATAAATTTTTGGTAAATCAAATTTTTTATGAACTTCAGTGGCGCAACCATAAGGTAACCAATAAACACTTTTTGGTTTAAATACTTCTAAGAAATTTTTTTGGCTACTGAAAATATAATCAAAATCATCCTTTATCCATAATATAAACTTTCTCTGGTCAAACCGATAAATATCTGTTGCCCATAAAACATTTTTTATGTTTTGTTTCTTTAATTTTTTATATCCAGTTAAATGGTATTGTCCAGCAGAAGTAATTTCTATAATTAAATCAAAATCAACATTGAATTTTTTTATTACCTTCAAGACAGAAACTGGCCACCCTTTCGGAATATAAAAAGGTAATCTAAACCTGAAATCTCCCCAATATGGCGTAGAAGCAAAATCAAAAGAATAAACATTAGCAAATTTTTTTAATGCTTTCTCTACATATTCTGCTACTGTCCATTTCTGTTTAAGATAAACTAAAAGAATGTTCATTGTTTTTCAGCAACAGTTATAAAAATACTTCCATACATAAACATAACTGCTTTTTTAGAAAGTAAGTAAAGCATTTTTTTAACTGACTTTTTAATCAACGAATCATTAGCAATAGGTAATTTTGGGACTAATTTCATAAACAAAATTTTAAATCCACACCGAATTAGTAAACTAGATAGATAGTTCTCATCAAAACTTCTTAAATGTTGTGATGGAACAAATACAGCACCACAATCAGGACAAACTGTAGATTGTAGTTCTTCTTTATATGGAACAGTAATAATAAGTTTGCCTTGGGGTTTTAAAACTCGTTTATTTTCTTTAAGACCAGATACAAGATCTTCTTCTAATAAATGTTCTAAAATTTCTGTAACAAAAATACAATCAAAATAACTCTCCGGAAACGGAATTTTTGTTATTGACCCTTGAACAAAATTTATCTCGGGAAATTTTTGTTTCAATTGTAAAATATTTTTTTCAGAAATATCCACACCATAGCACTTATAACCGTTTTTTAATAATAAATTTAATAATGTCCCTGTTCCACAACCAACATCAAGTATCTTACTTTTAGGTTTTATAAATTTTTTCACAACTCTTAGCAAGTTAATATAGAGCTCATCTGGCAAAAATTTTGTTGAAACAAATTCTGGATATGTTTCATAAATTTCCCATAGGTTATTGATTTTTTCTTTAGTCCATTTTACTTTATGTATTTTCATCTATTTTTTCCTTCATTAACATGGATTTAAATGTTATAAGATCTTTTATTGAAATAGTTTTTGATAAAAAATAAGAAAACACAAATGTTAAAAAAGATAATATAGGAATATTAATCATCTTTTCTAAAATAATGCTAAAAGATAAAAAGACAACCAATGTTGTTAATCCTCTAAGTAAATTAAGTTTATATCTTCTATAACAATCTATAGATATAATAGTAGCAAATATAACCAACGCAACCAAATAACTTATTACTGGCGCAAAAAACTTATATTTTGGTATTAAAAACATATTCATTAAATTGTAGAGTAGTACCATTATAAAAAAATGAATTATTATATAAACATATGGCTTATTTTGAGAAGCATAAAAAGGCGAGATCAAAATTAAAATTGCTAAAATCGGCAAAGATAAAGAAAAAAATCTAAATACATTGACACTATAAACAAACTTATCGCCAAACAAAAATGGAATTACATAATCTGCAAAAGTAAAACAAACTACGGATATTGCACCAAATAAAAATCCTAAAATTTTACATCCAAAAGACAAAATTTTTTCTTTAAGATAAGAAGTTTGTGTAGAATTAAAATAATACAACATTGGTGCAGGAAGTTGTGAAATAAACATTGTTTCAATCATTCTTGGTATTCTTATTCCTGCTGTGTAATAACCAACTTGTTGTGGATCTTTTAATATACCCCTTAGCATAAGTAGGTCTAAATTTGTAGAAAGCATATAAGCAACCTGTCCAAAAAGTAATGATAGACAAAAAATTATCACTTGTCTGTCAAAATTACCAAAATTATAAAGAATATATTTTTTTACAGAAAAAAATAAAAAAACCAAAAATGCTATAGAAACAAAAAAGTTGCTTCTAATAATTGTAGTATATGAAATAAAACCATAAATTACTAAACCAAGACCTAAGATATTTCCAATATTACTTCTTAATCCGTCAATTATAACGAACTCGTTAAACTTGCCCAAACCACGCCAGAATCCTTCAAAAATGTTAAAAAAAGCAACAAATATGTTGAATAAACTAAAGATTAAAACAATTTCTTTTATTTCAACGGGGAAGATTTGTGGGAAAAATTTTACTGATAAATTAATTATTAAAAAAAACATTACACCTACAATCAAAACACTTGCTAAACTTTGAGAAAACAATTTTGATTTTTCTTCATTATTGACTTTTTCAGGGACAAACTTTGCTAAAGTAGTAAGCCAGCCTAAAGAAAGTATCGGTCCTACTGTAGAGATAAGTTGCCACACAAGCGAGTATTTCCCATATTCTTGAGGTCCAAGTAAGCGTACAATAAAAATGCTTATCACGCCGGTGATAACCATAAAAAAGTTGCGTAACAGAACATATTTTGTTGTAGAGTAAAATATTTGTGAATAAATATTATGTGACATAAAATTAAATTTTAATTTTTTATAAATATTAAATTTTTTTATGACTTTCAATTATAATAAATAATCAAATTAAAAACCATAGTTGAAATATAACTTTAATCACACAAGTTTCAAAATTATTTCAATTCCACTATGGTTCAATTAAAACCTGTGTTTCTTGTTGTATTTCAACAACGCCGTTTGCAGGTTTTCTTCCACGACCTTTAGAGTTACGCAATTCTTTTATTCTCTCAATTTCTTTTTCGGTGAATAGAAGATGTCCTTTTGCGACACTTTTTATAAGCCCGTAATAAGTGTATTGATAAATTGACCTCAGCGGTATATTAAGCATTTTTGCTACTTGTTTTGCTGTATAGAGTTTCATAGTAGTTTTACCTCCTTCTTAATTTATA
>CALFVX010000020.1 GCA_937928765.1 uncultured Endomicrobiia bacterium
GGTGGATTGGGATTTATAGGGTCATATTTTGTTGAGCTTTTATTAAAGAAAGGTTATTATGTTATTAATGTTGATAAAATGACTTACGCAGCAAGGAAAGATTTAAATTTTGAAAAATATAAAAATTATGAATTTATAAAAGAAGATATTTGCCATTTAAAACATCTACCGCCTAATATTGATTATTTAGTTAATTTTGCTGCCGAATCTCATGTAGATAATTCCATCATTGCTAATAAGATATTTTTTGAGAGTAATGTTTATGGTGTTTATAATTTATTAGAGCTTATCAGAGGTAAAGATGTGGCTGAAAGACCAATTTTCATTCATATTTCTACAGACGAAGTTTATGGAGATACTTTGACTGGTTCTAAAAAAGAAACAGATGCCTTAAAACCTTCAAATCCTTATGCAGCCACTAAAGCTGCTGCTGAACAATTAATATTTGCCTGGGGTAGAACTTACGGGATTAAATATAAAATTTGCCGGAGTAGCAATAATTATGGTTGGGGTCAATATCCAGAAAAACTAATCCCCAAGACAATCGTTTATGCTTTAGAAAATAAGAAAATGACTATTCATGGAGATGGTTCTGCAAGGAGAGAATGGACTTATGTGGTCGATAATGTTGAGGGAATATATCTAGTGATGGAAAGAGGAGAAATGAATGAAATTTATAATATTTCCTCAAATGAAGAATATTCAGTTTTAGAAATAGTCAAAATGATTTTAAAAATAATGAAAAAACCTGAAAATTTTTATGTTTTTGTTGAAGATAGACCTGGACAAGACATTAGATATTCTATAGATTCAACTAAAATTAGAAAACTTGGATGGAAGCCAAAAGTAAAATTAAAAGAATATCTCCCGCAATTAGTTAAATTTTTTAAAGAAAAATTTAAAAATGATAAAAAATAAATCAAAACTATTTGATTGGATAAATCTTAAATATTATAAAGACAAACGCGGAATTTTATTAGCAATGCAAGAAAAAAATACTTCAAAAGATGCTTTGCCAATAAAAATAAAAAGAATATTTATTTTAAAAAACTTAAATCCTAAACTTACTCGAGGTAATCATACATTAAAAACTACTACTCAGATTATTTTTTGTCTTGTTGGAAGTTGCGAGATTGAATTAGATAATGGTTTTACAAAAAAGACAATTAGATTAAGAAATTTTTATAAAGGAGTTATCATCCCCCCAATGGTTTGGAGAACTTTAAAAAATTTTTCTAAAGATGCAATTATATTAGTTATAGCCGATAGGGAGTATAAAGAGGAAGATTATATAAGAAATTATGAAGATTTTATTCAACAAGTTAGGCGAAGAATATAAAAAATATAAAAAATTCTTTGACCAGAAGATAAAAAAAGTTCTTAAAAGCGGAAATTTTATTTTAGGAGAAGAGGTAGAGAATTTTGAGAAAGAATTTGCGCAATATATTGGAGTAAAGTACTGTGTTGGAGTTGGTAACGGATTAGAAGCTTTACAACTTTCTTTAAAAGCTTTAGATATTGGTCCCGGTGATGAAGTTATAACCACTCCTCTTTCAGCAGTAGCTAGTGCTTTATGTATTGAATTAGTGGGAGCAAAAGCGGTTTTTGTGGATATTGATAAATATTTTCATTTAGATCCAACTGAAATAGAAAAATATATAACAAAAAAAACAAAAGCAATTTTAGGTGTTCATATTTATGGACAACCTTTTGATATCGAAAAAATTTTAAAAATTTGCAAGAAGTATAAGCTTTATTTAATAGAAGATTGTGCTCAAGCTCATGGAGCAGAGTTTAAAGGAAAAAAAGTTGGTTCTTTTGGTGCTGTAGGTTGTTTTAGTTTTTATCCTACAAAAAACTTAGGAGCATTTGGCGATGCTGGAGCAATTGTTACTAACGATAAAAGAATTTATGAATATTGTAAAATCGCAAGAAATTATGGCCAAAAAAATCAATATGAACACATAATTTTAGGTTTAAATAGTAGGTTAGATGAACTACAAGCTGGTATTTTAAGAATTAAACTGAAATTTTTAGATTCTTTAAATAAAAAAAGAAGAAAAATTGCTGAGCTATATAAAAGTAAACTAAAAGACATTCCGGAAATTAAATTACCATTAGAAAGAAAAAATTGTTATCATATTTATCATTTGTTTGTTATTCAAGTTGAACAAAGAGATAAGTTGCGTGAATTTTTATCTAAAAAGGGAATCACTACTTTGGTACATTATCCTAAACCTATCCATAAACAATTAACTTTTAAGGAGTATAACAATTTATCTCTGCCCAATGTTGAGAATGTGACAAATAAAATTTTATCTTTGCCAATTCATCCTTTATTAAATAAGAAAGAGCTAAATTATATAATTACAACGATTCGAAAATTTTATCAAAGATAATGAAAATTTCTATAATTACTCCATCTTTTAATAGTGAAAAGACGATTGAGGAAACAATAAAAAGTGTTTTAAATCAAACTTATAAAGATATTGAACATATTATTATTGATGGCGGATCAACTGATAAGACTTTAGAAATTATTGAAAAATAC
>CALFVX010000021.1 GCA_937928765.1 uncultured Endomicrobiia bacterium
TGAACAATTTTGTAGGTAAATATTTTGAGATATACAACAAAATTTTTGAGCAAAACATATGAAAGTTACTTTAATAGGTAGTATGCCACATAGTAATGCAGAAGTTGCCTTAAAAAAAATTATAGAGAATATAAAAA
Organism: uncultured Endomicrobiia bacterium; assembly: GCA_937928765.1. Classification (GTDB taxonomy): domain Bacteria; phylum Elusimicrobiota; class Endomicrobiia; order DTEH01; family DTEH01; genus JANXDG01. Next base: position 138 of record CALFVX010000021.1, read on the forward strand.
TCCCTTGTTGGCCACAGTTGCCAAAAAGGTGTTTTAAAGAAAATATGTATATTCAATATTCTGAAAATTTTCCTGGGATTGAAATAAATAATGACAAAATATTTTTTAATGAAGATAAATTTTATCAGGAAATAGAAAGTTTTTTTGAAAATTATGAAAATAAAAATTATGATTACTTTAAAATTTCAAAAGATTTTGCTGAGGGCTTCTATAAATTTTTAGAATTTTTGCCAATTATAAAAAATAAAAGTCAGGAAGTTTTGTCTTTAAAATTACAAACTACAGGACCGTTAACATTTGCTTTAAGTATAAAAGATTATTATGATAAACAAATATTTTACGACTTACAATTACGAGATATTACTACAAAACATTTAGTTATGAAATCTTTATGGCAAATAAAACAGACTATTAAAAGTATAAATTTTACAGTAGATAAAAAAGTTGAATTAATACTTTTTTATGATGAACCATATTTATCTGCTTATGGTTCTGCATTTACTTCTGTAGGCAAAGAAGAAATATTAAATTGTCTTACTAGTACTTTAAAAGAAACAAAAACTTTGTTTTTTGAATTTTTTGGTAATGATAATACAAATCTAAAAATTGGTATACATTGTTGTGGTAATACTGACTGGTCTATACTTACAGAAATAGATTGTTTAGATATAATATCGTTTGATTCATACGATTTTTTTGAGAGTTTTGTTTTATATGCTAGAGATATAAAAAATTTTTTAGAAAAAAACGGAATTATTGCATGGGGTATAATACCTAATAATGAAAAAATTTTTTTAGTATCTGCTGAAAGTTTAATAGAGAAGCTAGAAAAGTACATTTATGAGCTGATATTAAAAGGTGTAGAAAAAAAACTGTTATATAAAAATTTGATATTAACACCACAATGCGGGTTAGGCAATGTTAAAGAAAATGTTCTTGAAAAAATATTAGAAATTTGTAAAGAAATATCTAAGAAGGAGATATAAATATGATTTTTCAAGAATTAATATCAAAAAGATGTAGTTGTAGAAAATTCCTGCCGCTTGCTGTTGAAGAAGAAAAAATTTTACAGTCTATAGAAGCAGCAAGGCTAGCACCGTCAGCGTGTAATTCTCAACCTTGGAAATTTATCGTTGTTAACGATATTAACATCAAACAAAAACTTGTCGAAAGTGCAACTTCTGGAATATATAAGTTAAGTAAATTCATTTCTGGTGCACCTGTTATTATTGTAGTATTAGCAGATAAAGTAGGATTTTTGTCAAAAGTTGGTTCTTTAATAAGAAACACAAGATTCTATTTGATAGATATAGGAATTGCTTGCGAACATATTGTTTTGCAAGCAACCGAATTAGGATTAGGAAGTTGTTATGTTGGATGGTTTTCTGAAAAAGGTGTAAAAAAAGTTTTAAAAATACCTAAAAAATATGAAATACCTTTATTGATATGTTTAGGATATCCTGAAAAAAGTTATAAAGATACAGATCCAATTCGTCGCCATGCAAAATCAAACATAAGAAAAGATTTGAAAGAAATCTTGAGTTTTAATATTTTTTCTTAATTATTGACAAATAGATTTTAAACTTATAAAATAAAAAACTTAGTTTTTTAAAAGGAGGCATAAAGATTTTATGGCAGTAAAGATAAGGCTTCAACGAGTAGGAAAAAGAAATCAACCAATTTTTAGGATTGTAGTTGTTGATGAAAATAAAAAAATAAGAGGTGAACCAAAAGAAGTTATAGGTATTTACAATCCTATTAAAGAAACGGTTAATTTAGATATAGAAAAATATGAAACATGGTTAAAAAAAGGTGCAAAACCATCAGATACTGTTAAATCATTATATAAACTATTAATTAAAAAGAAGAAAGTTGAGAAAGAAATAATCACAGCTATAACTTCTAAAGAATAAAATCTAAATGTGGAAAGGGGGGGTGATGAAATGAAAGAACTACTACTAACAATAGTGAAAGCCTTAGTGGATTATCCTGAAAAAGTAGAGGTCAAAGAAGTTGGTGGGGAGCAGTCATTAATACTTGAGTTGAAAGTAGCAGATACAGACCGTGGTAAAGTTATTGGTAAACAAGGAAGAATCATAAGAGCTATAAGAACAATAGTAGGATGTTCTGCTGCCAAACTTAACAAAAGAGTAGTAATAGAAGTTATTGAATCATAATTTTATATATAGAAAGTTATATTTTTTAAATTTTTTTATTATTTTTGTGTGGAAATAAGTATAGGAAAAGTTTTAAGAACAAAAGGATTAGATGGAAGTTTAATTGTAAATTTTTTTAGTGATAAATTGGTATGTAGGAGTGGAGATATTTTGTTCTTTGAAAAACAAACTAATAAGTATGGGCCTTATAATGTGGTAGAAAATAAGTTTTATAACGATAAAAAAGTTTATATTTTAAACTTAAAAGAAATTACTTCTTTAAAAGAAGCAGAAATTTTAAAATCAGCATATATAATAAAGGACTATAAATTTTTACCTAAAAATATTTTTATAAAAGAGGATTTAATCAATTCAAAGGTAGTTGTAAAAAATTATAATAATGTTTTAGGTAGGATTATTGATGTTATTCGTTTAAAAGATAATTATTACTTACTTTTAGTTAAACAATTTAACAATAAAGAAGAGTTCTATATTCCTTTTATTAAAGAAGTAGTATCTTTTGTAGATATAGTTCAAAAAATAGTTTATCTAAATTCTATTGACGGAATTACTGATGAATATATAATATGAGAATAGATGTTATTACGATCTTTCCTAAAATTTTTAATTCAATTTTTGAATATGGTGTTATTTCTCGTGCTGTTAAAAATAATAAAATAGATCTTAAAGTTTGGGATTTACGAGATTTTGCTTATGATAAACACAGAACTGTTGATGATAGACCGTATGGTGGCGGTTGTGGTATGGTTTTAAAACCAGAACCAATTATAAGAGCCATAAGAAAAATTAAAAAAGAAAAAGATATGATAAATCCATGGATAATTTACTTATCTCCACAAGGAAGATTGCTTGAACAAAAAAAGGTCCTTGAATTATATAAAAAAGATTGGTTGATATTGATATGTGGTCGTTATGAAGGTATAGATGAACGTGTGATGAAATTTGTAGATGAAGAGATTTCTGTTGGTAATTATATATTAACTGGTGGTGAAATACCTGCTATGGTTTTAATTGATAGTGTATGTAGATATGTAAAAGGTGTTATTAAAAGAAGAGACTCTAAATATAAAGAAAGTTTTTTAAGTAAATTTTTGGATTATCCACAATATACCCGTCCATATTCATATATGAATATAAAGGTTCCCAAAATTTTACTTTCTGGAAATCATAAAGAAATATATCTTTATAGGTTAAAAGAGGCGATAAGAAATACTTATAGAAAGAAAACAGAGTTGTTAACAAATTTAAAATTAAGCAAATTAGAAAAAAAGTTTTTAGAAGAGGTAATTAAGGAGGAAGATTTAAAATGAACATTGATCTTGATATGATATCTTTAGAACAAAAAAATAATATTCCAGAATTTTCTGTAGGTGATACAGTAAAAGTTATTTTTAAATTTTTAGAAGAAGGTATAGAAAAAAAACAATCTTTTGAAGGTATTGTGATTGCTCGTAGTGGGAGAGGTGTTAACGCAACTTTTACTGTAAGAAAAATTTCATTTGGTGTTGGGGTAGAAAGAATATTTCCTTTATATTCTCCAAATATAGAATCCATTGTTGTAATTAAGAAAGGTAAAGTAAGAAGAGCAAAACTTTATTATTTAAGAGAAAAAATTGGGAAAGAAGCGAAAGTTTAATTTAATGTGTACAACCAAATTTTTTTATTTGATAATAAAATAAGAAAGAAGTTTAATGTTGAGTTATTAGCTGGAGTTGATGAAGTCGGAAGAGGTTCTATTTTTGGGCCCATAGTTTCTGCAGCAGTTATTTTTGATAGTAAAAATTATATTCATACTCTTAAAGAATCTAAAAGTATTTCTGCCGAAACAAGAAAAGAACTTTTCAAAGAAATATTAAAACAAGCCAAAGATATTTCCTGCAGTATTATTAACACAGATTTTATAAATCAAATTGGTATAGGAAAAGCAAACATATTAGCTATAAGAAATGCTGTTTTTAATTTAAAGACTCTCCCAGATATAGTCTTAGTAGATGGTTATTCAAATTCAGAGATAAAAATTAGACAACATAGCATTATTCGTGGAGATAGAAAAAGTGCAGTTATAGCAGCTGCATCTGTTATAGCAAAAGTTGTAAGAGACCATATTTTAGATATTTATCATAAATTGATTCCTTGTTATAATTTATGTAATAATAAAGGATACCCAACATTACAACATAGGAAAATAATTTTTAAGATTGGACTTAGTGAATTACATAGATATTATGCATATAAATTTGTAGATGTTGAATGAACATTAAAAAATATAAAGGAATACAAGCAGAAAAGTTAGCAAAAGAATTTTTGCTAAAAAAAGGGTTTAAGGTTTTAGATATAAATTATAAAACAAAGTTTGGAGAAATAGATATAATTGCATATGATAAAAAAGAAAAAAGTATTGTTTTTGTAGAAGTTAGATATAGAGAAAGTTTTGATTTTGGCTTGCCTCAGGAAACTGTGAATTATTTCAAACAACAAAAAATTATCAAATCTGCATTAGTTTATATAAAAACATTAAAAGAAAAAAACAATTATAGATTTGATGTAATTTCTGTATCTTCAGGTAATGTTATAGAGCATATTAAAAATGCATTTGTGCCAACAAATAAAGATTTATGTTTATAATAAAATTTAAAAAATTAATAGATCTGATTAAAAAGGATAAATTAGAAGAGAGTTATAAGTTTGCAATAGAATTGTTGAATAATTATTCTGATAAACCAGAATTATATGTTAAAGCTGCTAAGATATGTTTTGAATTAAATAAATTTACTGAAGCTAAGAAAATTTTAACAAAGTTAGTAATGTTAAAAAGTTGGTATAAAAAAAATATTGTAAGAGAAATTCTTGAAATTACCAATTGGAAACTTTTATATCCTAATAAATATTTTTGTAAAGAACCAAAATTTTCTTCTGACGGTGAAAAAATAGTGTTTGTTTGTGCAAAGAGAGATACTAATAATGATGGTATAATTAATAATTATGACTGTGGAGGTATATATATTACTGATAGGAATGCCAGCAAAGTAGAATGTGTAGTGGAAGACAAATATTATAATTCTTCTCCTTTTTTTTCTCCTGATAATAGGTATATATGTTATCTTTCTGCAAGAGAGGATACTAATAAAGACGGAATTATAGATTACAGAGATAGATTTGGTTTGTACATTTTTGATCTCGAAAAAGGCAAAGAAAGATTAATTGTGGATAATATTTATAGTCCAAAACATCCAATGTTTTCTTGTGATGGTGAAAAAATTGTTTTTAGTTGTTGGGAAACATTGTCTTCAAAAAGTAGTATTTATGAAATAGATCTTAAAACACATTCTATAAAAAATTTAGTATCAAAAAATTATGAGTCTATATTTCCAAGATACTCTTATGATGGAAGATATCTGTTGTATGTTTCCTTTAGAGATAAAGATGATATAATTGGCGGACCGTTGCATAATTCTGGTATTTATCTTAAAGATTTAATAAAAGCTGAAGAAATTGAAGTTGTTCCATGTAATTATATAAATAGTTTTCCTGTGTTCTCTCATGACAACAAAAAAATAGCTTTTTTAAGTAAAAGAAGAGATACTAACAATGACGGTGTCATAAATTCTTTAGACAATGATGGGGTTTATATTTTTGATTTAGAGAAAAATAAAGAATATTGTATTCATTCTGATAAATATTATAATAAATTTTTAAATTTTACTTTTGACGATAAATATATGGTATTTTTGTCAACCTCTGCCGAACATAAAGATGCTAAAAGAGAGTATTTTAAATATAAAGGTATATATATATGTAATATCAACAATTGTAAAGTAAAACAAGTTGTTTCTGAAAAATATTATGGTTGCAATTGTCCAGAAGTTTCTTTAAAAAGGTATGAAGTAATATATACTTCTTTTAGAAAAGATACTTTAAGAGGGCTGTATATTGCTCAATTATTTGAACTTCCTACTAGAGATGAGATAGTAAATATTATAAATGAGAATCTTTAGTAGATTTCTTTTTTAATAACAATGACAAGAAAAAATTTGTGGAAGATTTACATTTTGGTAAAATTTTCAGTAGATATTTTACTGTCTATAATTTCGTTTTTTGTTGCTTATAATATTAGGTTTTATAACAAAATGTTTGTTTCAATTTTCCCTCCAACAAAAGGAATACCTTTGATATCAAAATATTATAATTTCTTACCATTTTTTGTTTTACTATGTATTTTTTCTTTTTCTTATTGTGGTAATTATAAAAAACAAATATTAGATTTTTTAGACGAGTTTATAGTGAGTTTAAAAACAATTATAATTTTAGGAATTTTATTATTTGCTGCAAGTTTTTTTTATAGATCTTATGAATATTCAAGAATGTTTATGTTTTTAATATTAATAACAAACTTTATATTGATTTTTTTATGGCACAGTATAATAAATTACTTTTATAAAAAATATTCACGGTATTTATTTGGTAAACTTAGAATAGGATTTATCATTTTTTCAAAAGAAAAATTAGAAAAAATAAAGAGACATCTAAAGTATAACAAAACAGTTAAAAAATTTTTCTTAACTAAGATTGAAGATAAAAGAGATATTTTTAATTTTGTATTTTTAAGAAATTTGTCAGAATTAGTCGTAGATTATGAAATTTTTGTTTTACCTTTGTTTCAAGAAATTTTGCATGATTTAAGCAATTTGGATATATCTTTAAAAATTTTTGTTTCTTTACCTATAAGACTTTCAGATACAATGATAGATTCAACTTTAGGTATACCAGTGGTGTCATTTTATCATACATCATTAGTTGGGATAAATTATTTTATAAAAAGGACTATAGATATAATAGTTTCAATTTTAGTATTTATGATATTTATAATTCCTGGATTATTTATTGCTTTGTTGATAAAACTTGATTCTGAGGGTCCTGTTTTTTATATACAAAAAAGAGTAGGCTATAAAGGTAAAACTTTTAACTGTATAAAGTTTAGAACTATGGTAAAAGATGCGCATAAAAAATGGTGGAACTTATTAAAATATAGTGAAAGAGGAGATAAAGTTTTTAAATTGAAAAATGATCCGAGAGTAACTCGTATAGGAAAAATTTTAAGGAAGTTCAGTATTGATGAGATACCACAGTTTTTTAATATTATTAGAGGAGATATGAGTATAGTAGGGCCAAGACCTCAAATAGTTGAAGAGGTTACTTTTTATAGTTCAAAAGATAAACAACGTCTATTGATTTTGCCAGGATTGACAGGTTTGTGGCAAATTTCAGGTAGAGCAGATGTAAGATATGAAGATATGATAAACCTGGATTTGTATTATTTAGAGAATTGGACATTAGGTATGGATTTGAAAATAATTTTTAAAACAATATCTGTGATATTTTCTACAAAAGGAGCATATTGATGAAAGCATTTGTTATGGCAGCAGGTATTGGAACAAGATTACGTCCTTTGACTTATGAAATACCAAAACCTTTAGTTCCAATAGTAAACATTCCTGTTATAGGTCATCTTATGGTTAATTTAGAAAAATATAATATTAATAACATCATTGTAAATTTACATTATTATCCAGAGTTAATTACTTCGTATTTGTCAAAATTGAAGAATTTAGATATAAAAATTAAATTTTCTTTTGAGAAAAAACTTTTAGGAACAGCAGGTGGAGTAAAGTTTCAAGAAAAATTTTTTAATAAAACATTTGTTGTAACTTCAGCAGATGGGTTGAGTGATATAAATTTTGATAAATTAATAAAATTTCATAAAGAAAAAAAATCACTAGCTACAATAGTATTAAAACCTATTGATGCGAAATTAGACTATGGTATTGTTGTTTTGGATAAAAACAATTTGGTAAAAAACTTTTATGAGAAACCTTCTTGGGGAGAAATTTTCTCTAATTTAGTAAATACTGGGATTTATGTTTTTGAACCAGAAGTGTTTAAATATATACCTAAGAATAAATTTTACGATTTTGGACATAATTTATTACCAAAATTGATAAAAAAATCTCTGCCGGTATATGGATATATAGCTGAAGAATATTGGTGTGATGTTGGAAATATGTCTGAATATAGAAAAGCACAAAGAGATTGTCTTGATGGTAAACTAAAAGTTAAAATCCCAGGAAAAGAAATTAAGAAAAAAGTATGGGTTGGGGAAAATACAAAATTGTCTAAAAGTATAAAAATTATTCCTCCATGTGTTATAGGTGATAATGTTTCATTAGGAGAAAGTTGTATTATTGATAGTTATACAGTAATAGGAAATAGTTGTATGATAGGAAATAATGTAAAGATAAGAGATTCTGTTTTATGGGATAATGTTGTAGTAAGTTCTAATGTACATCTTAATTCTTGTGTAATAGGTAGTAATGCAAGAGTTTCTGAAAGTATTACTGTGTTTGATGCAACAATAATTAACATTGAAATATAGAAAAATTTTTAGTAAACTTAAAAGTTTAATTTTTTAAGAAAGGAGAGTCATATGTATCCTAAAAATATGTTTTTTAGTTCAGAGTCAGTAGCTGAAGGACATCCTGATAAAGTATGTGATCAAATTTCTGATGCTGTATTAGATGAATGTATTAAAAAAGATCTAAATTCTCGTGTTGCGTGTGAAACATTTGTTTCAATGGGATTAGTGATTGTTGGTGGAGAAATTACAACCTCTGGTTTTGTTGATGTTCATAAATTAGTCAGAGATTTAGTAAAAGATATTGGTTATACTTCACCTGAATATGGCTTTGACTATAAGACAATAGCAATATTAAACGCTATACATTCACAATCGCCGGATATTGCTCAAGGTGTTAACCGTGGTAAAGAGATTGGTGCTGGAGATCAAGGTTCAATGTTTGGATATGCTACAAATCAGACAAAAGAATATATGCCTTTGCCAATAATTCTAGCTCACAAACTGGTACATAGGCTTGCCGAAGTAAGAAAGAAAAAAATTATTCCTTATTTAGGTCCAGACGGTAAATCTCAAGTAACTGTAGAATATAGAGATACTAAAGCAGTAAGAGTAGATTATGTAGTTATTGCAGCACAACATACTGAAGATGTTGTTACAAAAGATGGCAAACATATGCGTGAAGATGCAAAGGAAGAGATTATAGAAAAAGTTATAAAACCAGTTATTGCAGAATATTATGATAAAAACACAAAAGTTACTATAAACGGTACAGGAAAATTCGTTATTGGAGGGCCACAATCTGATACTGGTATGACTGGAAGAAAAATAATAGTTGATACTTATGGAGGTTGGACTGTTCACGGAGGAGGTGCTTTTTCAGGTAAAGATCCTACAAAAGTTGACCGTTCATCAACATATATGGCAAGATATATTGCAAAAAACATTGTTGCAGCAGGGATAGCTGATGAATGTTTAATACAGCTTGCTTATTGTATAGGTTTAACAGAACCGGTATCTTTAATGGTCAACACTTATGGTACTTCAAAAATTTCTGACGAAAAACTTACAAAAATTATAAAAAAAGTTTTTCCTTTATCTCCAAAAGGAATAATAGATCATTTAAAACTTCTAAGACCGATTTATAAAAAAACAGCATGTTATGGACATTTTGGTAGAGAAGACATAGATTTTACTTGGGAAAGGTTAGATGCAGTTGATGAATTGTTAAAAGAAGTTAAGAAAGTTTAATTAAAGAAAGGATTATTTTATGAACTATGATGTAAAAGATATATCTCTTGCAAAAAATGGGTTGTTAAAAATTGAATGGGCGAATCGAGAAATGCCGGTGCTTAATCTTATTAAGAAAAGGTTTGAAAAAGAAAAACCGTTGAGAAACATAAAAATTGCTTGTTGTTTACATGTTACAACAGAAACAGCAAATTTGATGATAACTTTAAAATCTGCAGGTGCAGAAGTTTCTTTATGTGCTTCAAATCCACTTTCTACTCAAGATGATGTAGCAGCTGCTTTGGTAAAATATTTTGATATATCAGTTTTTGCTATAAGAGGTGAAGATAATAAAAGATATTATTCTCATATAAAAAGTGTTTTATCAATGAATAATCAAATTACAATGGATGACGGAGCAGATTTGGTTTCTACTTTGCATAAAGAAAAAAAATATAAAGATATATTAACAAAAATTATAGGTGGCACAGAAGAGACTACTACTGGTGTTATAAGATTAAAATCTATGGCAGAAAAAAATGTCTTAAAATATCCTATTATAGCAGTAAACAATGCTAAAACAAAGCATATGTTTGATAACAGATATGGTACAGGGCAGTCTACAATAGATGGTATTTTGCGCGCAACAAATATCCTTCTTGCGGGCAAAAAGTTTGTAGTTTGTGGTTATGGATATTGTGGTAAAGGTGTTGCGATGAGAGCAAAAGGTATGGGTGCTGAAGTTATTATATGTGAGGTTGATTCTATAAAAGCTTTAGAAGCAGTAATGGATGGATATAGAGTTATGAGTTTAGAAGAAGCTTCAAAGATTGGTGATATTTTTGTTACAGTTACAGGAAATACAAATGTTATAGACATAAAACATTTTTTTAAAATGAAAGATTCTGCTATTGTGGCAAATTCTGGACATTTTAATGTTGAAATTAATCTTAATGGATTAAAAAAGTTATCCAAAAGAATAAGAAAAATTCGCGAGTTTGTAGAAGAATATGAACTTAAAAGTGGCAAAAAAATCTATGTTTTAGCAGAGGGTCGTTTAATAAACCTTGCTTCTGCAGAGGGACATCCATCGATGGTTATGGATATGTCGTTTGCAAACCAGTCTTTATGTGTAGAATATCTTGTAAAAAATTATAAGAATAAAGTATTTAATTTAGAAAAAAAAGTTTATGATGTGCCAGAAGAAATTGATAAAGAAGTAGCAATATTAAAGTTATCCTCAATGGGGATAAAAATAGATAAATTATCTAAACTTCAAAAAAAATATTTATCTTCTTGGGAATTTGGTACATAATTTGACTTACCTTTTTTACCAAAATTCAAAATGGAGAAAATTTTATGGAAGAAAAACAGCCTTTACAACAAATCATTGATATAAGAAAAGAAAAGTTAAGAATGTTACTGCAAAAAGCTATAAATCCTTATCCTAATAAGTTTGAGTACAATTATGATATTAATAATGTTATAGAAAAATTTTATAATTTAATATCCCACGGTGAAGTTTATGATAAAGAAAAAATATTAGTTAAAGGTAGAATAATCCTTCGTCGTGAAATGGGGAAAAGTATTTTTTGTCATATTCAGGATTTTACAGGAAAGATACAAATTTATTTAAAAAAAGACATATTAGGAGAAGAAAAGTTTGGTTTGTTTTTAGATTTGATAGATATTGGAGATATTATTGGTGTTGAAGGCGAAGTTTTTAAAACAAAAACTGGTGAGTTAACAATTAATGTTAGAAACTATATTTTATTATGTAAATCATTACGTCCTTTGCCAGAAAAATGGCATGGATTAAAAGATGTTGAAACAAGATATAGACAACGATATCTTGACTTAATTGTTAATCCCGAAGTAAAAAATACTTTTATTGCAAGAAGTAAGATTATTTCTTCAATACGAGAGTTGTTAAACAGCAAAGGATTTTTAGAAGTAGAAACTCCAATAATACAATCCCTAGTTGGAGGAGCTTTAGCAAGACCTTTTAAAACATACCATAATGCTTTAGGTATTGATTTTTATCTTCGTATAGCGCCAGAGTTATACTTAAAGATGCTTATAGTAGGTGGTATGGAAAAAATTTATGAATTAGGAAAATCTTTCCGCAACGAAGGAATAGATAGGTATCATAACCCAGAATTCACAATGGTTGAGATATATCAAGCATATGCTGACTACAACACTATGATGGAGTTGACAAAAGAAATTTTTATAGAATGTTGTAATGTTTTAGGTTATAAAGATAAGATTCTATACAATGATGATGCTAAATCTTATGAGATAGATAAGAATAATTTTCAAAAATTTACGATGTCAGAGTTATTTGACAAATATGTTAAAATTCCTTTAGAAGATTTTGTCGAAGAAAAAATTAGTGAAGAAACATACCAAAAACTTGGAATAGAAACTTATGAAATTTTGGATGATGAAAAAACAAAAATCAAAAAAACAAACAAAAAACTCATAGATGATGTTTTTGAAAAATTTATACAACCACATCTTATACAACCAACTTTTGTAATAGATTATCCTAAAGAATTGTCTCCGCTAGCAAAATATAATTTTTATAACAAAAAAATTACAGAACGTTTTGAACTGTATGTTGCTTGTAAAGAAATTGCTAACGCATATAGCGAGTTAAACGATCCTTTAGAACAATATGAAAGATTTCTTCAACAAACTACAGATGAAGAAAAGATGGTGTTAAACTTAGAATTTGTAACTGCATTAGAATATGGTATGCCGCCAACAGGTGGTTTAGGTATTGGCATTGACAGGTTGTGTATGTTATTAACTAATAATAATTCTATCCGTGATGTAATTTTATTTCCTTTAATGAAACTACAAAAATGATATCTAAAAATATCATTTATTTTTTCTTATTTTAAAAAATTCATTATGAACTACACTATATATCTTGCAATAAAATATTTAAAACCACAAAAAGATAAATTTTTTTCTTATTTATCTTTGGCAATATCAGTTTTAGGTATAGCTACAGGTGTATGCACTTTAATTGTTACATTAGCTGTTATGACAGGCTTTCATAGAGAAATAAAGTCAAGGTTGATGTCTGTATATCCTCACATATTAATAACATCTGATTATGATATAGATGAAAAAATTTTTTTTCAATTTAAAGAAATAAAAAATTTTTCTCCTTTTATTTATAGTCAGGCAATAATAAAAAATAATGATAAAGTATATAGTTGTGTAGTTAAAGCAATAGATTATGATAAAGAAAAAGATGTAGTAAACCTAACAAAAATTGTTAAATTTAAAGACAATGTTTATTCTCTTAATTATAACCAAATAATTATTGGTAAAGAATTAGCAAAAAGTTTGAATGTTGTAGTAAACGATGAGATAGTTTTAATTTTGCCTACACATATACAAACACCATTTGGTAGTTTTCCTTTAACTGAAAAATTTATAGTAGTAGGATTTATTTCATCTGGAATTTATGAATATGATAACAATTTATGTTTTATAGATTATAATATTGCATCAAAGTTGTTTTATAATAAAAATACAGATGAAACAGTTGGTATAAAAGGCTTTGGAGTAAAACTTAAAGATGATTCACAAATTGAAATATTAACTAAAAAATTAAAAGCTGTTTTAGGTCATACTAAAAAAGTTATTTCATGGATTGAGATGAATTACAACTTATTTTCTGCATTAAAATTAGAAAAAATAATAATGATAATAGTTGTGAGTTTAATAATAATAGTAGCATGTTTTATTATTATGTCAAATCTTTTACTTAAAGGCATACAAAAAAGCAAGGATATAGGAATACTTATGGCGGTTGGTATGGACAGAAAATCAGTTAAAAAAATATTTTTCCTTCAAGGTATGATAATAAATTTGTCTGGAATTTTTTTAGGAACCATTTTAGGATTTTTTTTAGGATTTTTGATAAAAGAATATCAGTTTGTAAAATTACCTAAAGAAGTTTATTATATTGATAAAATTCCTGTATATTTTCATCTACCGGATATTTTTTTAGCTTTATCAATAGCAGTTGTAGTAGGAGTTATAGCATCTATATATCCATCACATAAAATTTCCCAGTTTAATCCTGTAGAAATTATAAGGTATGGATAAATTATGAAAAGCATTTTAAATATAGTTTTACTACAGAATGTTTACAAAAAATATCCTGACAGCAGAGATTGGGTGATAAAAGATATTTCTATTAATATAGAAGAAAAGAAATTAATTTTTATTTGTGGACCATCAGGTGTAGGAAAGTCAACTTTGTTGCATATAATAGGACTAATGGATGTTGCAAATGAAGGGAATGTTTATTTTTTAGGAGAAAAAATAATGTTTGATGGAAAAGATTTAAGCAAATTAAGATTAGAAAATGTTGGATTTATGTTTCAATATCATTATTTAATAGAGAACCTTACAGTAAAAGAAAATATTCTTTTACCTTTATGGGTAAAAAACAAAAAAGTATTTTTTGAACTTAACGATTATATTAATCAGTATTTAACTATTTTAGATATTGAAAAACTTCTTGATAGATTTCCATACGAGCTTTCAGGAGGAGAGCAGCAAAGGGTAGCATTAGCGCGTGCTTTAGTAAACAATCCAAAATTAGTTGTAGCAGACGAACCTACAGGAAATTTAGATCAAGAAAATGCAAAAAAAATTGTTACATTGATGAAAGATTTTATTGAAAAATTTGATATGACATTTGTTGTTGCAACCCATAATTTAGAACTTACAAAATTTGCAGATAAAGTGATAAATCTAAAAGATGGTAAAATTGTATCTATCCAAGTATAAAAATAGATTTTATAACTTTTAAATAATCTTTTCTTTCTTAACAATATGACTAAAAAATTGTCAAAAGAAAAAATTTTTATGTTAAAAGCTTTAGAAGAAGCAAAAAAAGCTTATAAAAAAAATGAAGTTCCAGTAGGGACTGTTATAGTTAAAGATGGAATAATTGTTTCAAAAGCACATAATTTAAATATTAAAACCAAAGATCCTACTGCTCATGCTGAAATTTTAGCATTAAGAAAAGCATCTAAAAAATTAAAAAATCATAGGTTGATAGATTGTGAAGTATATACAACTTTAGAACCATGTGCGATGTGTGCTGGTGCAATGGTTTATGCAAGAGTAAAAAAATTGGTCTATGCTGCAGACGATTCTAAATCTGGTTGTTGCAAAAGTGTTTTAAATATTGTAAATAATAATAAGTTTAATCACAAAATTGAAGTTGTAAGTGGCATATATAAAAACAAATCAGAGATGTTGTTAAAAAAATTTTTTAAGAAATTAAGAGAGAAAAATTAAACTAACCGGGGGTGATTTGGGCTCGACAGAAAGTTAGAGCAACTTTCTGTGCAAGCAGTGGTTAGCCGAAAGGCCACTATAAAAATCGGCTAAAGTATAAGTGCAAACACTTATGCATACGCTGCATAATTAAGCAGCTATATCCCGTAAAGATGTCTGTATTTACGGGATGAAGCATACAGACTTTTCTAAAATAACTTGTCCTTGGGTTCTTTTAGAGAAAAAATACAAGGACTAAGTATTACCGGCTAAGTAGGGCCTAAGTAATACTGAAAAAATTAAACCTACTTCGTATGTCTCACTATGTAATGTGAGGCTAAGCTTGTAGAACAGAAGTTGTTTACTTTCTGGACGCGGGTTCAATTCCCGCCACCTCCAATATTTATTTATTTATATTTTGTTTTAAATTGTTTTTAAATTTATCTTTTCCGTATTATAAATTATATTGTTCGCCATATAATATCTTTCAATTTTACCATAAAATATTAAAATATTTAATCTATCAACTCCGGATAAAAATAAAAAATTGTGATTTTTATCACATTTTGTTGACAAATATAAGAATAATAAATATAATAAAATTAGACTATAAAATTTTTTTACAAAAAAGTCTTAAGGATTTTTCAAAATACTAAAAATTAAAAATACGGAGGTTTTTATGAAACAGAAAATATTAAAATATATATTGTTTTTTAGTATGTTAATTTTTATGAGTTTTAATATCTATTCTCAGCAAAAAGAAAATATTTTTACTCAAGTACCAATTTGGGGTGGACAAGTAGACGGTGCAGCATTGTGTTATTCAAGTCCATCTGTAATTTATGCATGGAATGCACTGAATTTATGGATAAGTAAAGATGCAGGTGAAACCTGGCAAAAAACAAAACTTAACGATTACGCAGGCAGTGGACCATCATATGTTGCTGTTCATCCATCATCACCAAACATAGTTCTTGCCTGGGTTGAAGCTCTTGAAATTTATGGTCTTCAAAGAGGACTTTATCGCAGTGAAAATTATGGAGAAACCTGGGAGAAAATTTCTGAAATAGAAAATTTTATTCCTGCAGGGTCTACACAATTAAATCCTAAACACATCCATTTTTCTTTAAAAAATTTTGATACAGTATATCTGTTTGGTAATCCTTATTATCCTGCTGAAGGTGGAGGTTCTCCTGTAGTGTTATATAAATCTACCAATGCTGGAAAAACCTGGGAAAAGAAAATTCTTTTTGGTGGAGATACCAAATATTCGCCAGCAGTGTCTATCAATGTTACTGGTAAAGATAATGATGAAATAATTTATATCGGAACAACTTATAAAAAAGAATATAGTCAAGAATATAGAATATTTAAGAGCACTGACGGCGGTGAAAATTGGACCGATATATCAACAAAAAGTGGCGATTTCTATGTTGAACCTATAGAGATAAAAACTTCTACTACAGGATGTGTTGCAATTTATGGTGGTTGGGTGAGTAGGCAAAATAATATTTTGTTTATAAGCACTGATACGGGAAATAATTTTTCAGAATTTAAGATTTACTATTATAGCTATGTTAACAAATACAATTTCAACGAAGAAATTCCTGCTTTTTCTTTCTCTCCTGATGGTAATAAAATTTATTTATCTGCAAAAGGTTATGATGTAAACATTGGTTCTGAAGTGCCAAGGATTATTGTTTCAAGTTTTACAGGTTCTGGCTGGGCAGAACCAATAGCAATTTCAACCGGCTTACTTGCAGGACGGGCTGGTCTTGAAGCAAAAACTATTTTAATTGACCCAATTAATCCTAACAATATGTATATAGCAGATTATTTTGATTATGCATTTTTTAAAAGCACTGATGGTGGATATATTTGGGAGGCAAAAAATTTTGGTTTAGCAGGTGCTTATGTAAACAATGGAATAAAAGATAAAGCAGGCAATTTATATATAGTTACAAAATCTGCTGTATATAAAAGCACAGACACTGGGAATTCATGGTTTAAGATATATTCTGGAAGACAGTCATTAGATGGATTCAAAGTAGCGGTTCATCCTGAAAATAATAATTTAATTTTTCTTTTAGGTTTTGGAAGTTTGTATTTAAGTGAAGATGGTGGTAATACTTGGAAAGATGTTCAGGGTAGTAATATAACCTCAATACCTTATACTGATTACAGCACTGGACATTTCTTTGGAACTACAAATTCAGTATTTGATGTAAGAAATAGTAGCATAGTTTATTATGGTAAATATGCTTATGGTTTGTCCGGAGGAATTAAAAGTAAAAACATTTATATGTATAATATTGTAACAAAAGAAAATAAACCTTTAGATTTTGAAAGTTATTCTGTTTTTAGTTTAGTTTCTGACCCGGAAGATCCATCTGTTTTGTATGCAGGTTGTGGTGAATTTACAACTGCTACTACAGGTGGAGATTTAAAATTGTTTCCTGATGGCCTCTGGAAAATAAAAATTGACGAAAATGGGAATGTTATCTCAAAGAGTAAGATAGGTTTAGAAAATGTTATACCATTTAAGATTATATTTGATACTTCTAACCCAAATATAATTTATGCAGCATGTTATGACAAAGACGCACGTGTAGGACCTAATTATAAATGGATAAAAGCTTATGGTTCACTTTATATTTCAGAAGACAGAGGTATTAGTTGGAGACAGATTGGTGTAATCGGCAATTTAGAAAGTTCTGGTGGTATAAATTATGTAATTGACTTTCAAGTTTCTAACGGTGTTGTTTATGTTGTAAACAAAGATACTACAGGATTTACTAATTTGTATTATAGTGTAAACAATGGTTTGACTTTTGAAAAATATCAAGCAAATATTGGAGAAATTAAATGTCTTATCTTAGGTTCATTATATGCAGGAGCATCTACTGGATTGTGGAAGTTAGATCAAAAACCTCAAAAATTAACTTATACAGTTGATAAACCTAAAGTTTATGCATTTCCAAATCCATTTAATCCTAATAACGGATATACAGTTTTAAAATATTTTGTTCCGCAAGGGAAAAAAGTTGACAGTTTAAGAGTTAGTATTTACAATATAGTAGGAGAACTAATTTACGAATTTTCTGAACAAGGTAGTTTAGATGGCGGATATGCATATTATTATGCATGGGATGGCAAAAATCAGAATGGTAAAATTTGTTCTAGAGGTGTTTATATAGTAGTCTTTAGATCAAATTTAGGTGTAATAAAAACAAAAGTTGTTTTAGTAAAATAAAAATTTAATTTTTAGGGAGGATTTTTATTATGAGAAAAAAAATAGTAATTGTATTAATTTTTTTATTTACTTTATTTAATTTAGTTTTTTCGCTGCAACAGAATTCTGGTACTGCAGCCTTTACATTTTTAAAGTTGTATTCTGGTTTAAGAGCGCAAGCAATGGCAGAAAATTATATCGCAGTAGATGAAGGTTTAGATACAATTTATTACAACCCTGCAGGTATTTTAGGAAACAAAAATATAAAGTTATCTGCAGAATATATGTTGTGGTTAGATATTTTGACAAAATCAAATTTAAGTTTTATTCATCCTTCAGTTTGGAAAATAGGAACTTTAGGTTTTGGAGTTGATTATATAAATATTCCTTATGAAAAAAGGACAACTGAAGATGATAATAACTATGAACAAGCAAATGTCCAATCTGGTGTAATTTATTTTTCATACGCAATAGAAGTTATAGATAAACTTAATTTAGGTATGAATTTGAAAATTGTTTTTCAAAATTTTGGAATCCAGAGTTCAGAATATAGTGGTACTTCTGGTTTGGCAGTTGATATTGGAGGAATTTACAAAATTTTAGATAAAACAAATATAGGTTTAGCAATAAAAAATTTAGGACAAGAATTTGCAAAAACAACCCAGGATCCACTTCCTATTGTGTTAAAACTTGGTCAAGCAACAAAGTTTTTAGACAACAGATTTCTTTTTGTAAGTGATTTAGATTATGGTGTTATTGATGAAACACTTTCATTAGGTTTAGGTGGCGAATATAAATTAACAAAAAGTTTCTATCCAAGGTTAGGTTATAGATATAATTTTACCAATAACAATTTGTCTTTAATCAATGGAGTAAACATAGGATTTGGTATAAATTACAAAAATTTAAATTTTGATTATGTTTTTACTCCTAAGGATGATTTAGGAACAATACATAGAGTAGCTTTAGGATATAGTTTTTAATTAAATTTTTAAAGTTTAACTATAAATATCACAAGATAAACATTACTTCTATTTTTTATCAAAATTTTTTATAACTTACCTAAAAAATTATTAAATTAAATATTGAAATTTTTTTTTAAAGTTAGTAAAATATTAAATTAAGGGCGCGTAGCTCAGCTGGCAGAGCGGCGGACTCATAATCCGTTGGTCGGGGGTTCGAATCC
>CALFVX010000022.1 GCA_937928765.1 uncultured Endomicrobiia bacterium
ATAAATTTCTTTATAGTATCTGCTAATTTCTTCTTTTTGATATATTTCTAAAATATTATCTACAGAAATTAAATATTGTGGTAAGTTTGCTTCAGTCCATTTTTCTTTTAAAGGTAAGTTTATTAAATTATACTTTAAAAAATTGAAAGCAGGATAATCACCAACACAAAACCAACCGTTATTAACATTTATACTGCTATCTTGTGGTATGTTTTTATTAATCCATTCACCTGCTTTGGTTAAATTTCCATATTTAACAAAAAATGTTGATTGAAAGACAGCATTTAAAGTCAAAAATAAAATAACTATAAATAAATAAATTTTTAGTACGATACTTCTAGCCACCAAAAAATATTGAATACTATATCCACAGATAACAGCTAAATAAGGTAAACTTATTATAAAAACATTAGGATGTTTAAGATATATAACTAAAAAAATAAAATGTATTATTATAAAAATTGCTAATAGATAAAATTTTTTTTCTTTGTTTTTAAAAATTAAATAAAAACCGTATATTATAATTGGCAATAATATTAATGGAACATTGGTAGAGAAAAATTCTTTTAAAAATTTTAAACTCTCAATAAAATCAAAATCTCCATAATGAAAAATTATTGCAAGTTCTTGTTTTCTTCTTAAAAATTTGTCAAAATCGGCTATTATATACCAGTTAGTAATTAAAAATATTCCTAAAAAAATTCCCGTAGCAATAAAAACTTTTTTATTGAACAACGGTTTTAATTTAAAATTGTTTTTAGTAAGGACGACTAAATAAAGTATTAATATAGAAACAAAATTTGTATATAAAACTCCAAATGATAATCCCAAAAATAATCCACTTAAAATATAATTTTTTATTTCATCAGATTCAAAATTTTTGTATGCAAAATATGTGCCAAGTAAAACTAAAAACATTCCCAAAGTATGCGGTTTTGACATTTTTGAATTTGCAATAACCAAAGGTAATATACAAACAAATATACAGGATAAAACACCTATATTCTTATTAAAATATTTTTTTGCAAAACGATATAAAAAAACGATAGTCAAAATAACAGAAATTGCTGAGATACATCTCATTATAATATACATATTAGCAACTTCTTCCGGATGAAAAAAGTAATATTGAATATCTTTTGTTAGTGAAACAACACCAAGAATCTTACCAACTACAAAACTACTTGCTACTAAATAAAAATATATCCCGCCATAAGTAAAATCGTTAGGATTAAAATCAAATTTAACTGGGTTCATATTACTTACTACAACAATGTTTCTCTGTTCATCACTATTTATACTACCTAAAAAATATCCTCTCATCGCATCAAGTTTTGTTTCTTTTGAAAGTTCTCCAAATGGTTGAGATTTTAATTGGTGTGCATAAGTTTCCTCAATTGTTTTTTCAATATTTCCTTCAGTATGAATTTTTTTCATAGAAGAATAAAACTTTTTTCTTAACTCAACCATTGTAGGAACATATTCTTTTAATTCATCAAAAGAATTAAAAATCTGTAATGTTTTTTTTGTTGAAGGTGTCCCCCAGTTGATCCCCAAAAAGTGAAGAACAATTGAGAAAAATAAAATGAGAACGAAAATTTTATCTTTCATATTTTTCTATTATCTATTTGCTGTGTTAAAGTTCATATATTCTTATTGTAGGTCCGGGATGAAGCTTGGTTTTAGGTAAAAATTCTTTTACAAGTTTAGAAGTTTTTGCAACTTCTTGGTAAAAATTTTTTGTTGATTCTGTATAAGAAAAACTGTTAAGGACAATATATTTTATCCCTAATTGTTTTATATATTTAACTCCTTTTGACACATCAACCAATTCACGAACTTTCTGTGCTTCTTCAACTTCGTGTTTGATAGTTCCAATTTCGTGTGGTGGATGGTACACTTCGTATATCTCATATCCATAATTTTCGCCCGGATGTGCTTTCAGTTGCCAGTAAAAATATTCTTTTTTATAATGATTAAGTTCAACTGCTCTTTTATACAACCTTTCAATTTGTTGTTTTGTCATCTTAAGTGGTGGCGAGTTCGGGTACCTGTCTATTAAAACTTTTTCTCCTTGTGGTATATTTTTTTCAATCCATTCAAGTGCAACCGTCCTCGTATCTTTTAAAAAAAATCTAATATCAACAAAAATTGATTCTATTAAGGATATTACAATAACTAAACCAAAAAAAATTTTTGTTATTAAACTTTTATCAAAAAATTTATCCGCTACTTGTCCACCAGCAATTGCATAAAACGGAAACGCTGTAAACAAAAATCCCCATGCAGGAAAATAATGTGTTATATTTACTAAAGAATAAATTAAAAATATACATACTACTATCAAATCTTGAAGTTTTCGTTTTATAGCACAATAAACAACTCCTAAAAAACATAAAATTCCAACAAAAGCTGTAGAATTTCCCATAAATATCCAATCAAGAAAAGTTTTGTAAACACCGTAAAAAATATCTCTTTTTAACCCCTCTTGTGGACCTAAAAATATACCTTTCATTTCAACAAAAAAAGTCTTGTAATCTAAAACACTATAAGGAGTGCCTAGAATAAAAAATAAAACAATTAGTGCCAAACCTAAAATAAAATTTACAAATTTCTTTTTATTTCCTGAAAAATAAACTAACGGCAGCAAAACTCCCGAAGGTAAACTTAAATATTTACAAGAAGTTGCTAAACCTAAAATCCCGCACGAGATATAAAAAAATTTTATGTTTTGTGTTAGATAATATTTATAAAGAGAAACACAATATATACACACCAACAGGTTTGAAAACATTTCAGGTTTAATAAAGTGAGAATACACCACCCATATTGGTAAAACACTAACTATTAACGCAGAAAAAATACCTACACGTTTGTTATACAAAAGTTTACCTAAAACATAGGTTAAAATAATTAAAAATGTTCCCCATATAGCAGAAAAAGTCCTACCGACAACATACACCACAGTAGGATCAATAAAAAATTTTAAAGCAAAATTTTCAGCCGAAGTATAAAAACCAAAAATTTTACCAAATAAAAATAACATACTAAAAACAAGTAACATTAAATATAAATACAAACTTGGGTATTCAAAAAATTTAGGATTTAAACTTTTTTGTGCAGCCATTTTTAATACATAGTTTACAGTTTTATACTCCTCAGTTTGATAAAGATAAGGCAACTGCCAATTTATAGCATAAATTCTTAAAAAAAATCCTAATAAAACAATTAAAATAAGATAAAAATATTCTTTCAAAAACTTTTTCATTTGGAATTAGATTTTTAAAACATAACAATTTTTAGTTATAGAAACAACATATACTTAATAGTAATTTTATTACAAACAAAAATTTTACTTATTTATCATGCCATGCAAATTTAACAATTATAATTGAAAGATTTTTGGAGTTCATTATTTATAAAACACAAAGTGCTAGTCAAATTTTTTTCCACCAAATAATAAATCCGCTCTATTCTATAATATAACTAACAAAAGGATGTTTAAATTTATTTTGAAAGAAGGAATTGTTTAAAAGAAGATAAATTATTCTATTGGTTATATTTTTCTTTTCTTAATATACTCTAAAAACTACAGATTATAAACTTTTTGGTATACAACAATTTTTGGGTTTGGGATTAACCAGTCGCCCGGGGGATAATTTTTGTCAAATCTAAACCACAGAAATTTTGCTTGTTTATCAAACTCTGCAAGTTTTTTAAATTTTCCACTTAAAAAAATTTCGTCTAAAACTTTTTTATGTTCAGGGAAAAACTTTTGTAACTTAGGATGTAAAGCCCAACGGTATTCGTACTCTGTTAAAACAACATACTCTGTCTCTTTTAACAAATTTTTTAATCCTAAAACACCGTCTTGAACTGAAGAATGAACCGGCTCTGACCCCATCAAAATTTTATAAGGTGGGTTATATTGACGTAAAACAGGCGGTGTCCAAAAATAACTTCTTGCAATGGCAATTTTTGCACCTTTTTTTATATTTTTCAAAATCCATTCTGAACACTCTTCACGAACATTTTTGCCGGTATATAACTTCCAGTAAGAAATTGTATAAACAAAAGTGTACCCAAAAATAACCATAAATAACCCAGTAGACAAAATACCTTTTAATCCCCATTTACTAAAAGAAGAAAATAAAGGGATGTCAAAAAGAAGTTCAATACCTCTAACTACATAAATTACTACGAACGGCATCACGGGAAAAGTATACCATACTGCCTGATTTTTTGTAGAAGAAATTACAAAAAGTACAATCAATCCTGAGATTAAAAAAAATATGTCAAATTTATTTTTTTCTTTCACTACATTATAAATTATTAAAATAATTCCTAATATTGAAGTATAAACCATTATTTCCCCTAATCCGTAGGGAAGATAATATCTAAAATAGCTTAGTGGACCACTACCAAACAACACAAATTGTCCCAAATCCATAGGTTGTTTCGCTAAACCAAAGTTTTTTAATAGATATGACAAAAAACTTTCAGAACTAAAGTTAAAGTCTATCACCACATAAGGAGAACTTATAATAAAACCTAACAAACAAAAAAATGGTATTGAGTATAACCGAAAATCAAACAGTTTTTCTTTAATTTGCAATTTTTTATCGTCATTGCTCAAAAAATGTGCTAAAATTACAGCTATACCATAAACTGCACCACTTAATTTTGTCCCGGTAGCAAATCCTACACAGATACAGGCTAAAATATAGTATTTTGTCTTTTTTGTCTTCATCATTTTTACTGAAAAATACATTGCTAACAA
>CALFVX010000023.1 GCA_937928765.1 uncultured Endomicrobiia bacterium
CACTGCATCTACTACCGTAAAGGTGTTTAGACAAACAATCGTATTCTCTTCACCGATTGTTCTGCCTCCAAATTATAGCCTTCGCGCTTCTACAAATAACGCAGAAGCATATAATGTAATTGCTTTTGGGGGTGATTTCTAATGAATACTGGCACCCTAGGTTATCCTAACAATCTGGGTGCACAGTTTTATTACAATGATGTGCGACCCCCGATTGTATACGTTGATAGAAACTCTACTGCAATACCGAATAACCATTATGTTTTCACTGATTCAACGACCAGTATTTTGAATTTGCCACCGAATCCTGTTCCTGGAACAACCGTATGGGTTACAAATTCTTCTAATATTTTGAGTCACGAGGTAAGAGGAAACGGAAATAGAATACAAGGCACAACCACGCCACTTGTTTTAAATGTAGTTGATGTTATTATTGGATTGCGTTTTATTGGTGGTAACACCGGTTGGGCTGTTTTATAATTCTTTAATTCTTTACACCAAAAAGGTGGTCAATTTAATTCGGTTCTGGTGTTGGGAATAAAAAATTATGGTTAAAGAACAAAAATTTTTATCCGCTATATATTCCAATTCAAATGGCGCACCTTTGGTAAACAGAGAAGATGAAACAAAGCCAGAACCGAAAACATATCAAAAATTATCTGGTTTAAAATTATCTAATGCACACCAATATATTATTGAACACGATGGTAAGTTACTTTACTTAGCAAACTCAGCATATGTACATTTATTGGAAACTAGGCTGCGGGAAACTATATCTCGGCTTAATGAAATACAAAATCAAGTAAAGAAATTGACAAATTTATGCAATAAACTAGCAACAGAAATTCAGGTTATAAAGCAAGATAGTGAATTTTCCAGCAAAAGTGTAAAAAGATTTGATTTGTTTTAGAACTACTTTTTTGGCTTCGTGCTAACGAAAACTGGCGAATTCCCGCGCATTTTCGTATGTACTGCGCGTCTTTTTCTCAAAGTCGCGTTCTTTTTTTCTGCTGCCGTCATTTTTGCAGCAACACTGGCTGGCACGCATTTTGGATAGGAACGTTTGAATCCATCTTTATATTTTTCGCGTTCTTTTGCCGAAGCACCGCATGGTGGATGTTTACCCCCTACTTTTCTGGAAATATCCACCCAACGTTCTTTAAACCATTTTGTTAATCCAGTTACTTCTTTAATCAACATTTTTCCATTTACCACCCATTCTTTTATATTCTCTTACAGCAAATCCATTAGCATATGCAGATGGATATACTTTGAATGTTTTCTTTGCTTTTTCTATAGCTTTTTTCCATAATTTTTTGTTTATTGGAATAGCCTTTTCCATTACATTTCCTTGTATGGAAACTTCTTCTGATGGATTAGGCATAAACAACGTGATTATTTCTTGTGGTGTGTTAGCAGACATTATTTTATTTTTTATATTTTTCATGTAAGAAAAAAATTCTGCAAATGTCTCTAATGTTTTTTTGTTTAAATTAGGGTCATCGTATGTAACTACGATTTCTTGATTATTTCTAGTTATTGTTTTAGTTAATTTACTTTTATTTTTTATATACCAATCCAATATACGATTGGCAACTTTTTCACCATAATTAATTATTTTTACGAGTTCTTCTTTAGTTTTTTCTAGGTTTTGAATAGACTTAGAAAGATTGTTTATGATTTCTTCGTCCGTTGTTCCAAATTTACTGATATATTGTTTAGGAAATCCTGATACTAAGCGAGGATGACCTATAATTTCAGCCATTCTCAATTGTATTCTTCCCATAAGACTTTTTAATTTTTTACCACCAGATGCAGATATAATTTCTCGTATTTTCCAAGAAAATTTATTCATTTCTGTGAATATTGTTTTATCTACGAGTTTAAATTGTTTTCCAGTATTTGTGTCAAGAAATACTAAACCTTCAATCCATCCACCCTCTTCATAAGAAGGACCAAATTTACTAGCAACTTTTCTTACTAGTGAATTCAACATTTCATTTTTTATATCTAGTTTAAAAGTTTGTAATACTTGTTCTATTTGCTCTCTTTTTATTTTTATTTTTTCTTTTACAATTTTCCAATTTTCTGAACCAATTCCTTCTGGTTTTTTATTGAGAGGAATAGATATTACCATTAAATTAGTTAAATTTCCTATTCCAGAAGGTTGATTTAAATATTCCTCAAGTTTTTTTATATTTTGTTTTATAATATTGTTACTTTTTACTTTGTCTAATAACGATTTGGGTACTTGTGGTGTAGAAGATATTTTCCACTTATATTTTCTATCTTCATATTCTATAGTTTTCCCATCATTGGTTGTGGGGACATTTTTTAATTCAATAGTTATTGATATATTTTCAAGTGCTTTTTTTATGATGTCAAAATCTGGGTTTCCTTCAAAAACACGCAGAAGAATAATTTGATTTGATTTAGAACCATATGGCACAGTGTTTGGTAATGCACCAAATAAAATTTCTGCTTCTATGGCATCTCCTGGTTTCATCAAATTCCTTCTTTTAATAACTGGAAATATTTTTTCTAGTGCCTTATGTGCAGCCCGAAACCCAGTAATCCAAATTTGTTTGCCCCATTCTGATTCTTTATAAAATCTTTTGCCACCTTTAGATTCTCTAGATGTATAAAATTTTCCATTTTCATCCATACCAAATACAATATTAACGCCATCAATTTTTTCTGTTACCCTAAATTTATTCAAATTCTTAACTGCATTTAAGAATTCTTTTATAGGAAGATTTTCTATATGTTCAATACCTTCATTTAATATAATATTTTTTGTGATTGATTTTATTCGCATGTTATATTCCTACAAATAATAATATTTTTGTTTATTCTTGATTTTTTGACTGCCAAGACTCTTAATCCAGGATAAAAATCTTTTGTTCTTCTAGTAGAATCATTTCTAATTAAAAACCAAACATCAAGTTTTTGTGGAGGAGTATTTTTTGATGTTATGATATGATTTACAGTTATTTTTAATGTATTTTTATTATTTTTATTGGAAGCTGGTTCAAACTTGAAATTTTTTTTTGAAAAATCACATACTATTACAGCACCATTAGTTAATAAATCAGAGCCAAAAACAACATTTTGTTTTTCTTTAGGAGATGCCGGAAAAGCAATACTATTTGAAAGTTTATAATAACTTCTTATTTTATTCAATTTTACTTTTTTGTCTTTGACTGCGTTGTCAATGATGCTTTTTGCCTTCATTATAATAGTAGGATATTTGTCTACGCTATGCCAATGTTCTGCATTCTTTTTTTTTAAAGATATTCCAAATTGAGTATCGCCAAAAAGAACAAGATCTGCCTTTTTATTTTCCTTGGTATTTTTACCGGTTAATTTCAATCCGACAACGTTGTTTATTGTTACAGTATCGTTATTTGCTATGAATTGTATATCCACAATGCCATAATCATGAATAATTTTTGAAATATTTTCATATATTTCTATTTCATTTTTGATACCATAAGAAAATATATTTACATTTTTTGGTTTTATTACAATATAAATTTTTTTACCATCATCTAATTGTATTTCTATATGTCCTTTACTACTTTTTGTAGTAGAATTTGAATAAATTGAATTAGTAAAAATATTAACCATAGCTTTCAACATATCAATAGCGTTTTTTGTATTGGGCAACAAAATTTTTATTAGGTTACCTTTTTGTTTTATATTATCTGTCCCATAAGTATTTTCCAAAGCAAACAATATATCATTGATATTGTTTTTTATTTTCTTTTTTTTAGGCAATAAAATTTCCATGGTTCTAATTTCCATACGTTTCAATAAGGCTTATATTTTCACTATATTTATTGATATTATAATTATTGGGTTTTGCAATAAAAACCCTTGATTTCTTATTCAATAAATATTGTAAAATAATTGTATTTGGATCCTCCCATATACGTTATGAAATAGTAATATGGTGGGATATGTCATATTATATGTTATGGAGTAGTTCATGCCTAAAAAAAGAAAAAAGTCTCTTTCATTTCAAGTTCAAGCTCCAATTATTGACGACTTACCTCCCGCAAAATCCCAAAAACAAGGAAAAAAATCAATACAAAATTCAATACCTATTAATAAACATATAGAATTACAACAACAAAAACATTTTTCTTCTACTCTTTTATTTAACGATATTATTGACATCCCCATAAAACCTCGAACGATTGGACAACACAAGTTAGTCAATACCATCGAAGATGATTCTAAGTCCATAGTCATCGTATCGGGTCCAGCAGGAACAGGAAAAACTCTTTTATCTACCTTGTGTGCGATTCGCGCATTAAAAGCAGGAAAGATAAAAAAAATAATTATTTCTCGTCCTACAGTAGCCGTAGACGATAAGGATATTGGGTTTTTGCCCGGAAATATGATGGAAAAAATGATGCCATGGATTAAGCCATTTGAAGATATATTTTTCGATTATTTTTCTAGACAAGAATATAAAAGATTAGTAGAATCTGGTGTAATTGAAATTGCGCCTTTGACCTACATTCGCGGTAGAACATTCAAAGATGCTTATATTTTAATAGATGAAGCTCAAGGAACGTCTCCAAAATCT
>CALFVX010000024.1 GCA_937928765.1 uncultured Endomicrobiia bacterium
GGTTTGGAGTTAAAGATAAATATTTGTATGCTTATGGTGGAAGAGAAAATATACAAAAAATATGTGGATTAGATAAAGAAAGTATTGTTAAAGATATACTTGACTGGGCAAAAACTAAAAATTATAATTATTAAATAAAAACAATGGAAACACTAAAAGAATTGTTAAAGTTTTTAATAGAAAGAAGAAAAATTTGGTTAATTCCTTTAATTATTATTCTTTTCCTGATAGGAATTTTAATTTTTGTAAGTAGTGTTACAGGTGTTTCACCATTTATATATCCTCTATTCTAAAAACATAAAAATGGAACTAAAAAATTTAAAAAATCTGAAAATAATATGGAGAACTTTTTTATTTTATCTTCTGATATTTCAATTTCTTTTTTTAATTACACATAACAAAATTTTTCTATTTATATTACTTTCATTTATTCTTATAGGGATACTTTTTCCTAATTTCCCTGAATATCTATATCAGTTCGGATTTTTCGTTGGAGAAATAAACACAAAATTTATTTTATTTTTAATATTTTACTTTATAATTTGTCCTATCTCTTTTATAAGAAAATTTATAAAAAGAAAATTTGTAGGAAAAGAAGAAACATTTTGGGAAAAGATTGATTTTAAGATAGAAAAAGAGAATTTTGAAAAGATGGGTTAATTATGAAACCTATATATATATTAGGTATTTCCGCTTTCTATCATGATTCTGCTGCCTGTCTTTTAGAAAATGATAGGATAGTAGCAGCTGCACAAGAAGAAAGATTTACAAGGATAAAACATGATTTTTCATTTCCTATAAATTCAATAAAGTTCTGCCTTGAATATGGAAATATAAATGTAGGACAATTAGATTATATAGTATTTTATGAAAAACCATTTCTTAAATTTGAAAGATTGATTGAAACACATATTTATTATGCACCCAAAAGTTTAACTCAGTTTATTCAATCAATGCCCATATGGCTAAAAGAAAGAATTTTTATAAAAAATATAATTAAAAAAGAAATAGAAGAAAACTTGAATGAGAAACTTAATCCAAAAACTAAAATTTTATTTGTGCCTCATCATCTATCTCATGCTGCTTCTGCTTTTTTCCCTTCTCCTTTTGAAATCTCTTCAATATTAACTATTGATGGAGTGGGAGAATGGGCTACCGCAACCTTAGGAATTGGAGAAAAAAATAAAATCCATTTTTTTTATGAATTAAAGTTCCCTTCCTCTTTAGGTTTACTTTATTCTTCTTTTACTTATTATACCGGCTTTAAAGTAAATGATGGTGAATATAAATTGATGGGATTGGCACCATATGGTAATCCATTTTCTGAAACAACAAAGAAATATATAAAATTGATAAAAGAAAAACTTATTGTAATAAAAGGGGATGGGTCTTTTAAATTAAATATGAATTTTTTCACTTTCACAACTTCTTGTAAAATGGTTAATGAAAAAAAATGGATTGAACTTTTTGAAATACCACCAAGAAAACCAGAAAGTGAAATTTTACAAGAATATGCAGATATGGCATATGCAATTCAAAAAGTATTAGAGGAAATTTTAATAAAAATGGCAAGACATCTGAAAAATCTAAGTAAACAGAAATATTTAGTTATGGCAGGAGGAGTTGCTCTTAATTGTGTGGCAAATAGTAAATTATTAGAAGAAAAGTTATTTGAAGATATATGGGTTCAACCCGCTGCAACTGATGCAGGAGGTGCAATCGGCGCTGCATATGCAGTTTATCATATTTTCTTGGGTAAAGAAAGAATTTGTTCCGAGAAAGATAAAATGGAGGGATGTTTTTTAGGTCCTAAATATAGCATATATGAAATAGAAAAAGTTTTAAAAAAATATCCTAATATCTATTATCAAAAAGAAGAAAATTTTGATAAACTATGTTATAAAGTAGCAAATCTAATCGCCAGGAAAAATGTGATAGGATGGTTTGTTGGAAGAATGGAATTTGGACCAAGAGCATTAGGAGCAAGAAGCATATTAGCAGATGCAAGAGATGCAGAAATGCAGAAAAGAATAAATTTAAAAATTAAATTTAGAGAAGGGTTCAGGCCATTTGCTCCATCTGTTTTATATGAAGACATGAAAGAATACTTCATTTTTGACAAACCTTCTCCTTATATGCTTTTTACAGCTCCTATTTGTAAGGAGAGAAGAAACAAATTGCCGGAAGATTATTTTTCATGGAGTATAAAAGATAAATTATATTTCCTGAAGTCTGATATCCCTGCTGTAACCCATGTTGACTTTTCAGCGAGAATTCAAACAGTTCATAAAGAAGAAAATTATAAATTTTGGAAACTTATAAAAAACTTTAAAGAAGTTACAAATTGCTCTGTAGTGGTGAATACTTCTCTTAATGTTAAAGACGAACCAATCGTGTGCACTCCTGAAGATGCTATAAAAACCTATTTAAAAACAGAGATGGATTATTTAATATTAGAGAATTACATAGTTTCTAAAAGAAAAAATGAATAAAAAAACTGAAGTATATCTGTACTCAATTATGTTGTGTGGTTTCGTATTAGGTTTTCTTTGTTTTTGGAGTTTTAGTAAAATTTGTATTAAATTATCTTTACATATTACACACGCAGATATTATAGTGGAAGGTTCCTCTGTTAAAATTCTTCTCCGTGAAGAAAGAAAATATAAAAATTTCTTAGAAAAGGCTGCTTTTAACCTTTCCGATGTATATATAAAAATATTCTTCCCTGAATTAAAAAAACTCCCAAGAAAAATAAATCACCCAATCAT
>CALFVX010000025.1 GCA_937928765.1 uncultured Endomicrobiia bacterium
AATTTTTTAAAAAAGATAAAGAAAATTTAACTATAGAAAGTAATTTTTATTTTTCTTCTAAAGAATATCAAATTATTTTAAAGTTATATAATACCATTTTTAATTCTGAATTTTTTTTTAAAGATGATAAAGGATATTTAAAAATTATACCTACAAAATATAATATTTTTAAAAGGAGTATTTT
This sequence comes from uncultured Endomicrobiia bacterium, assembly GCA_937928765.1. Taxonomy (GTDB): domain Bacteria; phylum Elusimicrobiota; class Endomicrobiia; order DTEH01; family DTEH01; genus JANXDG01. Next base: position 185 of record CALFVX010000025.1, read on the forward strand.
AAGTAAAGTTGAATATGATAAAAATAAAAAATTGTTAAAAATTTATAACAGAGATGAAGTTATGCCATTTAATTTTGTTTTGAGTTTAAACCAAGCTAAAGATTTGAAAATAAGTGGTAATTTTTTGGGGAATGAGATCTCAGGATATTTTTTCAGAAATAAAAACAAAACAGAAGTTAGTATAGATCTTAAAAGTATCTTAAAAACTCTTAATTTTAAATTCTTAAAAGATAATTCAAATATCTATTCAAATATAAATTTTAACGATAAGAATAAAAAGAGTTATATTTATGGAAAACTTACAAACAGCGAAGATAATAAAAGGTTTAATTTTGATGTAGAAGTTAAAAATTTGTTTATCAATAAAAAGAAAATTGGCTTAAAAGCTTATGGTTATATCAACAGATATAAAAATATAGATAATCTAATAGGTGAAATATTTTTAAAAGATTTGTTTTTCGAAGGACAGAAAATTTTTTACTCTGTTAATGGCAAAATTTATTTAGAAAATGATATTATAAATTTAAAGATTGAAGATATTGATAAAATATTATTTGGAGAGCTAAGGTATAGTTGGCAGAAAGGTTTTTGCGAAGGTAATATAGAATTTATAAAATCAAAGTTAAAGATAGGAAAATTTTTATTTGATTGTTTTGTAAATTTAAAATTTACAAGAAGAGATAAGATAAAACTTTTGGGAAGTTACAAACTTCAAAATATATTTTTTGAAAACAATATAGTAGATAACATAATTCAAGGTAATATTCACAACGATAATAAAGGCAATATTATTTTAGAAGGTAAAGTGTTGGATAATAAATTTGAAAATTTATGTAAATACAAAAGCATCTTTAATATTAAAAAAGATATTCTAAATATAAATTTATCTGAACTAAAACTATCTAAAGAACTTTTTAATTTAGAACTAAATTTTTCAAATTTATTTAGTGAGACAAAAAACAAAGATATAATAAAAAAAATGTATTTTAGCGGAAGAATTTATAATGAAGACAGTGAAGTCATAATTTTACCTTCTTATATTTTAAATAATTTTAATAATTTAAATATAAATTTAAAAATAAAAAATTTAACTTTGGACAAAAAAAGTTTTGTAGGCAATTTAGTTTTAGACATAGATAACATAAATAAAAATTTTGTTAACTCTAAATTAGAAATAAATAATTTTTGGATAAATAATTATTTTGTTGGTAAATCAATAATTAAGATGCTATATAATAGTAAACAAAAGGTTTTAGATTTTATTGTAGATGACAAGCTAACAGGGAAATCTGATTTGTTGAAGCTAAATGGTAGCGTTATTTTTTCTAAAAATAATATTAAGTTTAAAAATTTGAAATTGTATATTAATGAACCTAATTATATATTTTTAAATGGAGATTTAGGTGGTAATGAAGATATTTTAAGTGTTAAATTTTATAATTTACCTGTTGAAATCATAAAAAACATTTTAGGATTTAGTCAATTAGATATAGAAGGTTTTGTTTATGGTGATCTAAATATTAAAACAATTTTCTCATCTAAAAAAAACTATAAAATAGATGCAAATTTTATAGTAAAAGATGTAAATTTTAAAATGATAGAAGTTCCAGAGATTATATTGAATTTAGTTTATGAAAAAGAAAAAGTTATAATAGAAAAATTAATTTTTAATTTTTTAGATAAAGGTAAAATTGAGGCTAAAGGTATTTATAATTTTAATTTAAAAAATTGTGATTTTGTGGTAAGGTCTATAAAATGTAATTTATCTATATTAAACAATTTTTATGATATTATAAAATTTGCAGAAGGAAGTTTTGTTGCAGAGTTAAGTATTAAAGGGAAGATAAATAATCCACAAATTAAAGGATATTTCTATTTGCCAAAAGGAAATTTGAAGTTTAAAAAATACATCAGCTATCTAAACAATACAACTATTAAATTAAATTTTTTAGATGACAAAATTGAGGTTGAAAAATTTTACGGATATTGTAAAGATACAAAATTAATTGTTTCAGGTGTATGGAATTTTTCAGATGATACTAAATTAAAGATTTTCACTCAAGGAGGTAAAGGTGTTGAAGTTTCTGTTTATGAACTTTCTTTTCCTAAAAGTGAATTTTTAAAATTTGTTAAAGATACATCTTTATATCCTTCACAAAGTGATATGCAGTTAAATTTATATATAATAAAACAAAAGAATGGTATTCCTAAATTAGAAGGTAAAATTATACTAAATAATGCTCACTTTACATATCCAGGTGTTGAAAAATCTCTGACTAATTTAGAACCTGGGGATTTTTATTATGACATCACAATAGTAGCAAAAGATAATGTTTGGTATGAAAATGAATTGATTTCAGCTAATATAGTTGGTAGTGTTAATTTAAACTATATAAAGTCAAATGAAAAAACAGATGTTAATGGAGAAGCTATTGCATTAGGTGGAAATATGAAATTTTTAAATACAAATTTTAAAATAAAATCTGGACGGATACAAATTATTAAAAGAATACCTTATTTAGAATTAATTGGCGAGACAGAAGTAATTTTTTCAAACAGGGAAAAAATGAAAGTCCAGTTAATAGTTGATAGATCACAAATAGAATCCATTAAACCTAGATTAATTTCTCCTTCACATACTACATTAAAAAGTGAAGATATTGTATCTATTTTGTTGAATATAGGAGAGCTACAAAATACACAAAAAGAAGATTATGTTGTTGCAAAACAGCAACTAGATTTTAATTCTTTATTAAGAACACAATTTATAAGATTGATAGATTCTAATTTAGCCACACCTATAGCTAGAAACATATTACAAAAATGGGGTATTGCAGATAATATTACGATTTCGCAGTTGCCATTAAGTATCATAGATGAAAAACAAACCATTTATGAATCTTCTAGTGGATTAGAAAGAGATAGTATTTCTTTTATTAATATAATAAAGAATACAAAATATGGTATAGAAAAATATATAACAAGTGACATGATTATAGGATACAGTGTTGCTTTGGCTGAATATCAAAAAAGATTGAATTTAAGACACGAATTAGAGATATCCTATAGATTAAAAGGTAACATTTTTATAAAAAGTATTTATGGTTATGGGATTAAAGATTATAATATGGGTGTTTATGGTGGAGATATGAAAATTCAATTTGAGCCAACCTTTAAATTAAAAAGTTGGCAAGAAGAAGAACAAGAAGAAAATAAGTAAATCAATTGGTTGAAAGAATAATTTGTATTTTATAATAAAAATAAAATGAAAATTTTTTTGTTAAAAAATTACAAGAAAATCTCAGCGATATTTATAATAATATTATTAGTATACTTTGCAATATATATAGATTTGATGCTTCGTGCAAGAAATGCTTATTTAGAAGCTGAGAAATATGTTAAGTGGTATTATAATCCGAATGAAAAAGTTGAATTCTTTGAAAAAGAATTTAATAATAAAAAGAAAGAGCTTGATAAATTATTATCAAAAAATAAATTGTCAAAAGATGAATACGATGTTAAATTAGAAATTTTAGAATTTGAAAAAGAAAGAAAAATTAAAGAAAGTTCTTTAAAATATGCTTATATATGGTATAAAACTGCTATAGAATTATTTTCTTTACCAGAATCTAAATGGGTGAAATTAGCAAAACAAAAAATTGTCAATATAAAAGATATGTGGAGAAAAGAATTAGAACAAAAAGGATATAAAATAGAAGATTATATGTTGGAATGAAAGGATAAAGAAAAAATGTATATTAAATATTTAAAATCAAAATTACAAGGTTTAATTGTAACAGAAAAAAATCTTCATTATTCAGGTAGTATAAAACTTGATTCAGAGTTTTTAGAGAAAGCAAACATTAAACCTTATGAAGTAGTTTTAGTGATTAATCTTAACAATGCAGAAAGGTTTGAAACCTATGTAATTCCTGCTAAAAAAGGTTCAAAAACTGTGAGTTTACAAGGAGGTGCTGCAAGATTAGGAGAAATTGGAGATGAACTTATAATAATGTCTTTTTGTTATTTAGAAGAAAATCAAGAAGTTTCTCCTATAAATATAATTTTTGAAAACAATAAAATTAAAAAAATTTTTGTTAAATAAATTTTTATTATGAATCTTACCTTTTTGTTTTTAATCTTTCCTAAGAATTAAGGAAGTTTTTATGATAAAATTTTTTTTAAACAATAAAATTTTTAAATTTTTTTATGGTATAATACTTTTGCCTTTATGTTATGTTTTTTTTCAAACTTTTATTTTTGTCATAAAAAATATAGAATTTTCGAACAATATTGTAAAATCATTTTTTTTAGGCAGTATAAGTTATTTAGTTATTCATATTATTTTATATAAACCATTGAAGCTTTATATAATAGGTCACGAACTTGTCCATGCAATAAGTGCATATTTATGTGGTGCGAATGTAAAAAATGTAAAGTTTGCTAAATCATACGGGTCAGTAAATGTGGATAAGATTAATACTTTTATTGCGTTATCACCTTATTTTGTACCTTTTTATTCTTTGATAATTATTACTTTATGGATTATCCTAAAACATTTTATAAAAATTAATATCCCAATAAAATATTTTATGTTTTTTTTAGGTTTGAGTATAACTTTTCATTTAGTGTTAACAATTTATGCAATATATTTAGGACAACAAGATTTTAAAATTTCAGGATGGTTGTTTTCTGTTGTAATAATTTTTATAATTAATTGTTTGATTTTAATCTTACTTTTTATCTTTTTATTTCCTTCTAAAGTGAAATTTTTAGATATCAAAAATTATTTTTTAGACACTTTTTTTATAACTTATAAAATCTGTTATACTGAATTATCGAATTTTATAAAATTATTGATAGATAAAATAAAACTTTGGTTATTAAAAAATTATGGAAATATTGCAATATAATTATTTATCTGACCGAACTATTAAAGAGATTAGAAGAAAAAGCTTTCATATTTTAACAATTTTATATCCGATATTTTATAATTTAATTTCTTATAATACTGCATTAATGATATCTGCATCTTTAGTTATTATAGATCTAATTTTTGAAACAATAAGATTATTATATCCTTCTGTTAATAAAATTTTGTTAAAAATTTTTGAAGGAACTTATAGAGAAAAAGAAAAAGAAAATTTTTCAACTTTAATTTGGACATTATCAGGTGCATTTATAACAATATTTTTATTTCCAGAAGAAAAAAAAATAGTAACATTGAGTTTATTATATTTAGCATTAGGTGACAGTGTTGCTGCTATAATAGGAGTTATGTTTGGTAGATTAAAGTTGGGTTCCCGAGGTAAAAGTTTGGAAGGATCATTAGCATTTTTTATAATAGCTTTTGTGTGTGGGATATTTTTTATATCACCATTGTATGCATTTATTGCAGCTTTTATTGGTGCAGCAATAGAATTTTTGCCATTACCTTTGGATGATAATTTTATTTTGCCGATATTTATTTCTTTATTACTATCTGCTTTAATATGAATAATATTGTTGAAATAGTTAAAGTTAGAAATTTATATAAAAGTTATAATAATAAAGATGTTCTAAAAAATATAAGTTTTGATGTTTATAGAGGAGAAATTTTTGTTCTTTTAGGACCCAACGGTGCTGGTAAGACAACCACTGTGAAAATTGTTGCAGGTGTAATACAGGCAGATTCTGGAGATGTTTTTGTTATGTCAGATAAAATCTCAGTGTTTAAACATGAAGTTAAAAAACATATAGGATATCTTCCAGATGAACCGTATATTTATAGCAAGCTTACAGGAAAAGAATTTTTAGAATTTATATTTTCTGTTTATAATATAAAAATAGATTATAAAGAATATGAGTTTCTACTTAACGAATTTGAATTAAATAATTACATAAATTTGCCAATAGAATTTTATTCTAAAGGGATGAAACAAAAATTACTGCTGATGAGTATATTTCTAAGAAATCCAGACTTGTTAATATTAGATGAACCACTAATAGGATTAGATCCAAAGAGTATGAGTTTTTTAAAACAATATATTAAAAAATTATCGAACGAAGGGAAAACAATAATTTTATCTACACATTTGTTAAATCTTGCAGAACAAGTGGCTAGCAAAATTAGTATAATATATAACGGAATAATTTTAACTTCTGGCACATTAGAAGATTTAGCGAAAAATTTTTGTGTTTCATCTTTATCTCTTGAAGATGTATATCTTAATGCAATAAAAAAAATGTCTAATGTCTAGTATATTTTTATGAACGATTTTATAAAACTTGTTAAATTAAACCTTAAAATTTTTATTAATAGTATAAAATTTTCTGATAAAAAAGAAAAAATAAGATGGATTTTTTTAAGCTTTATTAGTTTATTATTTTTTACAGTAGTATATATTATTTCTTATCAAGTGATTTTATATGTTTCAACTTTGCCTGTTGTAGGAAGTTTATTTGTAATAAGAATTCTAGCGTTAGCATTTATTTCAAGTTTCATAATGTTAATTTTTTCTTCTTTAACAGTTTCTTTATCTACTATGTATAATAATGAAGATTTAGAATTTTTAGTTTCATTAGCAATTAAATTTAATAGTATATACATAATAAAATTTTTACTGACATTTTTTAGGTCAAGTTGGATGATTATTATTATAGTTTTTTCATTTTCTTATGCATTTGTTTATGTAAAAAATTTTGTTTTTTGGCAATATATAATTTTAATATTAGCAATTTTGATGAAAATTTTTATTTCTGTAGTGATAGGAAGTTTTTTAGCAGTAAGTTTGTCATATTTTTTTCCTTATAGAAAATTAAAAAATATTGTATTAGTTTTTATAATTTTATTTACTGCGTTTTTTTATTCTTTGTTTAGAGTGTCACAACCTGAGAAATTACTTTCTTTTGAAAAATTTCCTGAACTTTTAGGATATTTAGATTTTTTATCAAAACCTGTTGCTAAAAACTTACCTTCTTGGTGGGCAAGTGAAATTTTTCGTGGATTTATGATTAGCAGCAGTAAATTGGTATATATAAATTTATTAAAACTTCTTGTTGTGTCAATTATAACATTTTTAATTTTTTATTTTTTAGGAAGAAAGATGTATTTTAGAGGAATATTTACCAATTTTGTTAATTATAAAAGAAAACAATTTTTAAATAATAAAATTATTTTAAAATCGCAATGGTTTTCGTTGGTAAAAAAAGAATTTAAACTATTTTTTAGAGAACCCTTTCTATGGGTACAGCTTGTAGTTGTTATATCTTTAATAGTAATATATATTTTTAGTATTGCAAAAATTCCAATTGAACTAAAATATATTAAGATAAGCATATCATTTTTTAATTTAGGCAGTATAATTTTTATATTAACTGCTTTAGTTTTAAGATTTATTTTTGTTCAGCCAAGTATAGAATATAGAAATTTCTGGTTGATAAAATCTTTACCTATAAAATTTTGGAAATTCTTTATTATAAAACTTTTAGTATATTTTCCTTTAATTCTAATTCCAGCGTTAATTATGTGTGTAATTTCTAATTATATCTTAAAAACAGAAATACCATTGATAATATTGTCTTTAATTATAACTTTAATTTCATGTTTTGTCCTTACAATAGCAGGTTATTCTTTTGGGATATTATTTCCTAAAGAAGAATATCAGGATATTGCACAAATAGAGACATCATTTGGTGGATTAATATTTATGATTTTATCTTTATGTTATATTGTATTAATCTTGTCATCATTAGCTGGATTAACTAAGAAATATATACTTTCACAACCTATATTTATGAAAGAGATTATTTATTCTTTAGGTATATTTATAAGTATAAACTTTTTATACAGTTTTACTACTTTATATTATGCAATAAAAAAATTTTTAGATGAATATTAGTTTTATATGAAAAAAGTTTTTTATTATTTACTTTCTATATTTTTTTTATTTTCTATTATTTTTGCAGAAGAATTTGATGAAGAAAAAATATTTTTTTGGAAAATTAATACAAAAGAAAAAATAATTTTCTTAACTTTTGACGATGGCCCAGGTGAATATACTAAAGAAGTTTTAAAAATATTAGATAAATACAATATAAAAGCAACATTTTTTGTTTTAGGTGAATTAGTAAAATACAAAAAACAAATAATTTTAGAAATTTTTAGAAAAGGACATACTATTGGTTCACATACTTTTTCACATAAAAATTTTTATGATTTAAGCAAAAAATTTACACTACAGGAATGTAAAAATATTTTAGAAGAAGAATTAATAAAAACAAAGAAAGAGATAGATTCTATTTTGGATAAAGTAGAAATAAAATATGTTCGTTTACCAAACGGATTTTATCGGAAATGGGTAGATGAGGTTGTAAAAAAATATGGTTATAAAATTATAAACTGGAGTTATGGTTGTGATTGGTTAAATATTTCTGAAGGAGAGATGTTAAATAGATATATATCTTCTTTACAACCAGGTGGTATATATCTTTTTCACGACGGTGGAAAAGATAGAAAAAAGACTATAAAAGTTTTAGAGAAATTTATTGAATATGTCATTTCCAAAGGATACAAATTTGATATATTGAATAACTGGATAAAATAATTTTTTTGTAATTTATTGATTTTGTCATATCGTATTTTATAAAAAAACAAAAATTATTTTTGATTATCATAAAAATTTTAAAAAATGAATTTTTTTGTAAGCCTTTTATTTTTTATAAGTTTGAATTATATTTATAATTAATTTAATCTTGATAAAAGTATAATTAATCTGATTTATACAAATTATAATAAGCACCAATTAGTATGTTTTTAAGATACATTCGCTTGTTATTCCTAAACAAAAAAGAATATAATTTATTGCAGATTTAAAGAAATATATAAATAAAAAAACTTAACGTAACTTAAAAATTAAGGAGAGATATTATGAAACAAATAATAGAACAACTTACAAGTATCCCAGTAGCAATAATATCAGGAATAATAAGTATGTTGTTTGTTTTTTATTTAAGCATTAAGGTCACAAAATCTGATTATGGAGATGAAAAAATGCAAACAATATCATCTCTTATTCGTAAAGGTTCAATAGCGTTTCTTACTCGGGAGTATAAAACTATATCATATTTTTTAGTTGTATTATTTGTTATACTTTTTTTTGGGGTTGCTAAAAAGACAGCAATAGCATTTGTAATAGGAGCATTGTGTTCTATGTTAGCAGGAGTAATAGGAATGAATATTTCAACTTTATCTTCTAGCCGCACTGCAAAAAAATGTGAAAGTTCTTTTAATGATGCATTAGGTATAGCATTTCCTGGTGGTGCTGTTATGGGACTTTCAGTTGTAGGATTAGGATTGTTAGGATTAGGATTGGTATATTTTGGTTTTATCTTATTTTTAACAAATTATGGTTCTTCTGTTTTTGAAGCAGTAAAAGAAGCGACTTCTATGATAGTAGGTTTTTCAATGGGAGCAAGTTCAATAGCGTTATTTGCCCGTGTAGGTGGTGGAATTTATACAAAAGCAGCAGATGTAGGTGCTGATTTAGTAGGTAAAGTAGAGAAAGGTATACCAGAAGATGATCCTCGTAATCCAGCTGTTATTGCAGACAATGTTGGTGATATGGTAGGTGATTGTGCAGGTATGGGTGCTGATCTTTATGAATCATATATTGGAGCAATTGTTTCAGGATTAGTAATTGCTGTTTTTAATCTCAATGATGTAAAATCAGCTATGTTGTGTTTATTAATAGCTTCAGTTGGAATTTTTAGTTCAATTATAGGAGTATTTTTTGTAAAAACAAACAAAGAAGAAGACCCACAGATTACATTAAATAAAGGTCTAACTGCTTCAATGATAATTTTTGTAATAGGAACATTTTTATTGTCAAAATTCTGGTATAATAATTTAAAAGTTTTTTGGTCAATAATTTCTGGATTATTTGCAGGAATGGTTGTAGGTTTTGTTGCACAATATTATACTTCTGGAAGAACTGTAAAACAAATTGCAGAACAAGCAAAGACAGGTCCTGCTACAGCAATTATAGAAGGTACAGCAGTAGGAATGATTTCAACATTAATTCCTTTAATTTCTATTGCATTAGCAACAATAATTGCTTATAAACTACAAGGTGTTTTTGGTATAGCTTTGTCAGCATTAGGAATGTTAGCATTGACAGGAACAACTGTAGCAATTGATGCTTACGGACCCATAGCAGACAATGCCGCAGGTATTGCAGAAATGGCACATATGGGCCAAGAAGTAAGAAAAAGAGCAGAACGGCTTGATGCTGTAGGTAATACTACTGCAGCTGTAGGTAAAGGTTTTGCAATAGGTTCTGCTGCGTTAACAGCGTTAGCTTTATTTTCTGCTTATGGAGAAACTGTTGGATTAAGTAATATTGGAATAAACATTTTAGATGCAAGAGTTATAACAGGTATGTTTATAGGATGTGTAATGCCATTCTTTTTAATTTCTAAAACGCTACAAGCAGTAGGTAGAGCTGCATATTCTATAGTTGAAGAAGTAAGAAGACAATTTAAAGAAATTCCTGGACTTTTAGAAGGCAAAGCTTTACCAGATTCTGCAAGATGTGTAGATATTACAACACAAGCTGCACTTAAAAAAATGATAATTCCTGGAGTTTCAGCAATAATACTGCCTGCTTTGGTTGGAATAGTATTAGGCAAAGAATCGCTCGGTGGATTTTTAGCAGGTTCTTTGATTACAGGTGTTCCTTTAGCAATATATCTTGCAAATTCTGGTGGTGCATGGGATAACGCAAAAAAATATATTGAAGAAGGTAATTTAGGTGGCAAAGGTTCTGATACTCATAAAGCATCAGTTGTAGGTGATACGGTTGGAGATCCATTTAAAGATACTTCAGGTCCTTCTTTGAATATTTTGTTAAAACTAATGTCAGTAGTAGCATTAGTTTTTGGCGGATTAATAATTTCTATTAACCAATGGTTGATAAAAATTTTACCTTTTTTAGGATAATTTTTTAGGATAATCTATATGAAAATATTAATAACTGGTGCAGCAGGATTTATTGCTTCTCATATTGTAGATGAATGTATTAACCGAGGATGGGAAGTTGTTGTAGTAGATAATCTTTTTTCTGGAAGAAAAGAAAATTTGAATAATAAAGCAAAGTTTTATAAAGTGGATATTATAGACTATTCTTCATTGCAAGAAATTTTTAACAAAGAAAAACCACAAATTGTTAACCATCATGCTGCTCAAATTGATGTAAGAAAATCTGTTTTAGATCCACAATATGATGCAAATGTTAATATAATAGGTTCCTTAAATTTGTTAGAGCTATCTGTAAAATTTAAGGTTGAGAAATTTATTTTTGCATCTTCAGGTGGAACCATATATGGTGAATGTAAAAACAAAAAACCACCAAAAGAAACTGCTTTTGCATCACCAGAATCTCCTTATGGTTGTGCAAAACTTGCTGTTGAATATTATATGAGTTATTATAATAAAGTTTATGGTTTAAAAACAATTTCTTTAAGATATTCAAATGTTTATGGACCGAGGCAAAATCCGTTTGGTGAAGCAGGAGTTGTTGCAATTTTTGGTTATCTTATGTTAGAAAATAAAGAGGTGAATATTTTTGGTGATGGCAAACAGATGCGCGATTTTGTTTATGTTTCAGATGTTGTTGATGCAAATATAAAGTGTATTTTAAAAGATATAAACTTTGGAATTTACAATGTAGGCACACAGAAAGCTACTTCTGTAAACGAATTGTTTAGAATCTTGTGCAAAATTATTAAGTATGATAAAAAACCTAAATATCAGCCTGCAAGAAAAGGAGAACTGTTTAAAAGTTATCTTGATATATCTAAAATAAAAAAAGAACTGAAGTGGAGTCCAAAAGTTTCTCTTAACGACGGGTTAAAAAAAGTTGTAGAATATTTTAAATCTTGCTAAATTATAAATTTTTATAATGGAAAAATCTAGGCTTATCCAGGAATTTATAGATTTGTTTAAAACTTTTCCTTCAGTAGGACCAAAGACAGCTGAACGGTTTGTATATCATTTGTTAAACAACCCACAAATTTTAGAATATTTTACAGAAATACTTAAACAGATAAAAGAAAAAATTGTTAAATGTCAATACTGCAACGATTTTTCAGATACCAATCCTTGTAAAATTTGTTCTGATAAAACAAGAGATACAAAAATTTTATGTATTGTGGAAAAACATCAAGATATTTATGCAATAGAGACAACAGGATATAAAGGTTTATATTATATCCTCTATAAAATAATAAATCCTTTGGAAGGTAAAACATTAAAAGATATCGATTTAGAGAGTTTAATAAAAAGATTAACTGATGTCTCTAAAGATATCCAACCACAAGAAGTTATAATTGCAACAAATTTTACTACTGAAGGAGAACTTACAGCAAATTATATTGCAGAGTTTATTAAATTTAAAAATATTAATATAAAAATTTCTCGTATAGCAAAAGGTTTACCTACAGGTGCAGAAATTGAATATTCTGATCCTAAAACACTTTCTTTTGCTTTAAAAAATAGAATAAGTTTTTAAAATTTATGAAAAATTTACAAGAAAAACAAACTAATAATTCTGGTTATTATTTATATTTTTTGTTTGATAATATTATAAAATATAGTATCTCAATACTTTATCTTTTAATTGCTGTGATGTTTTATTTGCGCACATACGATTCTTGTCAGATAAAGATTACTCTTACACAAATTGGTGGTAGTGTAATTATTTTGTTTTGGTTATTGAAATTTTTAGAAGATCCTAAAGATACAACTAAATTTTATTTATATAATTGGCAAATACTTTTACCTTTTGTTTTGTTTTTGCTATCTGGAATACAATCTCATTTTCTAATCTCTCCTTTGAAAAAAGCTTCTGGTATGGAATTATATCGTAGAGTTATATATATGCTTACAGCAATAGTTGTAATTCGTGAGATTAATAGTTTAGAAAAATTTAATAGAATATTAAGATGGTTATTTTTAGCACTTTTTATTTCTACTTTTTACGGAATAATACAATATATAGATGGTAAGTTTTTTTTGCCTAATCCAGAACCTGGAATAGATCCGTTTATTTGGAGACAAGCGTTTGGTTCAAGGATATTTTCAACTTTTGGTAATCCAAATTTTTATGGTGATTTTTTAGTAGCTATGGGTCCGGTTGTTTTAGCAATGTTTGTTTATAAAAAAAATCCATTTTATTTAATTTTGTGGTTAATGACATCTTTCAATGCTTTTTTTACTTATTCTAAAGGTACTTGGATAGGTTTTGCAGCTGGATTTGTATATTTTTGTTTTTTTTATGTAATATTTTTTTCTCATACAAAAGTTCAAAATATTAAAAAATATGTTTTTATAGGTATAATATTAACAATTTTAATAACAGGAGTTGGAGTTTATAAACAATGGACTTCTAACACAAGTTCTGCAAAGTTTAGAATTTACACCTGGCTTTCCTGTTGGGAAATGATAAATACTTCACCAATATTGGGTAGAGGAATTGGAACTTTTTATGTTACGTATCCTGCATACAGAAGACCACAAATATTTTATATTGAAGGAAAACATAATACAGAATCTGATCATCCAGAAAACGAATATTTAGAGGTGTGGTATGATGAAGGTATTATTGGTTTTGGCATATTTTTATGGTTGATAATTACATTAATAATTACTGCTGTTAAAACATTAAAAGTTTTTTCTACTCCAACTGTTATTGTAGATAAAAAAGGTAGGCAAAAACAAATATCAGAAGATATTCGTGCTTATTATATGTTAGGATTACTTTCTGGATGGATGGGTTCTTTAACACATAATTGGGTTTGTGTATCTATGAGATTTGTTTCTTCTGGTAGTGTTGTGTGGTTGTTAGCAGGATTAGTTTCTTCGCTTATTGTAAATCATCCTTTATTAGAGAAATCTAAAGAAAAAAATGTTATATCTTGCTCACTTGCATTATTTTTGATATCCATTTTTTGGCTATTAAATTTTTTGTGGTGGAAAATGACAGAAAATGTAGCTTTTACAGTTTCTTTTATACTATTAATAATTGGGTTATTGATGGAGTCTGGAAAAACTAAAATTGGTGATGAAGAAGAAAAGTTAAAGTTTAATTTTAAAATAATTTTAAAAAATCCTATCAAAAGAATTATACAAATTGTTTTAATAATTTTTACATTTTATATCGCAAAAGTTTTTAGAGGGTATTTTGTAGGAGATATACATCATAATATTGCAATATTTTATTCTAAACAAGCAAAATGGCAAGAAGCGTTGACGAATTATAACATTGTTGCAAAAAATAATCCTGGGTTTATAATGTGTCATTATTTTATGGGAAATGTTTTTAACGACAGATGGTTGCTTCAAAGAGAATTTCATCCAGAATATGGTGACAACGAAAATGATAAAGCATGGAGTGAGATTGATTCTAATAAAAAAGGAAGGGTTGATCCAGAAAGAGCTATTGCGAAATATCAGGATGTATGGAGATTAGCACCTAATTATGTACAATCACATCATCAAGCAGGTGTAGTATATTTGAAATTAGCTGATTATTTTAAAAGTTTAAACAACCAACAAAAAGCACTTTTTTATTACAACAAAGCATTAGAATATTTTTGGAAATATCATAAAATAGACCCTATCTTTCCTGTAAATTATCAAAGGATGGCTTATGTATATTCTCATCTTGGAGATATTGATATGGTTGAAAAAATGTATAAAGGCCATTTATTTACACAGTGGCTATGTCAAACAGTAGAAGATGTAATAAATCCTAAAAAAATTAAAACAGAACAAGAAAGAAAGGAATATGAAATGCTAAAAAAACAATTTGAAGAAGAAACTAAATGGTATTGTTGTGATTATCATAAAAGACAACATTATTTATTGTCTACAGAAGATTGGGCAAAAAAAAGAGCGAATGAATATTCTGACTCATATCTACAATTAGCAGTTATAGAGTTATATTCTAAAAATAATCCTTCAGAAGCAGAAAAGTTTGCTTTAAGATCAATAAATAGATATAAACAAAATTTTAATGCTTGGAAATTTTTAGTAAAATTTTATCAAGATAAAAACCAAAAAGAAAAACTTAGCAGTTTATTAAATTATTATAGAACACAATTTCCTGAAGATCCACAATTTTTGAATCTTACAAAATGAATTTTTTATGAATAGTAGAACAGTTAAATTTTTATTTTATTTGCTAATAACAATCTCACCATTAATATTTTTTACAGATTTAACCAGAAATCCTTATTACTTTCAGATTTTTTTTGCTCAATCAGGAATGGTTCTTCTGTGGATTTTAATATTACTAAAACAAAAAGGAAAATTATTACATAAAACAAATCCTTTTGAATTACCAATGTTTATGTTTTATTTTTTTGCAGTAATAACTTGGTTAGTTTCAATGTTTCTTCTTAAACACAACTATCACATACCTGAACTTATAGAAAACGGAGTTAAAGTTTATGGAAAAAATTATTTTTTTATGAGTATGTTTAATGAAGGATTTAAAAAATTTATTTTTACAATTACTAATGTTATTTTAGTTTATCTTTTTGCAACAGATTATGTTAATAAAGGAAATTTTTACAAAATTTATTTTACTTTTTTCTTTATAGGATTTTTAGCAAGTATATATGGAATATTACAATATTTTGGTATAGAACTTATATGGCCAAAAGTTTTAAATCCTTTTGGAGGTAGATGTGTTTCAACTTTTGGAAATCCAAATTTTTTATCTTCGTTTTTGATTCTGTTGTTTCCCATAATGTTTGTTAATTATTTATATGGAAAAAAAACATTTGTAATGTTTGTTTTTATAATAACATATTTTTCTGCTTTGTTATCAACATTGACAAGATCTTCATGGTTAGGATTATTTTTTGGGTTAGTATTTTTGTGTATTTTAATTTTTATGTTTAACAAAGAATTAATATTAGAAAAAAAAGGAAGATTAATATTTTTGTCAATGTTTTTATTAGCATTATTTATTTTTTGGCCACAAACTCCAGTAGGAGGTAATCCTGCACCTTTTGGAAGATTATATGAAATACAACAAGCGAAAGAGGTTTATTCTCCTTTACACCAAAGATTTCTTATATGGTTAAGTGGTTGGGATATGCTAAAAGAAAAATTTTTTTTAGGTAAAGGATGGGGATTATTTGAGCTGTTTTATCCTTTTTATCAAAATAAATATTTGTTTATTAAAAAACTTTCTTTTAGGACCCATGCAAATAATGCTCATAACGAGATTATAGAAGTATGGTCTCAAACAGGTACTATTGGTTTAGGACTTTATATTTTGTTTTTTGTTTGTCTTTTTGTTTATTCGTATAAACTTATAAAATATTTAAAAGATGATTATGAAAGAGTTATAGTAATTTCTTTAATTTCTTCTGTTTTGGCAATGCTAGTAGATAACATGCTTAATGTTACGATACATTTTTGTATTCCAGCATTTTTGTATTTTTTTATTATTGGAAGTATACCTGTTTTTGATTCCACAAGGAAAAAGAAAGATATAATCTTACCTTTAGGTTTAAATTTTTTATTGATTTTTTTTGGTATCTTTATAATATTTAGGTTAACCTTTAATTTCTTAGGTGAGATAAATTATTTTAAAGGGTTTAAATATTCAAAACGCAATGACTTAGATAAAGCATTACATTTTTTATCCAAAGCTAATAAATTTCAAAAGTATGAAGTTAACAACAATTATGAGTTAGCAAATACTTATGCTCGACTTAAAAAGAACAAAGATGCGATAAATTATTATTATGAAGCGTTAGCAAGTAATTTTGGTTATGATGAGATACATTTTAATTTAGCAACAGTTTTTGTTCAACAAAAAGAGTTAGATATAGCAAAAAAACACTATTCACAAGCATTGTTTATTAATCCTTTATCTAAAGAAGCGTATTTAGCTTTAGGTAGTTTGATGTTGATGATTTCAGAAAACAATCTTAATGAGGCAATAATATTTTTTACAAGGGCAGTTGAGTTGTTTAAAGAAGACAAAGATTTATACAATAATTTAGGATATCTTTATGTAAAAAATAATGAGGAGGAAAAAGCGTTGGAATTTTATAAAAAAGCTTTGCATATAGATGCAAATTTTGAGTTAGCAAGAAAAAATTATATTTTTTTAGCAGAAAAATTAAAAATTAAACAAGAAGATAATATAATACTACAATATAATAAACTTTTAAAACAACTTGAAAAAAATGTTAAAGAAGGCAAATTAGATGAAGTCGAAGAAATTAGTGAAAAAATATTAGAAATTTTTCCAAACGATGTCATTGCGAAATTTTATTTAGCAAATATATATTATACACATAATAAAAATGAAGATGCAGTAAGATTGTATCAGGAGATTATCTTATCTCAACCAGATAATCTCAATGCGAGGTATAACCTTGCGTTGGCTTTAATAAAGTTAAAACAATATTCTCAAGCAGAAAAACAGCTTGAATATATTTTGTTGAAAGAGCCTAATAATCAAATTATCAAACAGCAAATACAACAACTAAAAGAATTTAATAATTTTTAGTTAAATATTGAAATGTTGTTTTTTAATTAATACTAAACTAAAATTAGTGGTGAAAATTAAGTTGTTGGCTTAATTTTAACACTACTGCATCTTAAAAAAAGGAGGTGAAGTTATTGTGGCAAAAGGTAAGGTAAAATGGTTCAATGAGAGAAAAGGTTTTGGGTTTATAAGCTGTGATGACGGTTCTGGCGATGTATTTGTGCATTTTTCTGGTATACAACAGAAAGGGTTTAAAACTTTAAGAGAAGGTGATGAAGTAGAATTTGAAGTAACAAATACAGACAAAGGGCCCAAAGCAGTTAATGTAAAACGTTTAGGGAGAATGTAAAATTTTAAACTTTGTGTTGCAATTAGTTATGAAAACCATATTAGTTGTATCTTAAATTAAAATTTTTTTAAGAATACAACTAATTTATTCACACAAAGTTGTATAAATTTTCCCACATAGTAAGATTTGTTGATAGTTAGTTGATAAATCTTACTTAAAGATTTCTATTATAATCTTATTTAAAATTTCTTCTTTTCATAGATTAAAGTTTGAAAATTTATTTTTCTATTGTAATTTGTATAACTATTTTTGTACTATTCAATAAATTTTACTAAAAATTTTTAAGTTTTATTTAATAAGAAGAGATAGTTATATTTTTCTTAAAATTATAGACAAAAAATTATGTTAAAATTTATACTATCAAAAATTTTTGGTTCACAGAACCAAAGATATTTAAACTCATTAAAACCCATAGTAGAAGAAATTAATTCTTATGAAGAAAGTTTCTCTAAACTTACCAATGAGCAGCTAAAAAGTAAAACAGAAGAATTTAAATCTCGTCTTAGAAATGGTGAAACACTTAACGATATTTTACCTGAAGCATTTGCTTTAGTAAGAGAAGCATCTAAAAGAACTGTAAAATTAAGACATTTTGATGTTCAGCTTATCGGCGGAATTGTTCTACATCAAGGTAAAATTGCCGAGATGAAAACAGGCGAAGGCAAAACACTTGTTGCAACAGTTGCTGCTTATTTAAACGCTTTAGAAGCTAAAGGTGTACATATTGTTACTGTTAACGATTATCTTGCAAAAAGAGACAGATTTTGGATGGGACCAATATATGAACTTTTAGGTTTAACTGTTGGATACATAGATCATGATATGGAACCTCAGCAAAGAAAAAAAATGTATAGTTGTGATATTACTTATGTTACAAATAACGAGTTAGGATTTGATTATCTACGAGATAATATGGTTTTAACAAAAGATGATAAAGTTTTACGAGGTTTAAACTATGCTATTGTTGACGAAGTAGATTCTATATTAATAGACGAAGCTAGAACTCCGCTTATTATTTCTGGCCCTTCAGAAGAATCTACTGAAAAATACTATGTTGCAAACCGTCTTGTTCCGAGATTGAACATTAAAGTTGTTACAGAAGATGAAGAAATTGATGCAAAGTATAAAGGTATTGATATTTACAAAGGATACGATGCTGTTGTAGATGAAAAAAATCATACAGTTGTTTTAACAGATTCAGGAATACAAAAATGTGAAAGATTATTAAACATATCTAATCTTTATGACGATATTGCAGGTGATTGGGTTCATATTATAACACAATCCATCCGTGCTCATAAATTGTTTCATAGAGACACCCATTATGTTGTAAAAGATGCTGAGATAGTTATTGTTGACGAATTTACAGGAAGACTTATGCCTGGTAGAAGATGGTCAGATGGTCTTCATCAAGCAGTTGAAGCCAAAGAAAATCTGCCTATAAGAGAAGAAAATCAAACTTTAGCAACAATTACTTTTCAGAATTTATTTAGGATGTATAAAAAACTTGCCGGTATGACAGGTACCGCAATAACTTCAGCTGAAGAATTCTGGGGTGTTTACAAACTTGAAGTTGTATGTATTCCTACAAACAAACCAATGATACGTGTTGACCATTCTGATGTTGTATTTAGAACTGAGAAAGAAAAATGGGCTGCTATAGTAAATGATATTGAAGATAAATATCGTAAAGGACAGCCAGTGCTTGTAGGAACAAGATCTATTGAAAAAAATGAATTTCTGTCTTCACTACTGCGTAGGCGAGGTATACCTCATCAAGTATTAAACGCAAAACAGCATGAACGAGAAGCACAGATTATTGCTCAAGCAGGAAAACTTAAAACAGTAACTGTTGCAACAAATATGGCAGGTCGTGGTGTAGATATCATTTTAGGTGGTAAACCTGATTTAGAACATCAACCTAATTTGTTATGTAAAGATTCTAACTGTAAGGTAGAATTTATACATAATAGAGAGTATCACGAGGTTATAAAACTTGGCGGACTTTATGTTTTAGGTACAGAACGGCACGAAGCGCGCAGAATAGATGACCAACTTCGTGGAAGAAGTGGTCGTCAAGGTGATCCAGGAGAGTCAAGATTTTATGTTTCTTTAGAAGACGAGCTTATGCGTCTTTTTGGCGGATTAAGAATGTCTAATATTATGCAGAGATTAGGTATGAAAGAAGGCGAAAATATTCAACATCCATGGATTACAAAATCTATTGAACGTGCACAAAAACGTGTTGAAAGTATGAATTATGATATAAGAAAACAACTTCTTGAATACGATGATGTGATGAATAAACAGCGGGAAGCTGTATATTCTTTAAGAGACAAAATTCTTGAAGGCGAAGATTTGACAGAAAGAATTATAGCAATGATTGAAGAATCAGTAGAAGAAAAATTTGAGCTTTATTGTAATAAAAAATATCCAGAAGAATGGAGCTGGACAGGGATAAATTTGTGGTTAAGTCGTGTTTTTAATATACAACTTAATTTCAAAGAAGAAGAGATACAACAACTTACCAAAGATGAATTTAAAAAACAACTTTTAAACTTAGTTTTAGAAAGATATCGTCAACGAGAACAAGAACTTACAAAAGAAATTTTTTCTGATATTCAAAGAATTGTTCTTTTACATATGATAGATTCTGCCTGGAGAGAACATCTTTACGAACTTGACCATCTAAAAAGGTCAGTAGGACTTCGTGCATATGGACAGAAAGATCCGCTTGTAGAATATAAAAAAGAAAGTTTCATTTTATTTTCTAATATGCAAAACAGAATAAGAGAGCAAACTATTGAATATATATTTAAATTACAACCTTTGATATCTAAAATACCACAACAAAAAACACAAAGTTCCTCTTATGAAAGAAATGTTGTAATTTCTGATGTTTCTAAGCAACAAAATGTTTCTTATGAAAAAGTTTTTGATCAAAAAAAAATATCAACATCTACTATTGATACAAAACAAAAGATTAAAACAAAAATAGGTCGTAACGATCCTTGTCCTTGTGGTAGCGGAAAAAAATATAAAAAATGTTGTGGAAAAAATTTTTAAACTTCATTTTTGTTATTGATTAGGTTTATGCCTTACATTTTTTGTATCTTTTCTGGGATTTTATATTTCTTATCTTTTCCAAAATTTGATTTTTCTTTTTTTGCATGGATTTGTTTTTCTTTTTTGTTTTACTTTTTTCTTAATATAAAATTTAATTCTTACAAATTAAGCCCAAAATTAAAACTTAAAAAGATTATAATATGTTCTTTAATTACCTCTTTTATAGGCAATGTTGGCATTTTGTACTGGATAGTTCCGACTTTTAAATTTGCTGAAGAGAATATTTTTTTTGGGATTATTTCATGTTTTCTTCTTTCTTTATACTGCAGTTTATACTTTATAATTTTTAGTTTATATTTTTATATTTTTTATAAAGAAAAAAACAAATTTATTTTTCTAGTTTCTTCATCTATTTTTTGGGTAATACTTGAATATATTCGTAGCAATTTTTTAAGTGGTTTTCCGTGGATGTTGTTAGGATATTCACAATATAAAAATTTAAAGATCATACAAACTGCAGAAATTTTTGGTGTATACGGCATAAGTTTTTTAATAATTTTTTTTAATCTATGTATAGCAATAACAACTTTTGAACTTTTGAAATTAAAAAAATATGATAGTTTAAAATATTTTTATTTATCAATTTTAGTTTTGTTATTTTTTGTTATATTTGGTAGTTTTAGAATAAAAGAAATAAATAATTTAATAAATAATAGCGATAATAAAATTACTGTAGTTATCTTACAAGGTAATATTGATCAATATAAAAAATGGGACCAAAAATATGTCCAAGAAATTATAGACAAATACACACAGCTAGTTGTTAATTCTTATAAAGAAATATTAAACAACCGTAAAAATTTTTCTGATTTAGTTTTATATATTTGGCCTGAAAGTTCGCTACCAGGATATTTTTTTGAGGAAGAGGAGATTTTTAGGTGGATTAAAGATTTGGTTAGTTTAACAAATAAAGATTTAGTTTCTTATCATCTTTTAGGTACACCAAGGTTAGGAATAAAAAATGAATATTATAACTCTGCTGTTTTGGTATCTTTTAAAGAACAAGAATTTAAAGTAGAAAATATTTATAACAAGATACATTTAGTACCTTTTGGAGAATTTGTCCCTTTTAGAAACATCTTAGGAAGATTTATAAATGTAATAAATGAACTTGGTGAATTTACTAATGGAGAAAATTATACTATATTTGAGATAAATCCTTTAGTTAAATTTTCAGTTGTAGTTTGTTATGAAAGTATTTTTTCAGAACTTCCAAGTAAATTTGTAAAAAGAACAGCAAATTTTCTAATAAACATCACCAACGATGCATGGTTTTTAAATACAGCTGCGCCATACCAACATTTTAGTTTCAATATTTTGCGTGCTATAGAAAACAGAGTTTATTTATTTCGTAGCGCTAACACTGGAATTTCTGCAATAATATCTCCTACTGGAGAAATTTTAAAAAAAACAAAATTGTTTAACGATGAAACAATAATTTTTAAAACAAGTTTGTGGCATAGAAAAACTTTTTATACAAAATATAATGATTATCTGAAGTTGATATCTGTTATAATTTTTGTTATATTAAATATAATTTTATTAACAAAAAAATCATAGATTAGCTTTTTTAAGAAAGCAAAAATTATTCTTTAATTTTTTGTAAAAAACAAAATAATAAATAAAAAATAAGGAGATAAAAAGATGCCTATAATAAAAATAGAGATGTGGGAAGGAAGAGATAAAGATATAAAAAAGAAAATTGTCCAAAAAATTACACAGACAATTTGTGAAGTTTTAAACTGTCCCAAAGATGCAGTTACAGTTGTAATTTATGATGTTCCAAAACATAATTGGGGTGTTGAAGGTGAACTTGCATCTGAAAAGTTTAAATAATTTCAATAATATTTAACAAACTAGTGAATGACGAAAAATATATAAGATATTGTTTTGAACTTGCAAAAAAATCTTTAGGTAAAACTTCACCTAATCCTATTGTTGGTGCTGTAATAGTTTATAAAAACAAAATTATTGCTGAAGGATACCATACTGAATATGGTAAACCTCATGCTGAAGTTGAAGCAATAAATAATGCTATAAAAAAAGGATACAAAGATTTACTTTATAAATCTACATTATATGTTAATTTAGAACCATGTTGTCATTGGGGCAAAACACCTCCTTGTGTTAACAAAATCATAGATGTTGGAATTAAAAGAGTTGTTTGTTCTATGTATGATCCTAACCCAAAAGTTAACAGCAAAGGAATAAAAATTTTACAAAATAAAGGTATAAAATGTAAAGTTGGCATACTTAAAGATGAAGCTAAACAATTAAATAAGTTTTATATAAAATGGATTACTAAGAAATTGCCATACATAACTATAAAATCAGCAATAACTCTTGATGGTAAAATTGCAACTGTTTTAGGAGAGTCAAAATGGATAAGTTCTAAAGAGTCAAGAAATTATGTTTATAAACTAAGAAGTATTTATGATGCTGTCTTAGTAGGAATAAACACTGTTTTAAAAGATAATCCAAAATTAACCTCACATAATTTTGGTAGGAATCCTTTAAGAGTTGTAGTCGGAGATATTACAAAATTTTTTAACATATATGATAAATATAATGTTTTCAAAGATGAAAATAAAACATTTTTTTTTACTCCAGAAAGTAAACTAACTGAAATAATAATTAAAAAATTTAATAATGTAGAAATTTTCGAATTTAAAGAAAAAAAAATTTTGTTAAAAAAAGTTTTGTATTATCTTGCAGAAAAAGGTATAAGTTCTGTTTTAGTTGAAGGTGGTGGTGAAACAAACTGGAATTTTATTAGCGAAAATCTTGTTGATGAATTTATATTAATTGTTGCAGGAAAAATTTTTGGTGGAAGAAACGCTAAAACTTGGGTTGAAGGTGATGGTGTGAAATTCCCCAAAAAAGCCTATAAGATAAAATTTTTAAGTATTGAACAGATAAATAAAGATTTTATAATTAATGCAAAAATGGTTAAATAAAGGTTAGATTATGTTTACAGGAATAATAGAAGATAAAGGCAAAATTGTAGAAATTAAAAATAATTTTATATTTTTTGAGTCAAAACTTAATGATTTGAATATAAAAGATAGTATTGCAGTAAACGGTGTTTGCCTGACAATTATAGATGTTAAAAAATATAAAGAAAAATATATCTACAAAGTAGAAGTTTCTAAAGAAACTTTCAAAAGAACAAATTTAAAATTTTTGAAATTAGACTCTTTAGTAAACCTTGAACGAGCATTAAGATTAAACAGTCGTCTTTCAGGACATATATTGACTGGCCACATAGATACAACAATCAATATAATAAAAATTTTAGATAAAGAATTTGTTTTTTCTTTACCATCTGAATATGAAAAATACATCGTAGAAAAAGGTTCTGTAGCAGTTGATGGTATAAGTTTGACGGTAGCAAAAAAATTTCAAAATAAATTTTCTGTGATAATTTTGCCATATACTTTAGAAAATACGAATTTGAAAACAAAGAAAGTTGGTGATTATCTAAATCTTGAAGTTGATATTTTAGCCAAATATTTAGAATCAATTTTTAATAAAAAAAATATCAGATTAGACTTAGATTTCTTAAAAAAACACGGATTTGCATAAAATGAAAGAAAAAATTTTTGCTACAATAGCACAAGCTATAAAAGATCTCAAAAAAGGAAGACCATTGATAGTAGTTGATGATCCTGCTAGAGAAAATGAAGGCGATGTTGTGATTCCAGCACAAAAAGCGACTGCTTATTGGATAAACTTTATGGCAAAATATGCAAGAGGGCTTATCTGCGTAGCCTTGTCTGAAGAAAGATTAAATAAGTTAAAAATTCATCCTATGGTTGAAGAGCAAGATCTACCCAATGAGGCAAGATTTACAATTTCAGTAGATGCCAAAGAAGGTATTTCAACTGGTATTTCTGCATATGACCGTGCAACAACAATAAGAAAACTTATAGATCCCAAAGCTAAACCACAAGATTTTGTTCGTCCAGGACATGTGTTTCCTTTAATTTATAGAGAGGGCGGAGTATTAGTTCGTGCTGGACACACTGAGGCATCAGTAGATTTAGCAAAACTTGCTGGTTTTTATCCTGCAGGAGTAATTTGTGAAATAATGCATGAAGATGGGACAATGGCACGATTACCCGAACTTATAAATTTTGCTAAAAAACATAAATTAAAAATTGTAACAATTACGGATTTAATTAAATATCGTAGGTTGACAGAAAAATTTGTTAAAAGAATTCTTACAACAAAATTGCCTACGAAATATGGTAATTTTAAGTTAGTACTCTATCAAGATAAAATAACAAAAGAACATCATATAGTTTTACTAAATGGTATGATTGATTCTAAAAAACCGGTTCTTGTAAGAGTACATTCTGCTTGTCTTACAGGAGATATTTTAGGATCATTAAGGTGCGATTGTGGACTACAACTTGAGAGATCTCTTCAGATTATAGGTAAAGAAGGTGGTATGTTGTTATATCTTCATCAAGAAGGTAGAGGTATAGGATTAATAAATAAACTTAAAGCTTATAAACTACAAGATAAAGGTTATGACACCGTTGATGCAAATTTGAAATTAGGATTTCCTGCAGATTTACGAGATTACGGTATAGGAGCACAAATTCTTGCAGATTTAGGTATAAAAAAAATTAAATTGTTGACTAACAATCCTAAAAAGATAATAGGTCTTCAAGGGTATGGAATAAAAATTGTTGAACGTATTCCTTTTGAAGTTTTTCCTAAAAGTAAATATATGCAAAAATATTTGTTTACCAAAAAATATAGATTAGGCCATTGGTTAAAACATATTTAATTTATAAATTTCAAAGTTGAACTTGAAAATAAAATTTTAATTTTATAAGAAGTTTAAACTTAATAAATAAAGTTTTACTGTTATGCCCGGATGGCGGAACTGGCAGACGCACGGGACTTAAAATCCCGGGATCCTTTTAAGAGGTCGTGAGGGTTCAACTCCCTCTCCGGGCATAATTAAATGTTTTTACTAAACTAAAAAATTTATAAATGAAAAACTTATAAGTTTAGTGGAATTAGTTTTTCGTATCTTTATAGTTTGTCTATTTTTAATAAAATAAAAAACAAATTTCTTTTAAAACAATTTTTTAAGTAAATTTTTTACAAATTTTATTAATTTTATAACATTAAGACTTTTTACAGTAAGATTAATTTTTAAATTTTTTCCAATTTTAAATTTTTTGAAGATAAAAAAATTTCTTCTGTTTCTTTTTTGTAAACTTATCCAATTATATCTACTAAATCTTAAAAATTCCTTTAAGAATTATTTTTTAAAAGCTGCTAAAATTAATTTTTTTATATTTTTAAATAATTAAAAATATAAAGGTAGAATTACTACTTATTTTTTATTTTATGTATACTTTTTATACACAAGTGTATATAAAATATATAATTTTCATAAAATTTCTTTAATTTTTTTATTTTTATTTGGCAAAAAAGTTGCTTATACAAAGCATTGTAGAGATTATGAAAAATTTTTTAGATCTTAAAAAAGTTTAAAAACAATTTTATTTAAAAATAAGGAGAATTAATTATGTTCAAAAAAACTAAAACAATTTTTTTAATTTTTTTAATTTTTATTTTTTACTCTTATCTTTTTTCAACTTATTCAGGCAAAGATACAGCATTATTTTTAAAGTTCAATCCTGAAGCTAGTTCTGCATCAATGGGTGATACTTACCTTTTTTCAGCAAGTGGGATAAACAATCCAGCAACAGTTGGTTTAGTTTATCAACCGAGATTAACACTAAGTCATATAGAATGGGTGGAAGATATTAAATATAGTTATTTATCTTTTGAAAGTCCATTTAGTTTTGGTAATTTAGGATTTTCATTGAGTTATCTTGGATATGGAGATATAAAGGGTATAGATATGAATCTTGAGGAGTATAGTATTGCCCAGAGTTATGATATGTTATTTTCAATTTCTTATGGCAAGCAGATAGGTGTAGAGATTCCGGTTTATCGTGAATATGGTTTAGTAGGTACAAACTTAAAATTTATAAAGAGTCAGTTAGCGCAATATTCAGCAGAATCAATAGCAATTGATTTAGGCACAATTGTTAATATAGGATTGATAACAGGGTTAGAGAAAATAGATAGATTAAGAGCATCATTAACATATAAAAATTTAGGTTCAAAGATGAAGTTTGTAAAGAAAGAAAATAGTTTACCTAGTGGATTAAATTTTGGCATAGGCATAGATTATCCCCAATTAAAGAAGTTAGAGTTTGGTTTAGCAGTAGATATACCAGATAATAGCAATCCAGTATATTCTTTAGGGTTTAGTATAACGCCGGTATATTTTTTAGTATTAAGGTGTGGATACAAACACACACATAATTCAGTTTCAGATGGGTTAACAGGCGGTTTTGGTGTTAATTTAGGTTCAGTGAGGTTTGACTATGCTGTTAAGCGATTTAGTGAATTTAAGACACTTGGAGGTTTAGGTTTGATACATCAAGTATCAATAGGGATTGCTTTAGGAAGTTTTATAAATCAAGAGATTGCTTCAGAATATTATATTAAACAACATTTGAATAAGGCGTATGAGTTTTATTATCAGAAGGAATACCAGTTGGCAAAAGAACGAATAAACGAGATTTTAAATATCTATTCAGATTATAAAGCAGCGATAGTATTACTTCAAAAGATAGAAAATACGATAAAAAAAGAAAACGAGGATAAAGAAAAACAAATTAATAATTGGTTGAAAAAAGCAGAAATTTTTTTAGAAAAGAAAGATTACATAAATTCAAAACGATATTATACACAAGTGTTGCGATTAGATAAAGAAAATACACAAGCACAACAAGGAATGCAAACTCTTCAAAAAGAAATTGAAAGTTTACAACAAGAAAGGATAAAACAAAAAAATGCAAAGAAAATAGAAAAAATCTGGCAGGAAGCTGTAAAAATTTACAAAGAAGGGAACTTCATAAAATCAAAGGAAAAATTTAAAGAAATACTTTTAATTGATCCTAATCACGAACCTACAAAAAATTATATAACAGAAATAGAAACACAGATTGCACTACTTAATGCAGAACAAATAAATAGTTTGTATTTACAAGGTGTAGAATTGTTTAATAATAAGAAATATCTAGAAGCATCAAAATATTTTGAAGCAGTAGTTTTAGCCTCACCAGATCGTATTGATGCAGGAGAGTATTTAAAAAAGTGTAAACAAGCAATAGAAGAAGAAGAAGAAAGAAAGCGGCAAGAAGAAATAGCAAAACTTCAGAATGAAAATAGAAAAGAGATGGAGAGAATTTTTATCACTTCGTTAAAGTTTTACGAAAAATCAGATTATATAAAAGCATTAGATATGTTTAATGAAGCTGTAAAGGTTGCAGAAAAGTATCAGTTTAATGAATATCTTGAGAAGTCAAAGAATTACATAAATAACATAAAATTAGAACTTTCAGAACAATATTATAAAAAAGGCTATCAATTATACCAACAAAATAAATTTGAACAAGCATATGAAGAATATTCAAAATCTCTACAATACAATCCCAACAATATTACAGTACAGAATGAAATAGGCAGGTTAAAAGAAAAACTAGCACAGAAGTATTATGATATAGGAATTTCTTATTACACGAAAGGAGAAACAGAAAAAGCAAGAGAATTTTTCAATAGGTCGTTATATTATATGCCGAAAAAAGAAGAAACATTAAGAGCTCTTGAAAGGATAAAATAAATTTTATATAAGTTTTTATAATAACTAAAAATTAAGGATTTAATATATCAGCACTAAAAAAATCACACATAAAAGGAGGATTTAAAGATGGAAAAAATATTTAAAAAAACGATATTATTTTTTGTTTACATATTATTTTTAAGTATTTTTGAATTATATTCAGAAGCACCGAATTTGATAAACTATCAGGGTAGGCTAAGAGAGAATGGACAGCCAGCACAAGGGACAAAGAATATGGAATTCAGGATATATAATGCACAGACAGGAGGAACACCTATTTGGAGTTCAGGCCAGGTCCAAGTTTTAGTATCAACGGGAATATTTAGTTACCAATTAAATCCCACAGGGATAGATTGGTCAAAAGGGACATATTATTTAGAACTTGCTATAGAAGGTGTCACATTAACTCCCAGAGAGAGGTTTGTATCAGTTCCGTATGCATTTGAAGCAAACACATTGTCAGGAAGGACATACGAAGCGTTTGTATCAACCTGGGGTGTTAATCAGACAATAGGTGGCATAAAAACATTCACAAGCAGTGTCACGATAACAGGATCTGGTGGTTTGGGTGTAAGTTATGGTATTGTTGCAGGGACAATAACTTTGACAGGGATACCTCCTTCAATTAAACGAAATGTAGCTAATGAATCATTAGATTTATATGGTGGAAATACAGCAGATGGTGCCCGGCTTAGGTTGTTTGGTCATCAGGAAGGGTATGGCAATGCAGGCTGTGCTGAATTATGGTTAGCCAATCAGCCAATTTCAAGATTTAGAGTTAGAGGATACTGGCAAAATCCTGATACCCGACTTACAGTTTGGTCACAGGGTGGTGTAAGAGTTGGCTCAACAGACGCAGACCCTGGGATAAACAATCTTGCAGTTGATGGTCAACTTATAGTAGTTGGCACAACAACAATTCAAGGAAACGCCTTTTCCGTAGGCGGTTCAACATTTGTAGTTACCGCAGGCAACATCGGCATCGGGACGACGGGACCTACTCAAAGGTTAACTGTTGCCGGGAATATCGGAATTCAATTTGGAGCTAATGCGTTTATTGGAACTTTGGATAATTATGCTTTGAGGTTGAGAACAAATAATGCAGACAGGGTGTATATAACAAATACAGGCAACATCGGCATTGGGACGACGGCACCATCACATAGATTGAGGGTAGAAGGTGGTATAATTGCAACATCAAGTATAACAGCGAATGGCGGTTTTTACGGTGATGGTTCTGGGCTTACGAATATAGTAGCAAGTCAAGTGCCGGCAAGCGGAGTTCAAGCGGGAGCACTTGGTAGTGGAGTAATAGCGAGTTCGATAGCTGTGAATGCAGTGCATACAGCTGCGATACAAGACAATGCAGTGACAAATGCAAAGGTATCAAGTATAGATGCGTCAAAGATAACTAGTGGTAATTTGGCAATAGCGCGGATGCCTACAGGTGGTAATTGGGCGATAAGTAGCAATTTAAGCATAGCAGGTTCAACATTTGTAGTAACAACCTCAGGCAATGTCGGCATCGGGACGACGAATCCTACGGCGAGATTGGAAGTTGCAGGGCAGATAAAAATTACAGGTGGTTCACCAGGAGCAGGTAAGGTTTTAACTTCTGATGCAAGCGGTTTAGCAAGTTGGCAGACGCCGACAGGAGGTTTGCCTTCTGGAACTTCTGGTCAGACACTCCGGCATGATGGCACAAATTGGGTAGCCAATAGCGTTTTATTCAACAACGGCACCAACGTCGGCATTGGGACGACGGCACCAGCTCAAAAATTGCATGTAGCAGGAAAAATTCAGGTTGGAAATGATGCCGCAACAGCTACAGCAGGCACTATTCGCTGGACTGGTACAAACTTTGAGGGTTTTGACGGAAGTGTTTGGAAGACGTTAGATGTTCAATCTACAAGTGGTGGTGGTTGGACCGAGGATGTGGGAGGTAATAGGGTTTATGTTACAAATACCGCTCGCAATGTCGGCATCGGGACGACGACACCGGGGGCAAAGTTGGAAGTTAACAATACGATTTCAGGAAACTCAAGAGGAGGAATTATAATAAACAGAGTAGACAACACGAATTATGAGGCTGCTTTAATGTTTAAGACAGGCAATACTTTAGATTGGTGGTTTGGAACTGATAACGATGCCACAAATAAGTTATATATTTGGCGAAGTGTTCCGGGATTTGTCCAAACGTGGGATACAAGCGGCAACGTCGGCATCGGGACGACGGATCCAAGTCAAAGGTTGCATGTGGTAGGGAATGCGACAATATCAGACAACGTCGGCATCGGGACGACGGGGCCGGTATGGAGAACAGATATCCGTAGTACTTTAGGAGTCGCAAGCGCCGTGGCTTCTCCCGCAAACTTTTTAGCAATATGGGCTGATAGCGACACAGACCATCCGGTGATCGTCTATCCTTCAACAAAACGTTTGAGAATTGGGACATGGACGAGTTATACCGGTACAGGTTGGGCTGAGAGAGTTAGTATTGATTCAGCAGGCAACGTCGGCATCGGAACGACGAGTCCAACACAAAAATTATACGTAGTAGGAAACATATATGCTACTGGAAGTTGCAGTGGTGGTTCAGATATAAGGTGGAAGAAAGACATAAAGCCATTGGGTAAAGTTTTAGACAAGCTGGTACACATTAATGGTGTAATTTACAGGTGGAATAAAGAAGAATATCCAGATTTAAATTTTGATGACAAAGAGCATATAGGTTTAATAGCGCAGGAAGTAGAGAAATATTTTCCAGAGGTTGTAGATACAAATTCAGATGGATACAAATCTCTTGATTATAGTAGGATTACAGTGATATTATTAGAAGCAATCAAAGAGCAACAAAAACAGATAGAAGAACTTACACTACAAATAAACAAATTAAAGGAGTATATAAAACAATGAAGATTTTAAAATCAATTATTAAATATTTAGAAACAATATTAGAAGACAAACCAAAACCAAAAATTAAAAAAAATCATAAAAATATTTATTTACTAGACACAAAATATTAAAAAGCATGGAAAAATTTTGAAAAATAAATGATATTAGTAAATAAACCACATGAGTAATTTAACTTCTAATAAAACAAAAATTTGCCATATGTGGGTTTATAAAAATTTAAGTTTAATAATTGTTGGTTGGTTTAATCTTGTTAGAATTTGGTTAAATTTGTTAAAATTTTCAAAGTATGAATTTTTTGTTTTATTTTTTTGTTTTATTTCAAATTTTTTGTTTGCTGGATACAAATCGGCTGGAAGTTATGAGATAATTACAGATGTATTTTCTACTGCTGGAAATACAACTTCATCACAGCAATATTTAAATGATTCCTCATTAATAAGTTTTTCAACTTTTTATGATGTTATTGGTTCAACAGAAGTAATAAGTGGATATTTGCAGAACATAAACAACCTGCCTTTGGTTTTTCTTACAACGCCGTATAATGAAACCTGGGCAGAAGATGATACAGTTTTGTTTAAGTGGGAATATTTTGACTATGATAACAACAGTCAAGCAAAATTTCAAGTGGTTTTATCAACCACAGCAGATTTTAGCGGTACTGACTATGGTTCAGGTATAGTTAGTTCAAGTTCAACCCAGTGGGAAAGTTTTCCTCTTGACAGTGCGACATATTACTGGTATGTTAAAGTTTGGGATAGCGATTGGTATGAGTATAGTTTTTCTACATATAGTTTGAAATTTTTCTGTGTTGATAAGACAAGTCCAACATTACAAATAGTTAATTGGGATATAAATATGAGTTCAATAACAGTTTATGTAGAAGCAACTGATACAGGTTCAGGACTACATTCTTTGCCATACAGGTTTCATATATCTACATCATCAAATTTTGAAACAAACATAACAACAACGACTTCCTGGGTGGCTCAGTCATCATGGACATTTACAGGTCTTACATATAATACAACTTACTATTTTAAAGTTCAAGCGAGAGATAAGTTTTATAATACGACAACAGTTGTCCAGCCTAAGGTAACTTTGGCTACACCACCAAAACTTTCAGCAAACCCATGGCAAACTATAACAAATACTTCAATTCAGGTAAGTTGGGCCCTTGATGAGACACCACCAAATCCTGACAATACAATTTATGCGGTAGAAATTTCAAGTGATATAAATTTTTCTTTTATTTTTAGTTCTTCTGGTATAAAGACAGACCAACAATTGACAGTTTCAGGTCTTACACCAAACACCACATATTATGCCCGTGTTGTTGCATATAATTGGGAAGGAACGCCTGCTTCAACATATTTATCTGGCTGGCATGCAACTTTGTGTAGCACACCTTCAGCTAATTGGTCAAGTATATGGGTTACTAGTATGGTGGTAAGTTGGACAAATCCTTTTCCGAGTAATCCTTTGAATACAAAATATATAGTAGAACTCTCAAGCACAAACTTTGTTTCAGGTCAGGTGTATTCAAGTTCAACAGTTTGTGGAGTATATAGTTCAACTATAACAGGTTTATCAGCAAACACAACATATTATGCAAGGGTAAAAGCAGTAAACTGGGAAGGCGAAATTCAGATGCAGAATTTAGCAATACCAAAGTCAACTTTAGCAAATCTACCTTTGATGGATAGGTTTTCCAACATTACAAATACATCTATAACAATAAACTGGCAGGCGAATGGTAATCCAGAATGGACAAAGTATTATGTTCAGGTATCAAGTTATGGCAGTTTTAGCCCTCCAAGTAGTGATGGTTATACATATAATTTATATTTTACAACAAGTGGTTTAATTCCAAATACAACATATTGGTTTAGGGTTCAATCAATAAATAATGAAGGTGTTGGTAGTGGATGGATGGGTCCTGTTTCAACTCATACATTGTGTAGTGAACCGTCTAACTTGAGTTGGTCAACTATAACATCAACAACGATACAGGTTAGTTGGGGTTCATCTGAACCTGACAATCCTTTGGATACAATATATATAGTAGAAATTTCTACTATGGACAATTTCACAGGTGTAATATATAGTAGTCAAACAACGAGGGGT
>CALFVX010000026.1 GCA_937928765.1 uncultured Endomicrobiia bacterium
TTCATGCCATATTTTATAGGTTATATATCTGCTTATATTAATGAGAAGTTTTATAAATTTTTTTACAAGCAACCTGCTATCTTTAACAGAGATAAATTGAAAGAATTAAGTAAAAATTATTGGTTATGCTACAGTAAAGATATAAAAAGCATTATTCCAGAGTTTAATTATACTCCTTTAGAATCAGGTATAAAAGAGACATATAAATGGTATAAAGAAAATAACTGGTTATAAAAATTTTTATTAATATTGATTTTCCATTTTTAAATTTATATTTTGGAAAAAAATAAATTATGGAAAATTTTTAAATAAAGAGAGGAGGATAAATATATGGTAAAAGTAGGAATAAATGGTTTTGGAAGAATAGGAAGGTTGGTAGCAAGAGCAATAATTGAAAAAAATAATAAAAAATTAGAACTTGCAGCAATAAACGATCTTGCAGATGCTAAAACAAATGCTATGTTGTTTAAATACGACTCTGTTCATGGAAAATTTAATGGTGAAGTAAAAGTTTTAGATGAAGAAACGATTTCTATTAATGGTAAGAATATAAAAGTTTTTAAAAAATCTGATCCAGCAGAACTTCCATGGAAAGAGATAGGTGTAGAGGTAGTAATTGAATCAACAGGACTTTTTACTGTTAAAAAAGATGGTGTCAACAAAAAAGGTAAACTTGTGAAAGGTGCAGAAAATCATATTACAAAAGGAGCTGCTAAAAAAGTTATCATTACAGCTCCTGCTGAAGGCGAAGACATAACAATTGTTATGGGTGTAAATGAAGATAAATATGATCCTAGAAATCATCATGTAGTTTCTAACGCATCCTGTACTACAAATTGTTTAGCACCAATAGTAAAAGTGTTACATGAAAGTTTTGGTATTGAAAAAGGTTTAATGACAACAATACATGCATATACAAACGATCAAAGAACATTAGATCAGGTTCATTCTGATTTAAGAAGAGCAAGAGCTGCTGCTTTGTCAATGATACCAACAACTACAGGTGCAGCAAAAGCTATAGGTAGGGTAATACCAGAACTTAAAGGCAAACTTGACGGCTTTGCAATTCGTGTGCCAGTAGCTAATGTTTCTGTAGTAGATTTTACTTGTATAGTTAAAAAATCAACTACAAAAGAAGAAGTGAATTCTATATTAAAAAAATATGCTGAAACAACATTGAAAGGTATATTAGAATACTGTGAAGAACCATTAGTATCTGCTGATTTTAATCATTCTACTGCTAGCTCTATTGTAGATGCTTTATCCACAAGTGTAATGGAAGGAAATTTAGTAAAAGTTTTATCTTGGTATGATAATGAATGGGGATATTCTAATAGAGTTGTTGATTTAGCAGAGTATATTGTAGAAAAAGGATTATAAAAATAAAAGTTTTAATTTTTTAACTTTTTATTTTTTGATATTACAAAATTAATAAACATTTTTATTATTTTAAAAAATTTTCACATCTTTTAAAAATATCGAAATTATCAAATTAATTATGTAAAACTCTGATATTTTTTCTTCATCAAATAGAATATTAATGTGATCTTTTCTTCTTTTTCTTAACATAACCGGGAAAAAATAGAAAAATTATCTATTTATTATAAGTTAGTTTATCTAAAAAAGATAACAGAACGATTATTTTTAGGAGGAGTTATGAAAAAATCTATAAAAGATATAGATTTAAAAAATAAAAAAG
Organism: uncultured Endomicrobiia bacterium; assembly: GCA_937928765.1. GTDB lineage: Bacteria > Elusimicrobiota > Endomicrobiia > DTEH01 > DTEH01 > JANXDG01. The sequence continues at coordinate 1,700 of CALFVX010000026.1, forward strand.
TTTTAATTCGGGTAGATTACAATGTTCCTATAAACGAAAATGCTGAAGTTGAGGATGATACAAGAATAAGAGAGTCTTTAGCAACTATACAATATCTAATTGAACAAAACTGTGCTTTGATCATTATGAGCCATTTAGGAAGACCAAAAGGTAAACCTGATGCTAAATATTCACTTAAACCCGTAGCAAAAAAATTGCAAGAATTAATCAACAAATCAGTTAAAATTGCAGAAGGTATCGTAGATGAAAAAACAAAACAGTTAGCAAAAAATTTAAAAAATGGTGAAATCTTAATGTTAGAAAATATTAGGTTTGATCCAAGAGAGGAAAAAAATGATATTGAATTTGCTAACGAACTTAAATCTTTAGTAGGAGATGATGCTGTTTTTGTACAAGATGCTTTTGGTTCAGTACATAGAGCTCATACTTCAACTTATGCAATAGCAAAATTACTTCCTGCTGTGTGCGGATTTTTGTTAGAAAAAGAAATTAAATATTTTGAAAAAATTCTTAATTCTCCAGAAAGACCATTTATTGCAATACTTGGTGGCGCAAAAGTTTCTGATAAAATTGGTGTGATTGAAAATTTAATTAACAAAGTTGATGGTATAATAATTGGTGGAGCTATGGCTTATACATTTTTATTATCTAAGGAGATAAAAGTTGGCAATTCTTTAGTAGAAAAAGATAAATTGGATTTAGCAAAAGGATTGTTGAGAAAAGCAGAAGAAAAAAAAGTTAACATCTTACTACCAATAGACCATATTGTAGCAACACAAGCTTCTGACAATGTAGAATATAAATACATAGATAGTATAGACATTCCTGATGGATATATGGGCTTAGATATAGGTAAAAATACTGTTTCACGAATAGCAAATATTATTCTTTCTGCAAAAACTATTGTTTGGAATGGACCAATGGGTGTGTTTGAACTTAATAATTTTCAAGAAGGTACAAGACAAGTCGCTTTATTAGTTGCAAACGCAACACAAAAAGGTGCAACAAGTGTTGTAGGAGGAGGGGATTCTGTTTCTGCAGTAAAAAAGTTTAAAGTAGCAGATAAAATTTCACACATTTCAACCGGTGGTGGTGCTTCGTTAGAATTACTTGAAGGTAAAACTTTACCAGGTATTGAGGTACTTTTAGATAAATAGTTTTTTCAGGAGGTTTTTAAAAAATGTATGCTTTGATATATATACTACATATAATACTATGTATATTTCTTGTTATCGTAATATTGCTACAACTTGGTCAGATGGGGGGATTAGGAGGAATTTTTGGTGGAGGTGGTGCTGATCAAATATTTTCAACTTCAGCTGGTTCTATGTTTTTAAAAAAACTTACTTTAATTCTTGCAGGATTAATAATAATCACCACTATAGGATTAACAATTTTTTCTTCAAGACCATATCTAGAATCTATAATGTTGAAATAAATTTTGAAAATTTTGCCGGGATGGTGGAATTGGCAGACACGTACGTTTGAGGGGCGTATGGGGTAGCCCGTGTGGGTTCAAATCCCACTCCCGGCATTTTCATAAATATTATGAATATATCTCAAGAGTTATTTAATAAATACAAAAACTTGTTAAAAGAAGTGGAGAAATTAGGAGACTTTCTTTGAAATTTCTAAAAAACAATCTCTTGTAGCTGAATTAGAAAAAAAACTTTCTTCTTCAGACTTATGGAATAATCCTTCCTTACAAAATGAACGAATAGAAATTATAAAAAAACTACAACAAATAAAACAAGATATAGAAACTTTTGATAAAATTAAAACAATCCTCTCAGAGCTAGAAACAATAATAGAACTTACTAAGCTAGATCAACAAGATACTTCTCTTGAAAAAGAATTTTCAAACAGGTTGAAAGAATTAGAAAAGTTTATAAAGGATATAAACTTAAATATTTTATTAAAAGAACCTCATGATGAATCTAATGCTATTGTAACATTACATTCCGGTGCAGGAGGCACAGAAGCATGTGATTGGGTTGAGATGTTATTTAGAATGTATTCTCGATGGGCGAATAAAAAAGGTTTTGAAGTAGAAATTTTTGATTTAAACAAAGCTGAAGAAGCAGGGATAAAAAGTGTAACATTTATTGTTAAAGGTAAATATGCATATGGTTTACTAAAAGGTGAAGAAGGTGTACATAGGTTAGTACGTATATCACCTTTTGATGCTAACAAAAGACGACATACATCGTTTGCAAGTTGCGATGTTTCTCCTGAAGTTCAAGAAGAAGAACTTATAATTGATGAAAAAGATTTAAAAATAGAAACTTTTCGTGCATCTGGCCACGGAGGACAACATTTACAAAAAACAGAGTCTGCTGTAAGAATTACACACATACCAACAGGAATCATTGTCCAATGTCAGTCAGAACGTTCTCAAATAAAAAATAAAATTTTAGCATTGAAACTTTTAAAATCTAGACTTTATAAGTTAAAAAAAGAAGAAGAAAATTTAGAGAAACAAAAAGAAAGAATAAAAAAAGGAGAAATTGGTTGGGGAAGACAAACAAGATCGTATGTATTTATGCCATATCAACTTGTAAAAGATAACATTACAGGTATAGAAGTAGGAGATGTAAATTCTGTGATGGATGGAGAGATAGATGTTTTCATTCAAGCATATCTGGAGTATAATGTTAAAAAAAATAAATTATAAATGTTGTAAAAATTATATAATTTTTATAAAATAAAAATTTTAGGAGAATATAATCTATGAATAGATTAGAAAAATTAAGAGCAACAATTAACAACATAGATACAAAAATTTTAAAACTAATAAACAGAAGGGCAAAAATTGTAAAAAAAATTGGTAAAATAAAAATCAGTAAGGGTTACAATATATATTCTCCTGAAAGAGAAAAAGAAATTATTGAAAGATTAATAAAATATAACACAGGACCAATCACAGAAGATGATATAAAAGATATTTTTTCTATTATAATGCAAATTTGTAGATATCAACAAAAAACAATTACTATTTCTTATCTTGGTCCCGAAGGGACTTTTACACATCTTGCTGCATTAAAAATTTTTGGCAACAGAAATAATTATATCGCCAAAGAGACAATAGGAGATGTATTTTATAGTGTAGAAAAAAATGAAACAGAGTATGGTGTTGTACCAGTAGAAAATACTACAGAAGGTATCGTAACTCACACACTTGATATGTTTTTAGAATGTGATCTTTACATATGTGGAGAACTTAATATGAAAATATCACATTGTATAGTGTCTAAAGAAAATTCTATAAACAAAATAAAATATATTTATTCACATCCACAAGCTATTGCTCAATGTAAAAATTTTATAAATACAAAACTTCAAGGAGCAAAAATTTTTGAAGTCTCTTCTACTGCAGAAGCATCCAAAATTGTAAAAAATAAAAAATATTCTGCTGCAATTTCTGCAGAAATTACTGCTACAATTTATAATCTAAATATACTTTCTAAAAATATTCAAGATATGGAAGATAACTATACAAGATTTATAGTGATAGGTAAGCATAAAGTATCTAATTCAGGCAAAGATAAAACTTCAATAATGTTCTCGTTAAAAGATAGAGTTGGTATTTTACATGATGCATTGTCTCCATTTAAGAAATATAACATAAATTTAACAAAAATCGAATCAAGACCGTCAAAAAAACGTCCATGGGAATATGTGTTTTTTGTAGATTTTATTGGACATATCAACGATAAAAATGTTAAAAAATCAATTACTGAATTAGAAAATCTATGCACTTACTACAAATTTTTAGGTTCATATCCTCAAGCAAAATAAAGAAATTAGATTAAAATTAATTTCAAAATAAAAACTACAATTAAGAGAAAAATATGAAATTACCTGTTGCAAGAAAAGAAATTAAAAATTTTCAACCATATATACCAGGAAAATCTATCGAAGAAATTAAAAATAAATTTAGTTTAAAAGAAATATATAAATTAGCCTCAAATGAAAATCCGTTAGGTTGTTCTAAAAAAGTTAAAAAGATATTGAACAACTTATACAAAACTTTTCATCGTTATCCTGAAGGATCAAGTTTAATATTAAGAGAAAAAATAGCAAAAAAGTTTAGAATTTCAAAAGAGGAAGTTATAGTTGGAGCAGGAACTGATGAACTTATTGAACTTGTTGCAAAAACTTATCTAAAAAAAGAAGACAACATCGTTGTTTCTGAACACGCTTTTATAAGATACAAAATGGCAGCGCAACTAATGGGTTGCAAAATTATTTCTGTAGCTATGAAAAATTTTTTGCATGATTTAATCTCTATGGGTAAAAAAGTCAACAAAAGAACAAAAATTGTATTTATTGCTAATCCTAATAACCCTACAGGAACTTATAATAAAGAAGAAGAATTAATTTGGTTATTAAATTATTTAAGAACTAAAAAGTTTTATCCTATAGTTGTGGTGGACGAGGCATATTATGAATATGCAAAAAGTTATAAAAATTATCCAGATACTTTAAAATTAAGAAAATTATATCCTAACTTATTGATATTAAGAACTTTTTCTAAGATCTATGGTCTTGCAGGATTAAGAGTAGGTTTTGGAATATCAAGAAAAGAAATTATATCAGAACTTGATAGAGTAAGAGCTCCATTTAATGTTTCAGTTGTATCACAGCATATAGCCAATATTGTTTTAGATGATAAAGAACATATTGAAAAATCATTAAATTTAGTCGTTAAAGAAAAAGAATTCTTATACAAAAATCTTGATAAGTTAAAAATAAACTATATACCATCTGCTACTAATTTTATATTAATAGATGTTTCACCATACAAAGGTAGTTATATTTTTAAACAACTTCTATCAAGAGGAATAATAGTTCGTGCAATGGATGAATATAATTTTCCTAAACATATAAGGGTTACTATCGGAACTCATAAGGAGAATTTGTTATTTATAAAATATTTTAAAGAAATTATAAAAAAGAAAGGAAATTAAAAATATGATCCTAGTAATAAAAAATGACATAACACAACAGCAATATAACCATATATTAGAAAAAATAAAAGAGTTAGGATTTATACCACATATCTCAAAAGGTGTAAAAAAGACAATTATAGGACTTATAGGAGAACAAGCAGAAAAATATAAAGAAATTTTTGAAGCTATGGATGGTGTAGAACATATTTCTGAAATTGAAAAACCTTTCAAGTTAGCAAGTCGTGAATTTAAAGAAGAGAATAGTGTCATAAAAATTAATGATAAAGTAGAGATTGGTGGTAAAAAAATTGTTGTTATAGCAGGACCTTGTGCTGTAGAATCAAAAGAACAGATATTTAAAATTTCTCAAGAATTAAAAAAATCTGGCGCTGACCTTATTCGTGGTGGTGCATATAAACCACGTACTTCACCTTATACATTTCAAGGTATGGGTGAAGAAGGGCTCAAGCTTTTAAAAGAAGTAAAAGATACATTAGGTATAGGTGTAGTAACAGAAGTTATGAGTATAGACCAAATAGAAAAAGTTGCTGACTGTGCTGATATTTTACAAATAGGTGCAAGAAATGTGCAAAATTTTGATCTTTTAAAAGAAGTAGGAAAAATTAGAAAACCAATATTATTAAAACGTGGTATGGCTACAACTATTAAAGAATGGTTGATGTCTGCTGAATATATAATGTCAGAAGGAAATTATAATGTAATTCTCTGTGAAAGAGGAATAAGAACTTTTGAAGATTCTACAAGGTTCACATTAGACTTAAATGCTATACCTGTAGTAAAAAGTTTATCGCATCTACCTATAATAGTAGATCCAAGCCATGGTATAGGAATAAGAAATTTTGTCCCTACAATGGCTAAAGCTGCAATTGTCGCAGGAGCTGACGGAATAATTGTTGAAGTACATCACAAACCTGAAGAAGCACTATCTGATGGTCCACAAAGTATTCTACCACAACAATTTGATCAATTAATGAAAGATTTAAGAAAATTAGTTGAAGTCATAGGAAGAAATATTTAAGAATGAAATCTAAATATGATATAAATTGCATATCTATAATAGGAGTTGGGTTGATTGGTGGATCTATAGGTTTGGCACTTAAAGAAAAATATCCAAAAATAAATATTATAGGTGTAGGAAGAAATTTAGAAAGATTAAAATTAGCAAAACAAAAAGGTTGTATTGATAAATTTACAACAGATATTAATCAAGGAGTAAAAGATTCAGATATAGTTATTGTATGTACTCCTGTTTATGTTATTAACAAAATTATATTATCTATACTACCATTTGTAAAAAATGGTTGCATAATCACAGATGTGGGTAGCATAAAATATGAAATAATAAAAACTATAAATAAAGAATTAAGAAAATATAAAAAATTAAAAAATATAAATTTTATTGGAAGTCATCCAATTGCTGGTGCTGAAAAGACTGGTGTTGAATTTGCTAAAAATGATTTGTTTAAAAATTCTGTTTGTGTAATATGTTATGATGACAAAATGGTAAATAAAATATCTGTTAAAAAAATAAAATTTTTATGGAAAAGTTTAGGTACAAAAATTGTTCATCTCGATGCAAAAAAACATGACAAAATTTTAGCTGCAACAAGTCATTTTCCACATATAATTTCGTATCTTTTAACAAAACAAATAAATAGTAGAAAAGAATTTATTAATTTTGTGGGTGGTGCATACAAAGATATGACACGTATTGCCGCATCAAATCCCCAGCTATGGACTGAAATTTGTTTTATTAACAAAATATTTGTTTCAAAAGAAATAAAAAAATTCATAACACAACTAAATAATATTTTGAAAATTATAAACAATTTTAATAAGTTAAAAAATTTCTTAAAAAAATGTTATGAATTAAAAATAAAGTATCAAAAATAGGATATTATAATCTATGGCTGATATAAAAATTACAAAAAAGTCAAAAATAAATGCTGAGATTAATGTCGCTGCAGACAAATCTATTACTCATAGAGCCGTAATGTTTGCATCTTTATCTTCAGGTGAATGTATTATAAACAATTTCTTAAACAGCAAGGATTGTTATTCAACTATTGAGTTATTTAAAAATTTAGGTACTAAAATTATAGAAGAAACTAATAAAACTTTAAGAATTTTTGGATGCGGACTACAAGGATTAAAGCAACCAAAAAAAGAACTAGATTGTGGAAACTCTGGTACTACACTGAGATTATCTTTAGGGATTATTGCTGGAAATGAAATTAAAGTTAAACTTATTGGTGATGAAAGTTTATCAAAACGTCCAATGGCACGTGTGATTGAACCATTGTCTTTAATGGGAGCAAATATTTCTGCAAAAGAAAATAATTATCTTCCAATAGAAATTGAAGGAAATAAAAACTTAAAATCTATAACATGGAATAGTAAAATTGCTTCAGCTCAGGTAAAATCTGCTGTTTTATTTGCTGGGATGAATGCAAATGGCGAAACAATATATAAAGAACCAGTTTTATCAAGAGACCATACTGAAAGAATGATGGAGTATCTTAATATACCAATTAAAAAAAAAGAAAATATAACCTCTATTACTGGAAAGGTTAAAGAAATTAAACCATTTGAAATTACAGTCCCAAATGATCCTTCTTCTGCAAGTTATTTTATAGCAATGACTGTTCTGTTACCTAATTCGTCTATGCTTATTAAAAATGTATGTGTTAACTCTACAAGAATCGGATTTATTAATATTTTGATAAAAATGGGAGCTAAAATAAGTTTTTCAAATCCAAGAATTTTATATAATGAACCTGTAGCAGATATATTTGTAGAAAGTAGTAAGTTAAAAAGTATAAAAATTAAAGCAGAAGAAGTTCCTTCAATGATAGATGAACTACCACTTTTAGCAGTTGTTGCTACACAAGCAGACGGTGTTACAGAAATTAAAGGTGCTCAAGAACTAAGGGTTAAAGAATCTGACAGAATTAAAACAATCACTATTGAATTACAAAAACTTGGTGCTAAAATTATAGAACAACCGGATGGAATGATTATAATGGGAAATACAAAACTTAAAACAATAGGAAACGAAATTCTAAATTCTTACAATGATCATAGGATAGCAATGAGTTTAGCTGTTGCAAGTAGTATATGTGATGGCGAAATTATTATTAAAAATGCAGAATGTGCAGATATTTCTTTTCCTGAATTTTGGAATTTGTATAGAAGTATATAACTATGAAAGAAATTATTTTTTCAAAATATACTGGTTTTTGTAGTGGTGTTAAAAGATGTATAAATCTTACTGAAAGAGAAATTCTAAAAAATAAAAAAGTTTTTGCTTTGGGTGAGTTAGTACATAACGAACAAGAAATTAAAAGATTGTCTTCTTTAGGATTAATAACAATTAATAACATACAAGAAATTAATACAAAAGAAGATAATTCTGTATTAGTAATTAGAGCTCACGGAATTGAAAAAAATATTCTAGAAGAAATAAATAAAAAAATTAAAAATTTTATTAATGGAATATGTCCTATTGTAGAAAAGAATCAAAAAATAGTTTATGAATATTCTAACAAAGGATATAATATAATAATATACGGAGATATAGAACATCCTGAAATAAAAGCATTGATATCTTATATAAATCCAGATGTAAAATATTTTACAATAAATTCTATAGAAGAAACTAAAAAATTAAATTTTTTACCAAAAGACAAAATATTGCTTATAGCACAAACAACTAAAGAAATTAAAGAATACGAAAAAATTATTGAATCGTTAAAAAAAAGATTTAAAGATTTAAAAATTTCTTATTCTATATGTAAAGAAACAATTCTTAGAGAAAAAGATACTAAAATATTAGCACAAAAAGCTGACTGTATTGTTATAATTGGTGGGAAAAATTCTGCTAATACTAAAAAGTTAGTAAATATTGCAAAAAATTATAATCAAAATGTTGTTTTAATTAATTCTGAATCTGAACTAAACTTAAAAGAATTTAAAAATTATAATAAAATAGGTATTATTTCTGGTGCATCTACTCCAAAATGGCTTGTGGAAAAGATTGTTAAAAAATTAAATCTTCTATCTTGAAGGAGAACATTTTTTATGGAAGAAAAAATTAAAAAAAATGAAAATTTAGAAAAAGACGAATATATAGAAGATATCAAACCTGAAGAAATTTTTAAATATTGTGAAAATATAAAAATAGGAGATATAATTGAAGGGAAAATTATAGAAATTTCTTCTGAAGGTATTTATGTAGACATAGGTTCTAAAACAGACGGATTCATCCCTATAGAAGAATTTACAAACAGAAATATTCTAAATTCTTTTAAACCAAGACAAATTATAAAAGTTGCTTTAGTAAAAACTGATTATAACAATGTACATATTTTATCATATAAAAAAGCAAAAGAAAAAGAACTAAAGGAAACATTAGAAAAAAGTTTTCAAAACAAAACACCTATAGAAGGATATATAATTTCAAGGATAGATTTTGGAGTTATAATAGACATAGGAATCGATGCTATCTTACCATATAGTGAAATGACTAAAGAATTAAAAAACAAGTTTGAAACTAAAAATTTTTTAGAAGGCTCAGTTGTAAAAGTTGTAATAAAAGAATTTAAACAAAAAGAAGGAGATTTAAAAATTATTGTTTCAAATAAGTTATATGAAGAAATTGTAAAACAGCAATTGAAAGAAAAATTACTAAATCATATAAAAGAAGGTGATGAAGTAATAGGCGAAGTTAAAACTTTAACAAATTTTGGTGCTTTTGTAGAGATTGATGGTGTTGAAACATTGCTACATATAAGTGATATTGCATGGTATAAGTTGAAAAATCCATCTGAATTGTTACACAGTGGAGATAAAATTAAAGTAAAAGTTTTAAAAATAGATAAAGAAACAGGTAAAATTTCAGTTGGTTTAAAACAATTATTTCCAAATCCATGGGACGAGATAGAAAAAAAATATAAAGTTGGAGAAACTCTAAAAGGTAAAATATTAAATATAACAAATTTTGGCATTTTTGTAGAATTAGAACCTGGTATAGAAGGATTAGTACACATATCTGAAGTTACTTGGAACGAAAAATTTCCTAATTTACAAAAACTTTTTAAACTACAACAAGAAATACAAGTAAAATTGCTGAATATAGATAAATCAGAAAAAAAAATCTCTTTATCAATAAAAAAAGTAAATAAAAATCCATGGGAAGATTTAAAAAATGAATTTCCTGTTGGAAGCAAAAATAAAGGTAAAATTACAAAAATTATGCCATACGGACTTTTTGTCTTAATGAAACCAGGATTTGAAGGTTTAATACATAAAGAAAATATCTCATGGATAAGAACTATAAATAACCTTAAAGAGGAATTTAAAATCGGAGAGCATATAGAATATATCGTACTTGATATAATTCCTGAACAAGAACGTGCCATTTTATCCATAAAACACTTGTTTGACAATCCGTTTGATAAATATCGTGTTGATAAAATAACAAAGTGTAGAATAAAAAAAATTTTAAAAAATATGTTAATAGTGACAATCAATGGAGAAGTTGAAGGTATTATCCACAAAAAAGAAGCTATCACAGATGAAAAAGATTATGCTAAAGATTTAAAATCATTATATAGGCCTGGACAGGATATAGAAGCTGTTATAATAGCTTCGGATGAAAGTTTACATAAAATTGAATTATCTGTAAAAAAATTAGAAAAAGTCATTCAAAAACAGTTAATTAATAAATTTTCAAATATAGAAAAACCTAGATTAAAAGATATTTTATCAGAAAATACAGAAAATGAATAATTATAAAATTATAAATATTGGATTGTATTTATTTTTATTATTAGTTTTGATAATTTTTCTATATAACATTTCGTCAAAATACAAAAAAGTTTTTTTTCCAAGAGAAAATTCAAATGTAGTTATAAATGAAGAAAAAATTGAGAAAAAAATACAGAACTTGCAATCAAAATTAAACTATTCAGCTGAAAATGTTGAAATTATGGTAGAATTAGGAATTTATTATTTTTTAAAAGGACCTGATTATTACGATAAATCAATAAATTTATTATATAAAGCATGGCAGTTAGGTTCCACTGATGTAAGAATATTTTATTATTTAGGTGTTATGTATGAATTCCTTAACCTAAACAACTTAGCCATAAATGAATATAAGAAATTTTTAACAAATATACGCGACGATATAGAAGTAACTTTGAGGTTAGGTAATTTATATTATAAAACTGGTAAAATTGATGATGCAATAAATGTTTTTACAGAAGTGTTAAAAAAAGATAAAAACAATATAATTTCTTTAACAAATCTTGGATTTATTTATTTTACAAGAGGAGAACTTAATGAGTCTCAAGAGTATTTTTTAAAAGTTAAAAATATATGTAGTAAAAAAAGTTTAACTGAACCTAAAAATTTAAATTTTTATTTAGGAAAAATTCATTTTAATAAAAAAAATTTTCAAACAGCAAAGATATATTTTGAACAAGAGTATAAAAATTATCCTGAGAATTTAGAAAACAATTTTATGTTAGCTAAAACATATTATGAACTAAAAGATATAAAATCCACTCTAGAATTAGTACAACAAATACAAAAAGATTATCCAAAAAATAAAGATTTGTTAGAATTACAAAAAAAGATTAAAAAAAAATCTTAGTTAAAAATAAAAAATATCTTATGTTGTCAAAAGTTTACTCTGGTACAGTATATGGTATTGAAGGTTTTATTGTAGAGGTAGAAATAGATATCTCTAGTGGCTTTCCTACCTTTACTATAGTTGGTTTACCAGATACTGCTGTTAAAGAATCGAAAGAAAGGGTCACTTCTGCTATAAGAAATTCTGGTTTTGACTTCCCAACAAAAAAAATTACAGTTAATCTTGCTCCAGCAGATTTAAAAAAAGAAGGAGCCGGCTTTGACTTACCAATAGCATTGGGAATACTTTCTGCAGCAGGATATCTTAACTCTGAAAAACTAAAAGATTACTTCATAATAGGAGAACTAGCCTTAAATGGCAATGTTCGCCAAGTAAAAGGAATCTTACCTTTAGCTTTAAAAATTTCTAAAGAAAATAATAAAAATTTCATAGTACCACTGCAAAATATAAAAGAAACCGTTGTAGCAGATATCAATGCTTTTGCTGTGTCAAATCTAAAGGAAGTTATAGATTTCATAAATGGTGAAATAAATATTAAAGCATTTAGAATGGATTTAGAAAAACTTTATGAAGAAAATCTTTATTACGAAGTAGATTTTAGCGATGTTAAAGGTCAACAATTTGCTAAACGTGCAATAGAAGTTGCAGCTAGTGGTGGACATAACTTGTTGATGATAGGTCCACCTGGTGCGGGGAAAACAATGCTTGCTTCAAGAATACCTACGATATTGCCAAAACTCACTTTAGAAGAAGCAATTGAAACTACAAAAATTTATTCTGTTTCAGGATTAGTAAACGACAAATTTATTTCAATAAGACCATTTAGAGCACCACATCATACTATCTCAGATGTAGCATTAGTAGGAGGTGGACAAATACCAAAACCTGGAGAGATCTCTTTAGCACATAATGGTGTTTTGTTTTTAGATGAATTACCAGAATTTGACAGAAATGTTATTGAAGTTTTAAGACAACCTATTGAGAAAGGTTATATAACAGTTTCGCGCGCTGCGTTTAAATGCGACTTTCCTGCAAGAATAATGTTAGTGGCTGCATGTAATCCATGTCCTTGTGGGTATTACGGCCATCCTAAAAAGGAATGTATATGTACACCGTATCAAATACAAAAATATATATCTAAAATTTCAGGGCCACTATTGGATAGAATTGACATACAGATTGAAGTTCCTCCTGTTGATATAGAAGAATTCACTTCTAATATTCCTACAGAATCTTCTGAAACTATTAGAAAAAGAGTAGAAAAAGTAAGAAAATTACAATATGAAAGATATAAAGATAAAAAAATTTATACTAATTCTCAACTTAATTCTAAATTGATAAAGGAATTTTGTCCTATTACAGATGAAGCAAAGAATTTTTTAAAATTAAGTATGGAAAAATTAAGTCTTTCAGCACGAGCATATGATAGGATTATAAAAGTTGCTCGAACCATAGCTGATATGGATAATAAAGAAATTATTGATTCAGTTCATATTGCTGAAGCAGTACAATATCGTAGCATAGATAAATTAATAAAATAATAAAATGAATAACATTACAAATTTCAAAGAAAACATAGTTGTTTTTACTCCCACATATAATGAAGTTGAAAATATTGAAAATTTTATAAAACAAGTTTTTGAAGTATTACCACAATGTAACCTTTTAATAGTAGACGACAACTCTCCAGATGGCACTTATAAAAAAGTTCAACAACTTAAAAAGGTTTATCCTAATCTATACCTAATAATAAGAAAAGACAAACGTGGCCGAGGATATGCCGGTATAGATGGGTTTAAAAAATCTCTAGAACTGTCTGCAGATATAATTGTAGAGATGGATGCTGATTTGTCTCATTCTCCATATGAAATACCTAATTTGATAAAAAAATTAAAAGAAAATCCAGAAATTGATATTGTGGTTGGTTCTAGATATATAAAAGGTGGCAAAGATAGCGAAAGAAACATTTTAAGAAAATTAATTTCTCTTTTTGCAAGAACTTATTTAAGAATTATTACTGGTATTAATATAAAAGATATAACTTCAGGTTTTAAGGTATATAAAAGAAAAGTTATAGAAACAATACTTCCTTATCTAAAATCTTCAGACCAGTTTATTGTTACAGAAGTTAACTATTTATGTAAAATATTTAAGTTTAATTTTTATGAATCGCCAATAGCTTTTCATAACAGAGCTGCAGGAAAAAGTAAACTTAATATATGGAAATTAATAAAATATTTATTTAAAGTTTGGGGATTAATTATAAAATTTTTCTTTAATGATAAATACAATATTTTGTTTACGAAATTATTAATTTTTATAAATATTTTCAGAATTTTTATTTTAAACTCTTTCGGATTAACAGATGACGAATCACATTATTGGCAATATGCTCAATATTTAGATTTTTCTTACTTTGACCATCCTCCAATTGTTGGATATTTAATTTATATATTTACAAAAATATTTGGTAATAACTTATTTGGGGTAAGAATTGTTGCATTATTATGTTTTAATGTTGCAGCAATATATCTTTATCGTTTGATAAAAGAATTTTATAATACAAAAATAGCATTTTATTCAAACTTGTTATTCAATTTGGTGCCTATATTTTTTGTTGGTTCAATAATTACAATACCAGATGCCCCGCTTGGTATGTTCTGGATGATGTATATATTTTATTTTTATAAATTCGTAATAACAAAAGATTCGTGGTTATTGTATTTCTGTGGATTAATATCAGGATTAGCTTTTTTAAGCAAGTATAATGCTATATTTTTATTAATCTCTACAATTATAATTTTTTTAACAGATAAAGATTTAAGCAAATATTTTCTTAAAAAAGATTTTTATTTGTTTGGTTTTATAATTCTGTCAGTAATATCTCCTGTATTATTCTGGAATATAACACATAATTTTGTATCTTTTAAATATCAATTTTTTCATGGTTTAGGAAAAGAAAACTTCATTTCCTTATCTTTGTTTTTGCAAAACTTTATATTTCAATCTCTATATTTATCTCCTTTATTATTTATATTTTTATGGTATTTTATTTTTAAGCTTTTACTAAACAAAAAAGATTTAAAAGAAAAAATTTTATTTTACTTTGCTGTTCCTGGAATAATTTTATTTAACATAATAAGTTTTAAAAATAAAATTTTACCACATTGGCCTGCTATATCTTACATAACATTAATACCATTTTTAATCACAAAAACTAAAAAGATTTCAGTTTATTTTTTATCTTTGATTTCTGCTTTAATTTTTACTATCGCAACAATTGTAATTTCTATATCTGGGATTGTTTCAATACCTGAAAAATACAAAGATGCAGACACTCCAGATAAACTTTACGGTTGGGAAATAGCTGCTAAAGAACTATACAAATTGTTACAAATATATCCAGAAACTATAATACTAACTAACAAATATTATTCTTCTGGACAAATGAGGTTCGCTTTAGCAAAATATTATGATAAAAATATACCAAGAATTTATTGTTTTGATTTTGATTTTAACCAATATGACTTTTGGTATAAAGATATTCATAAACATAATGGCAAAGATGCAATATTTTTTACAGAAAGCAGATTTAAAGAAGAAGATATATTAAGAGATTATCCTTTTTACGAAATTAAAATTATGTCTATTATAAATTTTAGAAGAACTATAAAATGGCCAGAGAGAAAATTTAAATTTTATCTCTTAAAAAATTTTAATTATGAAAAAGCAAAAGATTTAGGATTTATTCAACAAAAATATAATAATTTCATTAATGTAGTAGAATATTTTAGAAATTATGACAAAACAATTTTTCTTAAAATAAATAAAAATAAAATTTATAATAATAAAATTTTTAGAATTTTTAGTTATTTGATAACAAATTTAGGCAACGGATTTATACTTGTCCCTCTGATAGCTATAATTCTTGTTTTTGTTGATAAAGAAAAATTTTTATATAATCTAGTATTTTTTATTTTAATAATAACTTTTGGCGGTATTTTAATACAAATATTAAAATTTATCTTCGACAAACCACGACCATTAAAATTATTTTCTGATATTTTACATCAACCGATAAATGTTATAGGAGAACAATTAAGAGAATTTGGTTTCCCTTCCGGACATACTTTTTTAGCATTTTCAACTGCAACTTTTTTATCTGATAGAATTAAAAAAAGAAATATAAATATTATTTTGTTTATATTAGCTATAACGGTGGGTTTTAGCAGAGTTTTAGTAGGAGCACATTTTTTAAGTGATATTATAGGTGGTTCAATCGTAGGAATAATTTTTACAACTTTAATTCTTAAGATAGAAAAAGAATTGAAGTAAATTTAAAAGATTGCATTTTTGTAATGAATCTAAAAGGATAAATGAAAAAAATAAAATTTTTTACAATAATATTTACAGTAATATTTTTTTATTATACTATTATAAATTCTGTGGAACATATTGTTGTAAAAGGAGATTGTTTATGGAATATTTCAAAATTTTATTATAAAAACCCATTTCTGTGGAAAAAAATATATCAAGCTAATAAAGATAAAATCTCCAATCCTAACTTAATCTATCCAGGACAAAAATTTTTTATTCCAGATATTGAAATAAATGGAGGAAAAATCTTGCAAACAAAAATTACTGAAGATGATAGAATTAAAAATGAGTTTCAATTAGAAGAAAAAGAACAAACTCAATTACAGAATAAGAATCTAATTGAAGAAGATTTTATAGATCAACTACAAACAATAAATAAAGAAGATTTGATAACACAAAATCAACAAAGGTTAGAAAAAATAAAAGAAGTTTTTGCCAAAAAAATAAAATATGAAAAATCAAAAATAATTGCTATTATAGAAAGTGCAAAAGAAGAAAAATTTTTTTATATTGATTTTGATATTGTTTATTGTAAAATTGAAAACAATAATTTTATTAAAAAAGATGAAATCTTAGGTATATATCATTTAGGTCCATCACAATACAATACCTCTCTGACAGACGCACCTGAAGATGAGTTAAATTTAGTAGGTATAATGAAAATCAAAGAAATAGATGAAAAAAATTCTATTATTACAGCAGAAATTTTAAGATGTTATTCTCCAATAACAATTGGTGATTTAATTATAAAATAGAAATATAAAAATATGAAAAAATTTATCATTATATTTCTATTATTTTCATTTTTGACAATTTCATTCTATAAATATATCTATTCCACAGGTAAACTTAATAGTTACTTAGAAAAATATCCAAATTCAAAATATGCACAACTTATAGAATATATGTTAGGAGAAATTTGTTTTTTATTAAATAAAAATGATAGTTCTATTTTTAGATTTAATCGTGTGATTGAAAAATATGAAATAGAAAATTATAAGTCAAACTCATACTACAAAATTGCTCAAAGCTACGAACAAAAACAAAAAATAAATTCTGCTTTAAAAATTTATAAAGAAACTGCTGAAAAATATTCACATAGCTATATAGGTGAGCTTTCTAAAAAAAGATATAAATATTTAACTTTAATAGGTTATAAAATCACTGATTAACTTCATATAAAATTTATGAAAAATTATAGTGAATTAAAATCTTTAATTATTTTAAACAGTATTCCTTTATTAGGTCCTATAAGAATCAAAAATTTAATAAATCATTTTGGTAGTGCAGAAAATGTTTTATCAGCAAGTATAGAGGAACTAAGCAGTGTAGAAGGAATAAATATAAATATTGTAAATAACATAAAAAAATTCAAAAATAAAATTAATCCTGAAGAAGAAATTGAAAAAATAGAGAAAGAAAATATTAAATTGTTAACCTATTCAGATCCAGATTATCCTTCTATGTTAAAATATTTATCAGATGCTCCTATTTTATTATATATAAAAGGAAATATATTAAAAGAAGACATACTATCCATTGCAATAGTTGGTACAAGAAAACCTACTTCTTATGGAAAATTAGTTGTAGAACATCTAATTAAGGATTTGGCAAAATATGAACTTACAATAATAAGCGGTCTTGCTTATGGAATAGACACTTTTGCACATGAATTTGCTATAAAGAATAATATAAGGACAATAGCAGTTTTAGGTAATGGATTAGGAGTTTACTATCCTGCTGCGAACAAAAAATTACAACAAAAAATACCATTACACGGAGCGTTAGTGTCAGAATTTCCATACAATTTTACTCCTACAAAAACTTCTTTTCCACAAAGAAACAGAATAATAGCAGCATTATCTTTAGGGACGGTTGTTATTGAAGCTGACTTACAAAGTGGTGCCATTATTACTGCAAAGTTTGCATTAGATTTGGGAAAAGATGTTTTTGCCATCCCAGGAAGTATTTTTTCTAAACAAAGCAGAGGTACAAATTATCTAATAAAAACAGGAGCAAAAATAGTAACCTCTGCTGAAGATATAATAGAAGAAATTAAACAACTTAAAGGAGTAATAGAAAATAAGATGCTTAATGTAAAAAAATCTAAAAAAGAAATTGAAGCTATTGAAAATCTTGATTTATCTGAAGAAAGTAATTATATATTAAACATTATAAAATCAGAACCAGAAGGAATACATATTGATAAATTACAAGCACTTGCTAATGTTGATATTGCAAAATTAATGAATATTTTATTTGAGCTTGAAATAAAATCAAAAATTAAGGAAATCCCAGGAAAAATTTATATAAGTATAAACAATTAAAAAATACAAACTTATAAACAATGAATTTAATAATAGTAGAATCGCCAACTAAAGAAAAAACTATATCTAAATTTTTAGAAGAAAAAGATTATATTGTAGAAAGCTCCTATGGCCACATTCGTGATTTACCTAAAAATTCGTTAGGGATAGATGAAAAAAATAATTTCCAACCTTATTATGTAATAATTCCTAGAGCCAAAAAAATAATATCTAAACTCAAAAAAATTATTGAAAAAGTAAAAAATATATATTTAGCTACAGACTATGATAGAGAAGGTGAAGCTATTGCATGGCATATTACGAAAGTTTTAGGCTTGGATGAAAAAAATGTTAAAAGAATAACTTTTCATGAAATAACAAAACCTGCAATTTTAGAAGCACTAAAAAATCCAAGAGATATTGACATAAACTTAGTTAATTCGCAGCAAGCAAGAAGAGTAATAGATAGATTAGTTGGATATAAAATCTCTCCATTACTATGGAAAAAAATAGCTAATAAACTTTCTGCTGGAAGAGTGCAATCTGCTGCTTTAAAATTTATATATGATAGAGAATCTGAAATAGAGAAGTTTATTCCACAGGAATACTGGAGTATAGAATGTGATTTTGTCAAACAAGAAAATGAATCCAATATAATAAGAACAAGATTAAGATATATTAACAACAAAAAACTTGATAAATTAGACATAAAAACTCAACAGGAAGCAAACAATATTGTAGAAGAGATTAAAAAAAATAAAGTTGGCAAAATTTCTGAAATTAAAATAGAAGAAAAATCAAAACCGCCATCAGAACCTTTTATAACTTCTACTTTACAACAAGAAGCATCTAAAAAATTATATTTTTCACCTTCAAAAACAATGACTATAGCACAAAGTTTATATGAAGGTGTAGATTTAGGAAATACTGAACGTGTTGGTTTAATTACCTATATGAGGACAGATTCTACTTATGTATCTTTATATGCAATAGATGAGTTAAGAAAATTTTTAGCTGAAAAATATCCACTGTATCTAAATGAACAAATAAGAAAATTTAAAACAAAAGTAAAAAACGCACAAGAAGCACATGAAGCAATAAGGCCAACGAGTGTCTATCGAACACCAGAAGAAATTAAAAAATATCTTTCTGAAGAACAATATAAACTTTATAAACTTATCTGGCAACGTTTTGTCGCAACACAAATGAAAGATATGAAATATCAAAATATTAATATAGAAATTGAAGTAGAAGAAAAAAAATATATATTTTCAACTGAAACCAAAAACATAATTTTTGATGGTTATACTGTAATCTATCCCGAAGAACAACAAAATGAAGAAAATAATAATTTTATTATTGACTTGAAAATAAATGATACTTTAAAAATACAAAACTGTTATGGAAAACAACATTTTACTGAACCACCACAAAGATATAGCGAAGCCTCATTAATCAAAGAATTAGAGAAAAATGGCATAGGAAGACCTTCAACTTATGCTACTATAGTGGATACGCTTAAATATCGTGGATATGTAACTTTAAAAAACAGAAAATTTTATATTACACCTTTAGGTAGACAAGTAACAGAATTGTTAATAAAATTTTTCCCAGAAATTATTGATAAAACTTACACTGCTAAAATAGAAAAATTATTAGATAAAATCTCACAAGGAAAAGAAAACTGGACAAAAGTAGTATTTATCTGTTATGAACCTATAAGCAAAAAATTAGCAATCGCATCTAAAGAAATTCAATCTAAAAATGAAATAGTAGAAGGTAAGAAATGCAAATTTTGTGGTAGTAATATGGTAATAAGAAATAGTAAATATGGAAAATTTCTTTCCTGTGAAAAATTTCCCAAATGTAAATATAAAATAAACTATGAAAAAGATAAACTTGAAACAAAAAATACAACTGAGAAATATTCCTAATGAATACAAAATACTATTAACAAAATTTAAAACATATTTAATTGCAGAAAAAAATGTTGCAGAAAACACAATTATTTCATACATCAATGATTTAGAAGAATTTCTTTTATTTATATATAATAACTTAAAAATCAAAAATATAGGACAAGTTAATAAAATAATTATACGAAGTTTTATTGCTGAACTACAAAAATTAAATTATAAAAAAAACTCAATCTCAAGAAAAGTTAATGCATTGAAAGTTTTTTTTAAATTTCTTGCTATTAAGAAATATATAAATCAGAATTTGATATTATATATAAACAATGTAAAAAAAGAAAAAACATTACCAAATTTCTTAACAAAAAATGAAATAAAAAATTTATTATCTTTGATAGAACCAAAAGATTTTTTGAGTTCAAGAAATAGAGCAATATTAGAACTACTATACTCTTCTGGATTAAGAATTTCAGAATTAGCACAATTGACAGAAAATGATATTGATATATATGAAGGATTAGTATATATTACTAAAGGAAAAGGTAATAAAGAAAGATTTGTTCCTGTAGGAGAAATTGCTTTAAAACTTATAAAAGAATATTTAAATTTTAAATACAAAATAGGATTTACAAACAAAACTTTGTTTTTAAACAAATTTGGATCACCTTTAAGTGTTCGTGGTATAAGAAAAATTATTTCTTTGTGGGTTAAAAAAGCATCTATACATAAAAAAGTTACACCTCATACTTTTAGACATACCTTTGCTACACATATGTTAGAAGCAGGTTGTGATTTAAGAAGTATACAGGAAATGTTAGGACATAAAAGTTTATCCACAACAAATATTTATACACATCTTACTTTAGAACGACTAAAAAGAGTTTATGAAGAAGTTCATCCAAGAAGATGATAAAATAAAAATTTTAAAATATAAATTAGCAATAAAAGAAAAACATTTATATCTATGTTTACTTATTATCATTAATAGATTGGATAAAAATATTCTGAAATTATTTTCGGTAGTATCACTTAATCCTTCTGTTTTTGAAATAAATATTAAAGATGAATTTAACAAAGTTGAAAAAAATATATATAAATTTAAACTAGAAGACGGATTTTTGTCAGAAATATCTAAAAATATTTATTTGAATCTTTACAAAATGGAAAAAGAAATATTAAACATCGTAGAAAATAATCAAATAGATTCGTTACTCAACATTTTAAAATCAATTCTTAACTTAGGAGATAGTAAAATAAAATTTGATTACGATATAGAAAAATATAAATATACAACTTATGAAAAATTAAAAGAAAATAATTTAAATTTAACTAGGTTTGATACATCTATAACTTTTTCAAACAATAATTTTTTTATTAAAACAAAACCAGTAATAGATAAAAACAAAGGTGTATCTGTTGAAAAATTAAAACCTAAAACAGAAATACTATGTAGATTAACAGATGATCGAGAAGTTGCTAAATATATAATGAAAATTTTGTTTTCTGAAAATAAGAAAGAATTTTATGCGAAAATTACAGATATATTACCAAAAAACAAAGAATATTATGAAATAATCTGTAATATTACTCCTGTTATATTTACAAAGTTTCTTTTAAAAAATAATCAAAAAGTTACCATAAGAAAATAAAATTTTATGGATGAAAATAATTTAGAATTTAATACAGATAACGATTTAGGAAAACAAATTTCTTCTGTAGAGAAAGAGATTGTTAGTAAAACTATTGCAATGTTAAGGAAAAGAATTGTATTACAAAAAGAACAGTTTAACAAAATTTATGATTTAAAACAAAAAGAAATTGAATCTTTACAACAAAAATTGAAAGAAACAGAAGAAATGTTAAAAAAAACACAAGCGATACTTGAACAGTCAAAACAATTAGAACTAGAAAATCTTAAAAATACAGCAGAAGAATTGCAAAAACAAAAAGAAAAAGAAATTGAAAAATGGCAAAAAATAGAAGAAGAAATTAAAAAATTTAAAGAAATATCGTTATCTTCAGAATTAAGGTTAAAGGAAGAATTAAGAAAATATCAGGAGTTAAAACAACTACATGAACAAAAAGTTAAAGAATGGGAAAACAAATTTTTTCAAGAAGAATTAGAACTACAAAAATATAAAGAAATTATTGCAAAGAAAGATGAAGAAATATTACAGATTAATAATAAAAATGTTGAGATCGTAAATGATTTAAATAAAGAAATAGAATTATTAAAAACTCAGCTTTTAGAACAAAAAAGTGATTATGAAACTAAACTTGCTGAAAGAGAATATACAGTTGAAAAATTACAATCTGCTTTAAATCAAACCATATTACAGTTGCAACAATATAAATTTGAAGTAGAAAAAACAAAAGAAGATTTAAAACAAAAAATTTTGCAAATAGAACAATTAGAAATAAATTCAAAACATATAAAAGAAGAGACAGAACTTAAATATAAACAATATGAACAACACATTGAAAAACAAACCAAAGAGTTTTATCAAAAGATTAATGAAATAGATATAGAAAAAAAACAATTAAAAGAACATTATGAAAAAGAAATTGCCAAATTGAAATATATAATATCTGAAACAGATAGCAAAACACAATCTCTGCTACAGTCTTATAAAAATTTAGAACAACAAATTAATGAAAAAGAACAAATTATAGCTGAACTAAATAACAAAATTGCTAGCTTTGAAGCTATAAAACTTCAAGAATTTCAACAAATAAATGAAAAAATTTCTCAATTATCTCAAGAAAATGAAAGGTTAACATTATTATTTAACCAAAAACAACACGAACATGAAGAGGAGCATAAATTAAGAGTTTTGCTTGAACAAAGATTACAACAATTAGAAGAAGAAAAAAATAATTTAATAAACCAACTTAATTCAGAAATTGAAAATTGGAAAAAAACATTAGATACAGAAATTAATCGTAATGAACAAAAAGTTAACACATTAATTGAAAAATATGAAAATATTATCTCAGCAAGAAACCAAGAAATTGAAAAACTTAAACAAGAAATAACAATTAAAGTAAAAGAATTTGAAGAATTAAAACAAATTTATTTAGAAACAAAAGAACAAAATACAAATTTAAAAAATGAATTAGAAATAATGACAAAAAAGTTTGAAGAAACTAATGCATTGTTGCAAACAGAACATGATAAATTTTCTGAAATTTTAGCAAAAGAACGAATAGATTTAGAAGGACGAGTAAAAGTATATTTAAATGAAATAGAGGATATTAAAAAAGAATATGAAGAAAAAATATATAATTTAAAAGCAAAACTTGATGAAACATCAGAAAAACTACAACAATACGACATTGAATATAAAAAGATGGAAAGTATAAATAATGAGTTAAATTATAAATTACAAATTTTGCAAAATGAAAACAATGAATTACATAACAAATTAAAAACAAAAGAAAATGAGTTTAATACCAAACTTTCAGAAACTAAAGAATATTATGAAAATTTGATAAAAGAAACTAACTTAAACATAGAAAATCTAAACAAAGAACTTGTAAGACTACAAGTTGAAAAAAATCAACAAATATCTTCTCTTGTTGAAGAATATAATTCAAAAATTAAACAAATGGAAGATAACTTCAAACTAAATTATGAAAATTTTCAAAATGAAAAAATAGAGTTAATAAAAAAAATTGAAATTTTAAATAATAAAATTTTAAACATTCAAAATGAAAATGAAATATTAAGAAATATTAAAACAGAACTTGAAAATAAAATTAAGTTAAACGAAGAAGAAAATAAGAAAAAACTTGAACAAAAAGATAAAGAAATAGAATCTTTAAACTTATATATAGATGAAGAAAGAAAAAAGAAATTTATAGAAATTTCGCAGATAATATCTAAAAATGAACAGCAATTAAATGAATTAAGAAAAAACCTTATTGTAGAAAGAAATAACTATGAAGTAAAAATAAAAGAACTCTTAGAAAACGAAAGACAACTAAGACAACAACATGAAAATCAAATAAAAAACTTATATCAAGAAATTAATATTCTAAAAGAAACAATCCTAAAGTTAGAACAAAACAAAGAATCTTTACAACAAAAAATAAATTTTCTTCAACAACAAATCTCACAACAAAAAGACCAAGCTTTATAAAAATGACAATAAAACAAGATTCTTCAAAAATATTTTTAATAGATGGTAATGCTTATATCCATAGAGCATATCATGCATTACCAACATTGACGACATTTTCAGGTTTGCCTATTAACGCAGTTTATGGTTTTATAAGAATGCTTTTTAAAATACTAAAAAAATTTAAACCAGAATATTTGTGTATATGTTTTGATTCTTCAAAACCAACATTTAGACATCAAATATATAAGGAATATAAATCAACAAGAAAAGAACTGGAAGAAGATTTAAAAATACAATTCCCATTAGTACACAACTTTGTAAAAGAAAGTAATATTCCTTATTTAATTATAGATGGTTATGAAGCAGACGATGTAATATGTTCATTAGCAAAAAGATTTGAAGAAAAACATAAAATAGTAATAATAAGTGCTGACAAAGACATTTTACAATTGGTTAACAAAAATATAATTGTCTACAATGAACTTAAAGATATTTGGTATGATGAAGAAAAAGTTAAACAAAAATATGGTGTTCCTTCAAAATTATTAGTTGATTATTTTGTATTAATCGGAGATAAAACAGATAATATACAAGGTGTTGAAGGTATCGGTCCTAAGACGGCTTCTATATTAATAAATAAATATGGAAGTATAGAAGAAATGATAAAAAATATCCAAAA
>CALFVX010000027.1 GCA_937928765.1 uncultured Endomicrobiia bacterium
AAAGAAGTTTTAGTAGGGAAATTACAACCTTATAAGTGTCCACTTTTTGCTAAAATTTGTACTCCCGAAAATCCAAAAGGTGCGTGTATGGTTTCATCAGAAGGTGCTTGTGCAGCATACTATAAATATGAAAGGCAATAATTAAATAATCATATGAAACAAAAAATTTTGTTATCTTATGGTTCTGGTGGAAAATATACACAAAAGTTTATTAATAATTTTATATTAAAAAATTTTTCTAACGAAATATTAAACCAGTTATTAGATTCTGCTGTAATTAAATTAGAAAACAAAAAAATTGCCTTTACTACAGATGCTTATACTGTAAAACCAATATTTTTCCCAAACGGAGATATTGGAAAACTCAGTATATGTGGTACAATTAACGACTTACTCTGTGTTGGTGCAATAGCAAAATTTATATCTTTGTCTTTGATAATAGAAGAAGGACTTGAATTTGAAACTGTTGACAAAATTTTATGCTCAATAAAAAAAATTTCTGAAGAAGAAAATATAAAAATTGTTACTGGTGATACAAAGGTTGTAGAAAAAGGTAGTTGTGATAAAATTTTTATTATAACAGCTGGCATTGGAATAATAGAAAATAATATTGAACTAAGTTATGAAAAAATTGAACCTGAAGATGTAGTTATAATCACAGGTAATATTGCAGAACACGGACTAGCAGTTTTACTTTCTCGTGGCTCTTATGGATTTGAATATGAGATTAAAAGTGATTGTGCATCATTAAAATCTTTAATAGAACCGATAATTTTAGACAACAAAATTTCTCAATACTTAAAATTCTTAAGAGATCCAACACGAGGTGGACTTTCAGCTGTTTTAAATGAAATAGTTAATAAAAGAAAAGATATAGGAATAGAAATAGAAGAAAGTTTACTTCCAATAGATGAGAAAGTAAAAAATGTATGTGAACTGTTAGGTTTTGAACCTTTACAAATTGCAAATGAAGGTAAAATCATAATAATAACCAAAAAAAATATTGCTGAAAAAGTTTTATCTATACTTACAAAACATCCTTTGGGGAAAAATGCAAAAATAATAGGAAAAATAACAAATGAAAATAAATCAAAAGTAGTACTAAAAACAACTTATGGAATAAAAAGGATCGTTGATATGCCAACAGCAGAAGAGTTGCCAAGAATATGTTGAAGTTTAAAATTATGAATAAAAAAATTTATCAATTAATTTTTATTATCACTTTTGTTTCTTTAAGCTGTAACAATAAAAAAAATTTGCCAATTAAATCACAGGAGAGAAAAGAAATGAACAATATAGATGAATATTATCAAAAAAGATTAAAAATGCTAGAAGAACAACTTAAACAAAGAGATATAACAGACAAAAAAGTTTTATCTGCAATGTTAAAAGTAGAAAGACACAAATTTGTACCCAAAGAATATGAAAAGTTAGCGTATATAGACGAACCTTTGCCAATAGGTTTTGGACAAACTATATCTCAACCATACATTGTAGCATTAATGACACAACTTTTAGAACTCAAGGAAAATGATAAAGTTTTAGAGATAGGAACGGGTTCTGGATATCAAGCCGCAATTCTTGCAGAATTAGCAAAAGAAGTATATACTATAGAAATCATTCCACAATTAGCACAAAAAGCAGAAAAACTACTAAAAGATTTAAGTTATAAAAACATTTTTATAAAAATAGGTGATGGATATCTTGGTTGGCAAGAACACGCACCTTATGACAAAATAATAGTTACCTGTTCACCAGATCATATCCCTCAACCTTTAATAGACCAACTTAAAGATGGTGGTAAAATTGTAATTCCTGTAGGTGATATTTATCAAGAATTAGTAGTTGTAGAAAAAAAAGATAAAAAAATTATAAAAAGAAATATTATTCCTGTAAGATTTGTTCCTATGAAGAGATTAAACGAATGAAAAATAAAATCTAAAAATGAAAATTATTCACTTAAATGAAAATACAAAAAATTTTGAAAAAAAGCTTTTAGCTGCAGTAAAAGCAATAAAAAATGGTAATTTAGTAGTTATACCTACTGAAACTGTATATGGAATTTCAGCAAACTGTTTTGATGTATCTGCTTTAAACAAAATATTTTTAGTAAAAAATCGTCCTTATTCAGACCCTCTCATCGTGCATATAAGCAGACTTTCACAACTTAGAAATATAGCAAGGTATATCCCGTGGGAAGCAAAAAAAATTATAAAAAAATTTTGGCCTGGTCCTGTAAGTTTGATATTTTATAAAAATCATAAATTACCAGATATTGTAACTTCTGGGCTAAATACAGTATGTATTCGTATGCCAGAGAATGAAATTACAAGAAAATTTATAAACCTATGCGGAGTTCCACTAGCAGCACCTTCAGCAAACATTTTCAGCCGTGTCTCTGCAACTGATATAAAACATATAATAAAAGATTTTAAAGATAAAAAAGAAATAGAATATGTAATTTATACAGGAAGACCAAAATATGGTGTAGAATCTACAATAATAGATTGCACAGAATATCCATTTAAAGTTTTGCGTTATGGCGCTTTAGAAATTGAAAAAATAACTAAAGAGTGTAAAATTAAAATTGTTGAACCCAAAAAAAATTTAATAAAAAAATCTCCAGGAATGTTTAAAAAACATTACTCTCCAATAAAACCTACATATTTAACTAAAAATTTAATAAGCTATATTGAAAAATTACCAAAAAATAAATTAAGAAATATAACTTTTGTATGTAAAAATAAAACAAAAAACATTATAAAAAAAATCTTTAAAGATGAAAATATCTCAATCATCACATATGGAGAAAGTTTCGAAGAGATTACAAAAAATCTATATATTTGCTTAAGATTAGCAGAAGAAATTAATACAAAAACTATTGTTGTTGAAGCTGTAAAAAATGTTGGGTTAGGAAAAACAATAATGGATAGATTAATAAAAGCAGCTGAAAATAAATGGGTATGAAAATAAAAATTATAAAAAAATTTTTTTTAATTATCTTTATATTTTTATTTACAAATATTTTTGTTTTATCAGAAGAAATATATTTTGAAAAATTTGTTTCTTCTTATATATTAGTAAATAATCAGCCAAAATATTATTATTTAACTTATGAAAATAAACAAATCACAGGGTTCTTTATTGAAAGCATTGAATGGACAGATGAAAAAATTAAAGGTTACGCTGGAAATATCAATTTACAAATTTATTTTTCCTTAGATGGAAAAATAAAAAATATAAAAGTAATAGAACAATACGAAACCAAAAAATATGCAAAAGATGTTTTTGAAGAAAAATATCTAAGCCAATACTATAACAAAGACAATAAATCACAATTTATTTTAGGAGAAGACATAAAAGCTATATCTGGCGCTACAATAAGTTGTAATGCTGTTAATGAGATTATCTATCAATGTGTAAATAATGTTCATAAATACATAATAGGTAAAAAAATTATAAAAAAAGATTTTTCATTAAGAATATCAAAAATAGAAATATTAAAAACTTTAACATTGTATATTTTGTTCTTTATGTCAATCTATGGATTTTTGTATAATCTAAAAATATTAAGATATATAACTATGTGTATTACAATTGTTTTTTTAGGAATAATGTATAAAGGAGGGTTATCATTTGGTCATATACAAAATTTTTTATATCTTAATTTCACTTCTATAAGCAATATTTTCATATGGTCATTATTTATGCTTGTTATAATTACAACTTTAATATTTGGACGGTTATACTGTGGATGGTTATGCCCGTTTGGTGCTGTAATAGAGTTATTGTTTGATCTAAAAAGATATATTGAAAAAAGATATAAAAAAACTTTAGGAAAAGAAATTGAATTTGAAATTATAGAGGATAAAAAAATTGTAAAATCTTTAAGAAAGTATGAAAGTTTTTATAGATATATAAAATTTTTTTTGATAATAATTATATTAATTTCACCATCACTAATACTAATAGAACCATTTCAATATATTTTCTATATAACTCAAACTGAAATAAAATTTGTTATATATTTATTATTAATTTTGATTATATGTATAATTTTTGTTCGTTTATGGTGTAGATACTTATGCCCGTTAGGAGCTTTTTTAGGTTTGTTTTCAAAGATATCATTTTTAAATTTACAAATTTTACAAGAACATTGTTTTAGATGTGAGATATGTAAAACTATTTGTCCTACAAATGCTATCATAGAAAAAAATAATAAACTACAGATATTAAATACTGAATGCATTTTATGCAACAAATGTAGGCAAAATTGTGGCCCACAAAATATTAAAATTGTAAAAAAATTACAACACTAAATTGACATTCAGAAGTAATTTTAGTAAAAATTGTTTTATTTAAAGTTTTTATAGAAAACTAAAAAGAGTAGAAACTTTAAGTAGAATAAAAAGGAGGAAAGATTATGTCTGGACATTCAAAATGGGCTGGAATAAAACATAAAAAAATGGCACAAGATGCTAAACGAGGAAAAATCTTTACAAAGATAATAAGAGAATTAACAATATCTGCTCGTCAAGGTGGAGGTAATCCTGAAAATAATCCTAGATTAAGAAAAGCAATTGAAATGGCAAAGGAAGCAAATATGCCACAGGATAATATTAAAAAAGCAATAATGCGCGGTACCGGAGAAATCCCTGGTGTAATTTACGAAGAAGTTGTATATGAAGGATACGGTCCTGCTGGTACTGCAGTAATTGTTGAAGCAACTACTGATAATAAAAATAGAACAACATCTGAAATGAGAAAAATTTTTGGTCAATATGGTGGATCATTAGGTGAAAGTGGATGTGTAGCATGGAATTTTGAACAAAAAGGTTATATTACAATAAACAAATCTTCTGTTAACGAAGATGAACTTATGAGTTTAGTTTTAGAACTCGGTGCTGAAGATTTTAGGTCAGATGATGAAGATAACTACGAAATTATAACTTCTCCACAAACTTTTGACCAAATTAAATCTGAACTAGAAAAAAAATATAAACTGGAACAAGCAGAAATTACAATGTTGCCAAAAACATATGTAAAATTAGAAGGTAAACAAGCAGAACAGATAATTCAGTTAATGAATGCTTTAGAAGAACATGATGATGTAAAAAATGTATATGCTAACTTTGATATTGATAAAGAAACTTTAGAAAAAATATAAAATCAATAAAAAATAATATGAAAGTTTTAGGAATAGACCCAGGATTATCAAAATGTGGTTGGGCTATAATAGAAAAGGATTTAAATAAAGAATATAAACTTCTAGAATTCGGAGAAATAACTACAAAAAAAAACGCTAAAGACAGAACAATTCTTTTAACTGAACGGTTAGAAGTGATTTTTTCAGAGTTAAAAAAGATTTTAAAAAAATACAAACCTAATATTGTATGCATAGAATCACAATTTTATTCTAAAATTTCCAAAAATATGATATGCACTTATTTTGCAACTGGTATTGTTTATCTTTTGTGTGGCTTATTTAAAATAAAAATTGAAGATTTTTCTGCAAAAACAGTAAAACTTGCAGTATCAGGTTATGGTTCTGCATCAAAATTCCAACTTAAAAAAATTATAAAGTTATTGCTTAAAAACGAAAAAGAAATTCATTCAGAACATATAAATGATGCAATTGCAGTAGCACTGTGTTATTTAAATACTCAAAACAAAGAATTATATGTATAGTTACATTGAAGGTAAAGTTGTAGAAAAAAATATAGAAAAAAATCTGTGTATAGTAGAAGTTAACAATATAGGATATGAAATAGTTGTATCTGAAACAACGCTAAAGCAAATAGATATTTCTGAAATAAAAAAATTTTATATAGTAGAAATCTCTTCAGGTTTATACAGCAGTGGACTTCCTACTTTATATGGATTTCTTTCTAAAGAAGAAAAACAAATTTTTATAGCTTTTAAAGACAATTTATCAAATGTAGGTCCTAAAAAAGCCTTGGAGTATCTTGACAAGGTTAAAAAAAATATTACTGAATTTAAATTAGCAATAAAAACAAAAAATTATAAATCGTTAACATCATTATTTGGATTCAAACATTCTTCAGCAGAAAAAATTATTTCTGCACTAAGCAGTTTAGAATTGTTTATGAAAGAAGAAATAAAAGAAAGCATAAACATAGAAATTTATACAGATTTACTTTCAGCATTGACAAATTTAGGATATAAAGAACAACAAATAAAAAATATAGTTGAAAAAATTTTAACTCAAAACAAAATAGTCTTAAATGATGCTATGGAAACACAAGATTTAATTTCACAACTTTTACCATTAGTTTTAAAAGAACTATCTTCTGCAAAATAATGAAATCTGAAAGAGTTATAACACCAAAAGTTTCACAACAAGAAAAAGAACTAGAATTAACACTTCGTCCCAAAAAATTAGATGATTTTATAGGACAAGAAAAATTAAAAGAAAATTTACGGATTTTTATAGAATCTGCAAAAAAACGTGGTGTTGCATTAGATCACTGTTTATTTTGTGGACCACCTGGTTGTGGAAAGACTACTTTAGCACACATAATAGCACATGAGTTTAACACAAACATAAAAGTTACATCAGGACCTGCTCTTGAAAAAACTGGTGATCTTGCTGCTATACTTACAAATTTGCAATTTCAGGATGTATTATTTATAGATGAAATCCATAGATTAAACCATGTTGTTGAAGAATCACTTTATCCTGTGATTGAAGAATTTAAGTTTGACATAGTTGTTGGGCAGGGTCCTAACGCAAAAATTGTACGTTTACCTATATCAAAATTTACTCTGGTTGGAGCAACTACAAGAAGTGGATTACTTTCAGCACCGTTTAGGTCAAGATTCGGTATAGTAGAAAATCTAAGTTTTTACACAATTGAAGAATTACAAAAAATAGTTATCCGTTCCACTAAGATTCTCAATATAGAAATAGACCAACAAGCAAGTTATGAAATTGCAAAACGTTCTCGTGGAACTCCA
Organism: uncultured Endomicrobiia bacterium; assembly: GCA_937928765.1. Classification (GTDB taxonomy): domain Bacteria; phylum Elusimicrobiota; class Endomicrobiia; order DTEH01; family DTEH01; genus JANXDG01. The sequence continues at coordinate 6,979 of CALFVX010000027.1, forward strand.
AGAATTGCAAACAGGATATTAAACCGTGTGCGCGATTTTGCAATTGTAAAATCAAATGGCAAAATCTCAAAAGAGATTACAATTTTTACAATGAAATCTTTAGGAATTGATGACTACGGATTAGATGAAATGGATAGAAAAATTTTATCTACAATAATAGAAAAATTCAATGGTGGACCAGTTGGTATTGAAACAATCTCTGTAGCTATAAATGAAGAAGTTGACACTATCACTGATGTTTATGAACCATATCTTATACAAGCAGGATTTTTACAAAGAACACCTCGTGGCCGCGTCGCAACAGAACTTGCTTATAACCATCTTGGTATTAAATATAAAAAGTCTCATCCAGAATTATTCTAAAATTAAATGACAGAAGATAAAATTTTTATTTTAACATCTAAATATTGTTGGCAGTATTATAAAATTGGACATCCAGAGGCTCCTTTTAGAGTAAAAGATACATATAAATATTTATCTGAAAGACAAAAAAAACTTAATATAGAATTTGTTTTTATAGATAAAGAAATAGATGAAGAAATTTTACTTTTAACTCACAGTAAAGAACTTATAGAAAAAGTAAAAACAGAAAATTTCTATGAACCAGATACACCTAATTTGAAAAATATATTTTTTTATGCAAAGATTTCTGCAAATATAGTTTTAGAATCTTTAAAACTTGCAATAGAAAATAAAAAAACTTTTGCGCTAACACGGCCACCAGGACATCATGCTACAAAAAATAATTTAGGAGGATTTTGCTATTTCAACAATATTGCCTGTGCAATAAATTGGTACTTAAAAAATTATAAGCACAAAAAAGTTGCAATACTTGATATTGATGTGCATCATGGAAACGGCACTCAAGACATTTTTTTAAACAATGAAAAAATTATTTTTATTTCTCTACATCAGGCAAACATTTATCCAGCAACAGGACTTAAATCAGAAAACAACTGTATTAATTTTCCTTTATTAACCAATACAACAGATTTTGAATATCTTCAAACATTAAATAAAGCAATAGAAAAAATTATTGAATTTAAACCTGACTTACTTGCTGTATCAGCAGGTTTTGATACTTTTAAGGAAGATACATTAGCAGGATTAATGCTAACTGAAGAATGTTATTACAAAACAGCTAAAACAATAAAACAACTCAATCTTGCAACATTTTATGTATTAGAAGGCGGTTACTCAAAAAAATTGCCGTATCTTATTGAAAAATTTTTAGAAGGTTTAAAATGAAAGAAGCAAAATATTACAGAATAATAAATCAAAAAGAAAAGAAATTACAGTGTAATCTCTGCCCACACAACTGTTTGTTAGAAGAAAACCAAACAGGAAAATGTTTGGTAAGAAAAAACATAAATGCCAAATTATATTGCTTAACTTACAATCTTGTGTCATCTATAGCAATAGATCCTATAGAAAAAAAACCATTATATCACTTTTATCCAGGAAAAAAAATTTTATCTATAGGAAGTTATGGGTGTAATTTTAAATGTGGATTTTGCCAAAATTGGGAAATATCACAAACATCTTTAGAAGAAAATTTTATCCAAAAAATTTCTTCAAAACAATTACTTGAAATTGCAAAAAGATATAAAGATAACATTGGTATTTCATACACATATAATGAACCACTTATAAATTTTGAGTTCGTTTTAGAAACAGCAAAAATTTTTCATCAAGAAGGATACAAAAACGTTTTAGTTACAAACGGTTTTATAAACAAAGAACCTTTATTAGAACTAATCCACTATATAGATGCAGCAAATATTGACCTTAAATCTTTTAACCCAAATTTTTATAAACAAATTTGTGATGGAAACTTAAATTTTGTTCTTCAAACAATTGAACTTATGTTTAAAGAAAAAAAACATATCGAAATTACAACACTTGTAATACCAAAAAATAATGATTCAGAAAAAGAAATCGTTGATATAATTAACTATGTTTCTAATTTATCTAAAGAAATACCATTACATTTTTCAAGATATTATCCAATGTATAAATTTAAAGAAGAAACAACACCAATAGAAACTTTGCTTAGATGTTATAATTTAGCAAAACAAAAACTTTATAATGTATACCTAGGAAATATATTAGATGAAAAATACAATTCAACTTATTGTCCAAAATGTGGAAGTATTCTTATACAAAGAAAAGGCTATACTGTAAATTTTTTAAACTTAAAAAATAATGAATGCAAAAATTGTAAAGAAAAAATAAAAATTGTAATTTAAAAAAATTTTTATAAAACTGTTGACATTTTAAAATAATTTGTGTATATTTAAAATTAGAAAAATTTTGCTAAAACATAATTGTAAAAATAAAAAATTTTTTTGTAGCTATTGACAAACAAAAAATTTTTTTGTAAATTTAGCTAAACTTTTCTTAGAAGTATTAAATTTTGTGTTATTATTCTTTTCAGAAAAGAATTTTTTGATTACCTCTTGACAAAGAAAATATAATTTTGTATTTTTACATAAGTTAGAAATTTTAATTTTTTTAAAACTTTTGTTTTTTATATTTAAATTTTTGTAAGAGGATATATTTCACTTTAAAATTTAAATTGTTCTTTGAAAAAAATTTTTTTCTACATATTTTGTTTGCGGCTCAGAATATATTAAGTAAGAAAACATATTTTTGAGAGTCTGATCCTGGCTCAGAGTGAACGCTGGCGGCGTGCCTAACACATGCAAGTCGTGCGGATATACTAAAGGGGTAACTCTTTAGTATGTTAGCGGCAAACGGGTGAGTAATACATGGATAACTTACCTCTAAGACGGAGATAACCTCGGGAAACTGGGGCTAATATCCGATAGTCTCTAAAGAGTGAAATTCTCTTTAGAGTAAAGTTCCGCAAGGAACACTTAGGGATAGGTCCATGGCCTATCAGGTAGTTGGTAGGGTAACGGCCTACCAAGCCTATGACGGGTAGCCGGGCTGAGAGGCTGGCCGGCCACAGGGGCACTGAGACACGGGCCCCACTCCTACGGGAGGCAGCAGTGAGGAATATTGGGCAATGCCCGAAAGGGTGACCCAGCGACGCCGCGCGGGGGATGAAGGTCTTCGGATTGTAAACCCCTTTTCTGGAGGAAGAAGGCTAGATGTATAATCTGGCTTGACGGTACTTCAGGAATAAGTCACGGCCAACTACGTGCCAGCAGCCGCGGTAATACGTAGGTGGCAAGCGTTACTCGGAATTACTGGGTGTAAAACGTGGGTAGGTGGTATAATAAGTATAGTGTGAAATCCTTCCGCTCAACGGAAGGGCTGCACTATAAACTGTTGTACTAGAGTAGTATCGGGGTGAACGGAATTCCCGGTGTACCGGTGAAATGGGTAGATATCGGGAAGAACACCAGTGGCGAAAGCGGTTCACCAGGTACTTACTGACACTGAGCCACGAAAGCGTGGGGAGCAAACAGGATTAGATACCCTGGTAGTCCACGCCGTAAACCATGCGAACTAGATGCTCGATCCCGATATTCTTCGGGAATGGGTGTCGAAGCTAACGCGTTAAGTTCGCTACCTGGGAAGTACGGCCGCAAGGTTGAAACTCAAAGGAATTGACGGGGGCTCGCACAAGCGGTGGAGCATGTGGTTTAATTCGACGCAACGCGAAGAACCTTACCCGGGCTTGAACTGCTAGTAGTACGACTCCGAAAGGAGAAGGACTTCGGCGTAAGCCGCAGAGCTAGCAGAGGTGCTGCATGGTTGTCGTCAGCTCGTGTCGTGAGATGTATGGTTAAGTCCCACAACGAGCGCAACCCCTGCCCCATGTTGCTAACCCAAGTTCTTCAGCTTGGAAGCACTCTTGGGGGACTGCCTGGGTCAACCAGGAGGAAGGCGGGGACGACGTCAAATCATCATGGCCTTTATGTCCGGGGCCACACACGTGCTACAATGGCCGCTACAGAGGGAAGCAAACCCGCGAGGGGGAGCAAATCCCAGAAAAGCGGCCCCAGTTCAGATCGTGGTCTGCAACTCGACCACGTGAAGCCGGAATCGCTAGTAATCGCGGATCAGCAGGCCGCGGTGAATACGTTCTCGAGCCTTGTACACACCGCCCGTCACGCCATGGGAGCCGGGGATTAACGAATCTCGCCATTAGGCGAGAGAGTTAATGCCTGGTGACTGGGGCGAAGTCGTAACAAGGTAGGCGTACTGGAAGGTGCGCCTGGATCACCTCCTTTCTAAAGAGTTTTTCTTTTATTCTGAGCCGCAAACTAAGTATGTAGAAAAAATCTTTTATTTCAACTTTTCTTTAAATTTAATTCTAAATCTTTGAAAGACCATAATATGTATTATTTTCTTAGGGGGCCTCTAGCTCAGTTGGTTAGAGCGCACCCCTGATAAGGGTGAGGTCGACCGTTCGAATCGGTCGAGGCCCATTAAGAGTTTATTATATTATTTAGGTAGGTATTAATATTTTTTATTTCCTACCTAAAAATATGGGGACGTAGTTCAGTTGGGAGAACATCCGGTTTGCACCCGGAAGGTCAGGGGTTCAAATCCCCTCGTCTCCAGAAAAAAATACAATTGTTTTTGAAAATATAATATTTATTAAATGTTCTTTGAAAAATTTTAAGTTTTGCCTGACTAAAATGAAATAGTAGAATGAAATGATATGGCTATTCTGTTTATGGGTGCACAACGGATGCCTTGGCAGAGGTAGCGGATGAAGGCCGTGGTAAGCTGCGATAAGCCCGGTGTAGGAGCAAACATCCTTTGATACCGGGATTGCCGAATAGGGAAACCTGGTATCGCAATAAGCGATATCATTACTGGAAGTTTAACCTTCCAGTAAGCGCAACCCGGGGAACTGAAACATCTTAGTACCCGGAGGAAAAGAAATCAACCGAGATTCCCTTAGTAGTGGCGAGCGAACAGGGAACAGCCTAAACCGTGTGTGTTAAAACGTGCAGGTGTTGCATACACGGAGTTGTAGGACATGTTTTGAGAAGACTGCACTCTTCTCGGGAAGCTACAAATCTTTTTAGATAGTCGAAATGGCTGGAAAGCCATACCGTAGAGGGTGACAGTCCCGTAGACAAAATCTAAGAAGACTTCCCTATACATGTTCCTGAGTACCATGGGACACGTGAAATCCTGTGGGAATCTGGGTGGACCACCATCCAAGGCTAAATACTAACCTCTGACCGATAGTGAACAAGTACCGCGAGGGAAAGGCGAAAAGAACCCCGGAAGGGGAGTGAAATAGAACCTGAAATTGTGCACTCACAAGATGTCCGAGTCCTGACTCTAATTAGGATGAGGGCGTGCCTGTTGAAGAATGATCCGGCGAGTTATTATGACTACCAAGTTTAACCATTGATGTAAAAAGCATCATGGGTAGGCGCAGGGAAACCGAGTCTGAATAGGGCGTTTTTAGGTGGTCATAATAGACCCGAAACCAGTCGATCTACCCCTGAGCAGGGTGAATCTCGCAGAAATGCGAGAGGAGGTCCGAACCATTTGGCGTTGAAAAGCCACTGGATGACTTGGGGGTAGGGGTGAAAGGCCAATCTAGGCTGGAGATAGCTGGTTCTCCCCGAAATAGCTTTAGGGCTAGCCTGGAAAGTTAACCAGTATGGGTAGAGCACTGGATGGTGTAGGGGCGGTAACCCCGCTTCCGAATCCAACCAAACTCCGAATAATATTGGGTATCTTTCTGGAGTCAGTGGCAGGGGGATAAGCTCCTGTTGCAAGAGGGGAACAGCCCAGATCTCCAACTAAGGTTCCAAAATTTGGGTTAAGTGGTAAAGGATGTGGAACTGCTTAGACACCCAGGATGTTGGCTTAGAAGCAGCCATCATTTAAAGAGTGCGTAACAGCTCACTGGGAGAGTAGTTCTGCACCGAAAATTCCCGGAGCTTAAACCCAATACCGAAGTTGGGACTTTGCACTTTTATTTGTGCAAGGGGTAGGGGAGCGTTCCCACTGCAGTGAAGTTACATCGGAAGATGTAGTGGAGCAGTGGGAAGTGAGGATGTCGGAATAAGTAACGATAAATCCGGTGAGAATCCGGATCGCCGTAAGCCTAAGGTTTCCTCGGGCAATGTTCGTCAGACCAGGGTTAGTCGGTCCTAAGCTGCAGCCGAAAGGCGAAGGTGAAGGAAATCCGGTTAATATTCCGGAACCATCTTATATAGGTTAGTCACTACCAGTGTGCGCATCGGAGTAAATCTAGCCTCGTGTTAACCTACGAGGTTCAATCTTAGAGTAATCTAGGAGAATACGAAACCTGGTATAGCAGCCAGGTGTAAGTAGACGAATCCGGTGCCGAGAAAAGCACTGGTTAGGACTATATAAGATGACCGTACCGTAAACCGACACAGGTAGGCGGCCAGAATATGGTCAGGCGCGCGGGATAACCTCCGCTAAGGAACTCGGCACATTGGCCCCGTATCTTCGGTATAAGGGGTGCCTCAACAATGCTTTTGCATTGGTTGAGGTCGCAGTTAAGAGCCTCCTGCGACTGTTTAACAAAAACACAGGTCCCTGCTAAAAGCGTAAGCTGAAGTATAGGGACTGACGCCTGCCCGGTGCCGGAAGGTTAAGGGGAAGAGTTAACCTTAGGTTCTCTTAAGGTGAAGCTCTAAACTTAAGCCCCGGTAAACGGCGGCCGTAACTATAACGGTCCTAAGGTAGCGAAATTCCTTGTCGGGTAAGTTCCGACCTGCACGAATGGCGTAACGAAAGGAGGACTGTCTCAGCGGAGGACCCGGTGAAATTGAGGTGTCCGTGAAGACGCGGACTGCCCGCAGCGGGACGGAAAGACCCCGTGGAGCTTTACTGCAGCTTGATATTGAATCATGTGACAAAATGCGTAGGATAGGTGGGAGCCGAGGAAGGCTCGATTCTGGTCGGGCTGGAGGCGACGGTGAAATACCACCCTTTTTGTCTTGTGATTCTAATTCTGTTTAAAAAACAGAAAACAGTGTCAGGTAGGCAGTTTAACTGGGGCGGTTGCCTCCCAAAAGGTAACGGAGGCGTCCAAAGGTACCCTCACCACGAACAGAAACCGTGGGTTGATTGCAAGGGAATAAGGGTGCTTAACTGCTAGTCCGACGGGACAAGCAGGTACGAAAGTAGGGCCTAGTGATCCGGTGGTATGGCGTGGAACTGCCATCGCTCAACGGATAAAAGCTACCCCGGGGATAACAGGCTTATCGGGCCCGAGAGTCCACATCGACGGCCCGGTTTGGCACCTCGATGTCGGCTCATCCCATCCTGGGGCTGAAGCAGGTCCCAAGGGTCCGGCTGTTCGCCGGTTAAAGGGGTACGTGAGCTGGGTTCAGTACGTCGTGAGACAGTACGGTCCCTATCTGCTGTGGGCGTAGGAACCTTGAGGAGGGTTGACCTTAGTACGAGAGGACCAGGTCGGAAGCACCTCTGGTGTGCCTGCTATCTCGTTAGAGGTATTAGCAGGGTAGCTATGTGCTAAGTGATAACCGCTGAAAGCATCTAAGCGGGAAGCACACTCCAAGATTAGGGTTCCCGTCTTCGATGAATAATCGGAGCCTAAAGGCTACCCGTAGACTACGGGTTCCACTTTAAGTGGCTTTCTAACAGTTTTGTTAGAAAGGATAGGCTGGGTGTGTAAGTACAGCAATGTACTTAGCTAACCAGTACTAATCAGCCGTGCGGAATAGCCATATCATTTGATTCTACTATCCTTTTAAAAAATCAGTTAAAGAAATTATTTTCCTCTGGTGACTATACCGGCAAGGAAACACCCGGTCTCATTCCGAACCCGGAAGTTAAGCTTGCCAGGGCCGATGGTACTAACTGCTAACTCGCGGTTGGGAGAGTAGGTCGTTGCCAGAGGAAATTTTATTATATATAAAAATATTCTCTTATTATTTTCAAAAATTCTAGATATTGTCTTATTAATAGCTATGCTTCTTAAACTGATCGATCCAAGTTGGATTAAATTACAAAAATTTATATAAAAAATTTTTTTTAAAAAATTATTTTTAATTCAACTGAGATATTTTTAACTTTAAAACCATATAAGAAAACTTGTTATTATAACCTAAAATATACTGTAATTACTGCTCAATCAGAAAATTTACAAGATGCATAGAAAACATTTTAATAATTCTTTTAACCTCAAAAAGTTGAATTTTTATTTTATTTAAAAAATTGCCACAACAAAAAGTTGATTTTATATTTTAAGCATATTTCGCTTCAGAAAGCTAAAATTAATTTTTTAAAAAGGATGCTAAAATGTACAAAATAGCTAAAAAACATAAAATTTCAAAACAAAAAAAATATGAAATTATTCAATCGCTAAAACAAGAATTAACCAAATCCAAGTGTATAATTATCTCTAATTATCAAGGTATAAACAATGAACAATTTATGCAGCTTAGAAAAAATTTGTTAAAATACAACTCTAAATTTAAAGTAATAAAAAACAAATTTTTTGAATTATCAACACAAAATACACACTTGGAAGAATTAAGAAATTATATAAACAATGCAATAGGAATTGTGATTTGTAAAGAAGAAGATAAAATTATACCTATGATTAAATATCTATTAGAATATTCTAAAGAAAATCCAAAATTAAAAATTTTAGCTGGTTATTTATTTGATATTAAGGCTGACAGTAATAAAATAGAAGAGATTTCAAAATTACCTTCTAAAGAAGAACTTATAGCAAAATTATTAGGAATTTTATCAACACCAATAAGAAAATTATATACAGCATTAAATACACCTATGATTTCGCTTATAAATATATTAAAAGCAAAATCACAAAAAACAAATTAATATTATTTTTAATAATTTTTCTAATAGTAAAATATTTATAGACATATGCTTGATCTATCTTTGACAGAATCCAAAAGAAAAATTTCAAAGTAGTTAACATAACTTCCCTTTGGAGGGTAATATTTTCATATATCACTTTTTTGACTTTGTCGTCTATAAAATAAAAAAATCATAAAGAAAGTTAACAAAACTTTAATTTTAAGGAGGAAAAATATGACTGAAAAAATAACAAATATAGTAGAAAATATTAGCAACCTCACAGTGTTAGAATTATCAGAACTTGTAAAACAGCTTGAAGAAAAATTTGGTATTCAAGCACAAGCAGTAGGTTTTGTGCCTCAGATGGCTCAGGCAGCAGCTGCCACATCAACACAAGAAACTAAAGTTGAAAAAACAGAATTTACAGTAATGTTGACAAATGCAGGAAATAATAAAATTCAAGTTATAAAAGTTGTGCGTGAAATTACAGGTTTAGGATTAAAAGAAGCAAAAGATTTTGTTGAAGCATTACCAAAATCAGTAAAAGAAAATATTCCTAAAGAACAGGCAGAAGAAATTAAGAAAAAATTAGAATCAGCTGGAGCAACAGTAGAGTTAAAATAATATTACTATTTAGAGGTATAAAATAAATTTATGAAACAATACAGCTTTGCCAAGAAGAAATCTTTAATAAACTTACCATATTTTCTTGAATTACAAAAAAAATCGTTTGAAAACTTTATACAAAAAGATATTCCTTTAAAAGAAAAAAAAGCTGTTGGTATACACAGAGCATTTTTAGATATATTTGGTATGGCAGGGAAAAATAGTATTTATGTCGAAAAACTGCCTGAAGAAAAAAAACAAAAAAAATCTGCTATTAAGGAATTATCTAAAATAATAAAAAGAGATATAAAAGATGTAGAAAGAATGTTAACATTTTTGCCTGTGCTTATTTTGGACGATGTTGATGATGAAGATGTTCCTAAGATAAAAAAACAACTAGAAGAATTAGGGTTCGAAATTAAAGTTCTTCCTCAAGGAATATCTGTCTCAAATAATGAAATTACACTTACTTTACAATACAATGGTTATGAACTTTTGCCACCAAAATATCCTGTTGAAGATAATAAAGATTTTAAACTTTACAATTCATTATCTAAAGAAATAAAAGAAAACTTTAATAGAATTTCATGCCAATATACCGGAAAAACATATGAATCTCGTCTTTTAGTAAATTTCAGAATGATTATTAAAAGACAAAACAAAGAACCATCGGTTATAGATGAACAAGTATATTTAGCAAATATTCCATTAATGACTGATACTGGAAGTTTTATAATAAATGCTGCAGAACGTGTTGTTATAACACAGATTCACAGAGCAGCAGGTGTATTTTTTGAAGAAGATGAAGAAATAGAAATTTCTCAAGAAGGTAAAAAACTTTTTACAGCTTCTATTATACCTTATCGTGGTTCATGGTTAGAATTTGTATTTGATTCAGAAAATTTATTATATGTTATGATAGATAAAAAAAGGAAATTTTTTGTTACAATATTTTTAAGAGCAATAGGACTCTCCACAGAAGAAATTATAAAAATTTTCTGTGTTTGTGAAGAAATAGAAACTTCAAAACTTAAAGAAGAACTTTCAAAAAATAATAAATCTTTTAAAAAACTTTTTGCAGAACAAATAGTAAATGAAGAAACCGGAGAAGTTATTGTTGAAGCATTAAATGAAGTTGAATTAAATATTGTAGAAAAATTGTTAGAATATAATATAAAAAAAGTTATTTTAGTAGACAGAAACGAATCAAGAAATATAGCTATTTTAAAAACTTTAGAAAAAGATAAAATTAATACTTACCAGTCTGCAATAGAACACATATATAAAATTCTTCGCACTGATATGTGGGAACCAAGAAGAGCAAAAAATTTTCTCGATGATTTATTCTTTACTTCTAGAAGATACAACTTATCAAAAATTGGTAGATTAAAAATAAACAAGAAATTAGATTTAGTTTTTGAAGAATTATCTAGCTTAGGTTTTGAAAAACCTTCTAACAATAATTTTGCTCTCACCACTACAGATATAATAGCAACTATTAAATATCTTTTAAAGCTTAACAATGACGAACCTTTATTAGATGGAACTAAACCTCAAACAGATGATATAGATCATTTGGGTAATCGCCACATTCGGCCTGTAGGAGATCAACTAGAAGATACATTCAGGATGGGATTAATAGGTGTTGCACAACTTACCAAAGAACAAATGAATAATTTATTATCAAAAGAAACTACTGTGAAATCTGCATTACCTCAAAATGTTATAAACAACTCTCCATTAGTTACTGCTATAAAAAAATTCTTTGCTACTGGCGAACTATCTCAATTTTTAGATAAAACAAACCTTTTAAGTGATATAACTTCAAAACGAAGATTGTCAGCTTTAGGTCCCGGCGGACTTTCAAGAAGACATGCTGGGTTTGAAGTAAGAGATGTTCATTCATCACATTATGGTCGTATATGTCCTATTGAAACACCAGAAGGTGCAAACATAGGACTTATAACTTCTTTAGCCTTATATGCAAGAGTAAATGAATACGGGATTATTGAAACACCTTATAGAAAAGTTAAAAATGGAAAAATAACTGATGAAATAGAGTATCTTACTGCAGATCAGGAAGAATACTATATTATAACCTCTTCAGATGTAGAAACTGAAAATGGTAAGTTAAAAGAAGGTAATGTTTTAGCACGAGTTAAAGGAGAAATAAAATTTGTTGATTCTTCAACAGTTGATTACATTGATGTTTCTCCTCAACAGATGTTATCTATTTCTGCTGCTTTGATACCTTTTTTAGAACATGACGATTCTAACCGCGCACTAATGGGAGCAAATATGCAACGCCAAGCAGTTCCGTTATTATTTCCTGAAGCACCTTTAGTAGCTACTGGTATAGAACATAATGTAGCAAAAGATTCTGGAGGTTGTATAATAGCAAGAAATTCAGGAAAAGTTTTGTTTGTTGACGCTTCGGAAATAGTAGTATTAAACGATGATAAAGAAATTGATACTTATTATCTACCAAAATATGAACGAAGTAATCAAGATACAAATATTAATTTTGTTCCTGTTGTTAACAAAGGACAAAAAGTAAAAAAAGGTGATGTTTTAGCTGGCAATATGTGTACTGACAAAGGTCAGCTTGCTTTAGGAAAAAATCTTCTTGTAGCATTTATGAGTTTTGAAGGATACAACTTTGAAGATGCAATACTTATCTCTGAAAAGTTAGTAAAAGAAGATATTTTTACATCTATTAATATTACAGAATTTGAAACAGATGCAAGGGAAACTAAATTAGGCCCAGAAGAAATTACTCGAGATTTACCATCAGATCAAATCACAGAAGAAAAGTTAAGAAATTTAGATGAAGAAGGAATTGTAAGAATTGGCACAGAAGTAAAGACAGGAGATATTCTTGTAGGTAAAGTGGTTCCAACAAGCGAACAAGCAACAACTGTAGAAGAAAAATTACTACAAGCAATTTTTGGTAAAAAATTAGAAAGTGGTAAGGCAGTTCCATTAGAAGTACCTCCTGGAATAAAAGGAAAAGTTATTTGGAGACAGATTATAAGTAGAGCTCAAAAATTGACAAAAACTGAACAAAAGAAAAAACTTGATTATATTAAAGAAAAATATTTAGAAATAAAAAAGAAATTGGAAGAAGAAAAAGAATATGTGATTAAACAAAATGATAAAGAATATAAAACTGCAATTGAAAAATATTATAAACAACTTTGGGAAGAATATGAAAAAATAAGAGATGAACAAAAAGAAAGAATTAAAAAACCTTCATCTTCTGATGATTTGCCACTTACAGTTTTAAAATCAGTAAAAATTTATGTTGCTTCTTTAAGAAAAATACAAGTGGGAGATAAATTATCAGGTAGGCATGGCAATAAAGGTGTTGTGGCAAAAATTTTACCAGAAGCAGATATGCCATATCTGCCCGATGGAACTTCTATAGATATTGTTTTATCTCCTTTAGGAGTACCTTCTAGAATGAATGTTGGGCAACTATTAGAAACAATGTTAGGTTGGGCAGCGAAACAGCTAAATATTCAGTATATAACTCCGCCATTCGATGGTGCATCTGAAGAAGAAGTTAAAAATGAGATAATAAAAGCAAAAGAATATTTAAAATCAAAAGGTGTTCCTGAAAAATATCTTCCTGATGATAATGGCAAAATTACATTATTTGATGGCAGAACTGGCGAACCATTTATGGAAAAAGTTTTAGTAGGATATATGTACATAATGAAACTTTTACATATGGTTGAAGATAAAATTCATGCTCGTAGCACAGGCCCCTATTCTTTAGTTACAAAACAACCATTAGGTGGTAGGGCACATTTTGGTGGTCAACGATTTGGTGAGATGGAAGTATGGGCATTAGAAGGATATGGTGCAGCATATACTTTACAGGAATTTTTAACTATAAAAAGTGATGACGTAGAAGGAAGAAGAAAAGTATACGAATCAATAATCAAAGGAGAACCTATAACTTATATTGGAGTTCCAGAATCTTTTAAAGTATTAATAAAAGAATTACAGGCCCTAGCATTAAACATAGAACTTTTACCTAAAAAATTAAAATTAAAAGAAAAACTTACTGCTAAAGAAGAAACTTTTAAAACAAATAAAAAATAAAAATTTTTAAAGATATTTATCTTTTAAAAAACGAGGTGAAGTTTTATGAAACAAATTCAAAAAAAGAGACAATCTTTTGATATGTTTGATTTTGGAAGTATAAAAATTTCTTTAATGTCTCCTGAAAAAGTTAAAGAAATTTCTTTTGGCGAAGTTAAAAAAACTGAAACTTTAAATTTTAGAACATTAAAGCCAGAACGAGATGGACTTTTTTGTGAAAAAATTTTTGGTCCTGTAAAAGATTACGAATGCAGTTGTGGAAAATACAAAGCTATTACTGCAAACGCTGCTTTAAAATATAAAAATATGGAATGTGACCGTTGCGGAGTAGAAATCACAGAATCTAAAGTAAGAAGAGAAAGAATGGGACACATAACATTAACTACTCCTGTTGCACATTTTTGGTATTTTGGTAAATCACCATCAAAAATTGCTATTGTTTTAGACATAATGCAAGAAGACGTAAAAGATATAGTTTATGGTTTATGCTGGGTTGTTACTAAACATATAGATGATATAAAAGATATAATTAATTTATCTATTGATAGTATCTATTCCGAAATAAAAAGTATATTGATTAACGAATCAGATAAAATAAAAGTTAATGAATTTTTCAATTTTGTTTTAGAAGAACTCAAAAAATCAAAAATTCCATTACAAAAAAAGTTTGTACTAAAACAAAAATATTTAAATGACTACTTGAACAATTTCAATTTTATAAAAATAATAAAAGAAAATATTTCTGAAATAGTAGAAATATTACAAAAAGTTGTAAATAAAAAAACTTTATCCAAAGAAGAATGGTATAAGTTTATTATTGACAAAATCATATCTAAATTAATAGATAGTTTAATAGATAAATACTGTGGCAACATTGCAGATGAAAAAAACTATCTTACTGCAAAAATACAAACAAATGCAGAAGCCCTGCTTAGTTTGCTAAAAGATGAAGATATCAATCAAGAAATAGAAAAAATTAGAGAACAACTGTATCTCATATCCAAAACTGAAAATGTCAACAGAATAAGAATTTTATTTGACCGTTATACAACTTCAAAAATTTTGCTAGAAGACAAAGAAAAAATTTTAAAAATAATTGAGAATATAAAATCTTCTTTAAAAAATAAAAAAGATATTGAAGAAATTATTAAAAAGTTTGAGAATGAAAAAATTGAAGATAAAGAAACAATAAAACTTTCATCTACTTTAAAGGAAGTATTAATCAAAGAAAAAATTTCTTTAGAAGTCTCATCTATCTTAGATAGTTTGTTTGAAAAATATGGAATAGAAGAAATACATTTATCTTCACCAAGAAGTAAACTAATAACAAGATTTAAATTATTAGAAAGTTTTATCACTAACAATATCAAGCCCGAATGGATGATACTACAAAATCTTCCTATATTACCACCTGATTTAAGACCTTTAGTAGCAATAGAAGGCGGAAAATTTGCAAGCAGCGATTTAAATGAATTATATAGAAGAATAATTCACAGAAACAATAGATTAAAAAAATTTTGTGGTCGTGGAGATAAAAAAGATAATGTAGAAAGCAAAGGTATTCCTAAATTGGTATTATTAAACGAAAAACGTCTTTTACAAGAAGCAATTGATGCATTAATAGAAAACAGTGCAAGGAAAAATCCCATAATAAATTCTCAAAAACGTCCTTTAAAATCTTTAACAGATATACTAAAAGGAAAACAAGGTAGATTCAGACAAAATCTTCTTGGTAAAAGAATTGATTATTCTGGAAGAAGTGCCATTGTAGTTGGACCAGAATTAAAACTTTATCAATGTGGTCTTCCAAAAGAAATGGCTTTTGAGTTGTTTAAACCTTTTATTCTACACAGGTTAATGAAAAAATATAATGTATCTCTTAAAAAAGCAAAAAATATGTTGCAAACTGACAATCCAGAAATATGGGATATAGTAGAAGAAGTTGCTAAACATCATCCTGTGTTATTAAACCGTGCTCCTACATTACACAGACCAAGTATACAGGCATTTGAACCTGTATTGGTAGAAGGTAAAGCAATACAAATTCATCCAATGGTATGCACTCCTTACAACGCTGATTTTGATGGTGACCAAATGGCAGTATATGTGCCATTAACATTAGAAGCGCAAATAGAAGCAAAATTAATAATGAAATCATACTTTAATTTATTTTCTCCTGCTAATGGTAAACCTTTAATTGGCCCTACACAAGATGTGGTTTTAGGTATAAGCTATATGACTACAGAAAAACCTAATGAAAAAGGTGAAGGAATGATTTTTAGTTCCCAGGAAGAGGTTATTCATGCATATCAACAAGGTTTTGTAGGATTAAATGCTAAAATAAAAGTTTTAGGATTGAATGATTTAAAAGAAAATACTAAAGTAGAAGAATGGAAAGATTATACTACTGTAGGAAGAATTATATTCAATACTATTTTACCAGAAGAAATTTCCTTATTTAAAGATAAGTCAAAAAATAAAGCTTATGGTAAAAAAGCATTGTTTGAGTTAGTGGAAGAGTGTTATCAAAAGTGTGGTTTATATCAAACAGTAATATTCCTAGACAAAATGAAAACTTTAGGTTATCACTATGCTACAATATCTGGTTTTACTATTTCAGTAGATGATATGTTAATTCCACAAAATAAACAAAAAGAAATAGATATTGCTTGGGAAAAAGTTAAGGAAATAGAAAAACAAGCTAAAGAAGGTGTTATTACTGAAATTGAAAGATATAATTCTATAATAGACATATGGTCAGAAACTATTGAAAAAATTACAAAACAATTACAACAAGAAATGGAAAAACAAAACAAAGAAAAAATTAAAGAAGGAAAAGCAAAATTTAATTCTGTATATCTTATGGCAAATTCAGGAGCAAGAGGAAATATAGACCAAGTTAAACAATTATCTGCAATACGTGGATTAATGTCGCGTCCTCAAAGAAAAATCAAAGGTGAAATAGGAGAAATTATTGAAACACCAATAACTTCAAACTTCCGTGAAGGATTAAATATTCTTGAATATTTTATTTCAACTCATGGTGGTAGAAAAGGACTTTCAGATACAGCATTAAAAACTTCAGAAGCCGGATATTTAACACGAAGGTTAGCAGATGTAGCTCACCATGTTGTTGTTACAGAAGAAGATTGCAAAACTATAAAAGGTATAAAAGTTTCTGCATTAAAAATAGGAGATGAAACAATTGAGACTTTAGAAGACAGAATCATAGGTAGGGTAGCACTACAGGATATTGTAATAGATACCATAGACGAAAAAACAGCTGAAATACATCCAAAGATTATAGTAAAATCAGGCCAAATGATTTCAAAACAACAAACACACGAAATCATAAAAGCAGGTATTGAAAGTATAAGAATTCGTTCTGTTTTAACCTGTGAAGCTAAAAATGGTGTTTGTGCAAAATGTTATGGTATGGATTTTTCAACTGGCGAGTTAGTAAAAGTTGGTGAAGCAGTTGGTGTAATTGCAGCACAATCTATAGGAGAACCAGGAACACAACTTACTTTAAGAACATTCCATATAGGAGGTGCTACTGCAAGGTTAGTAAAACAACCAAAAATTGTTGCTCCTTTTGAGGGTGAAGTAGAACATCACAAGCTTGTTTCAATAAGTAAAAAAAATGCTAACGGTCAAGAAGTATTAATTGTTTTAACCAGTGATGCTACAATAAGATTAATAAATAAAGAAAAAGGATTAAAACAAGATTGGAAACTACCTTATGGAAGCAGAGTTTATATAAAAAATAAATCATTCATTGAAAAAGGAACTTTGATTGCAGAATGGGATGCTTACTCTATTCCTATAATTGCAGAAAAAGATGGTATTATAAAATATCGTGATTTAATTGAAGGTAAAACTTATGTTATAGAACATAGACATGCTGCCGGTGGAATAGAAGAAAGACAAGTATTACCCTACAGAGGTAGATATAATCCTGGAATAAATATTGTAAATATTCATAATAAAATAATAGCTACATATTCTTTACCAGTAGACAGCATAATACTAATTAAAGAAAACGATACTGTGAAAGCAGGAGATGTTATCGCAAAAATTCCAAGAGAAGAAATCAAAACTAAAGATATAACAGGTGGATTACCTCGTGTAGAAGAATTGTTTGAAGCAAGGCATCCACAAGAATCTGCAGTATTGTCAGAAATAGACGGTGTTGTAAAAATTGAAACAAGAGAACAAAAGGATACTGATAATATAGAAACAATAATAAAAATTATCAATGAAACATCTAAAAAAGAAATAGAATATAAAATACCTGCTGGAAGACATTTATTAGTTTACGACGGAGACAGAGTTGAATCAGGCGAACCTTTAACAGACGGTGTTATAGATCCTCACAAATATTTAGAAATCCGTGGTCCTCAACATACACAAGAACTTTTATTAAATGAAATACAGCAAGTTTACAGACTCCAAGGTGTAAATATAAATGACAAACATATAGAAACAATAATTAAACAGATGTTGTCATTTGTAAGGATAATTGATCCTGGTTTACCGCCAAAATCTACAAAATCAAAGAAATTTTACGAATTTATATATGGAGAAATCGTACCTAAAAAACTTTTTGAAGAAGAAGTTGAAAAAATTGAACAAGAAAGAAAAAATTTAATTAAATCAGGTGATTCAAAAGAAGCAGCACAACTTCGTCCACCAAAAGCAGAACCTATACTTTTAGGAATATCTCGTGTTGCAAGTTCATCTGAATCGTTTCTATCATCAGCATCGTTTCAGGAAACAAGCAGAGTTTTAACAGAAGCAGCTCTTGAAGGTAAAGTTGATAATCTTACCGGATTAAAAGAAAATGTAATAATAGGAAGATTAATTCCTGCTGGAACTGGATTTTATAGTGAAGAAACTGTTTCATTAAATAAAGAAATAAAAGTTTCTGAAAAGATTTTAATATAAAATTTTTTAAAACGAGGAAATAAAAACTATGCCTACAATAAATCAATTAGTAAAACAACCAAGAAAACAAATAAAATATAAATCAAAATCGCCTGCACTAAAAAGTTGTCCTCAACGACGTGGTGTTTGTACAAGAGTTTATATTATGACACCAAAAAAACCAAATTCTGCTTTAAGAAAAGTAGCAAAAGTAAAACTTACTTCCGGCTATGAAGTAACTTGTTATATCCCTGGTATAGGACATAATTTACAAGAACACTCTATTGTTTTAGTTCGTGGTGGACGTGTAAAAGATTTACCAGGTGTAAGATATCATATCATTCGCGGAGTTTTAGATGCTTCCGGAGTAGAAAATAGAAAACAAGGTAGGTCAAAATATGGAGCTAAAAGTCCTAATAAAAAGTAAAAATTTTGCTTTAATAGTCATCTATAATTTTAAAAAATTTAAAATTTAAGAGGTGAAATATTTATGAGTAGAAGACCTGTAAAAATAAAGCGAGATCTTCCTTCGGATATAAAATATAATAGTGTTTTAGTGCAAAGATTTATTAATAAAATAAATTATCGTGGTAAAAAATCACTTGCAATGAAAATTGTTTATGGAGCCTTTGATAAAATAAAAGAAAAAATGAACGAAGAACCACTTAAGATTTTTACACAAGCAATAGAAAATGCACGACCTTTAGTAGAACTAAAACCTAGAAGAATTGGTGGAGCAACTTATCAAGTTCCTGTTGAAGTTCCACAGTATCGTGGTGAAACATTAGCTATTAGATGGATTATACAATACGCAAAAGAAAAAAAGGGAAAACCAATGAAAGAAAAACTTGCAGAAGAAATTATTGCCGCTTATAAAAAAGAGAATTCTTTGGTAATTAAAAGACGAGAAGATACACATAAAATGGCAGAAGCAAACAGAGCTTTTGCTCATTATAGATGGTAAAAAATAAAATTTAAGATATTATAACCTATGAGAGAATATCCTGTAGAAAAAATAAGAAACATAGGAATAGTAGCACATATTGATGCTGGAAAAACTACTACTACTGAAAGAATACTTTTCTACACTGGAAGGTTATATAAATTAGGAGAAGTAGATGAAGGAACTGCTACTATGGATTGGATGCCACAAGAAAAAGAACGTGGTATAACAATAACTTCAGCTGCAACTTATTGTGTATGGAAAGATTATCAAATAAACATTATTGATACTCCTGGACATGTAGATTTTACTATAGAAGTTGAGCGCAGTTTAAGAGTATTAGATGGATGCATTGTGATTTTTGATGCAGCAAACGGTGTTGAACCACAATCTGAAACAGTATGGCATCAAGCAGACAGATACGAAGTTCCAAGAATTGTTTTTGTAAACAAAATGGACAGAGTTGGTGCTGATTTTGAAGACACAGTAAATCAGATAAAGAAAAAACTTAATAGTTTACCTTTAGTAGTGCAATTACCAATTGGCAGTGCTGAAGAATTTAAAGGTATAATTGATGTAATAAACTTTTGTGCGTATATTTGGGATGATGAAGAAGGTAAAATTTTCCATAAAACAGATGTGCCACAAGAATATAAAGAAAAGACACAACTATATAGAAAAAAATTAATAGAAAAAATTATAGATTTTGACGAACATATTGCAGATAAATACTTAAAAAATGAAGAAATCACAAAAGATGAAATTAAGTCTGTAATAAGAAAACTTACTATTAACAACACCGCCGTAGCAGTATTCTGTGGTTCTGCCTATAAAAATCGCGGGATACAGATGTTATTAGATGGTGTTTGTGATTATTTACCATCACCTTTAGAATGTAAAGTTGAAGGTATAGATGTAGAAACAAAAGAAAAGAAAACAATTAAAAAAACTGAAGATGAAATTTTATGTGGACTGATTTTCAAAGTGCAAACAGATAAATATTTTGGCAAATTGCTTTATACAAGAATTTATTCTGGAAAACTAAAAGTAAATGATATGATCTACAATCCTAGAACATCTAAAACAGAACGTCTAGGTAGAATTGTTCGTCTTCATGCACAACAAAAAGAAGATGTAAAAGAAGCATATTTTGGTGATATTGTTGGACTTATTGGATTAAAAAATTTTTCTACCGGTGATACTATATGTAGCAAAAAACATCCTATATTAGTTGAAAGTATACATATACCAGAACCTGTAATCTGGGAAAAAATAGAACCGAAAACAAAGATGGATGAAGAAAAATTAGCTTACGCATTAAATAATTTTTTAGAAGAAGATCCAACCTTGCATCTTAAAGTTGACCATGAAACAGGAGATACAATTATTGCAGGAATGGGAGAACTACATCTAGAGATTATTGTTGACAGACTAAAAAGAGAGTATGGAGTAGAAATTAGAACTTCAAAACCACAAGTTGCTTATAGAGAATATTTAACAGAAAGTGTTGTTGAAGAAGGAAAATATATAAAACAATCAGGCGGTAAAGGACAATATGGACATGTGGTATTGGAATTCAATCCTTTAGCAAGAAATAGTGGAGTAAAATTTATTAATAAAATTTATGGTGGTAAAATACCTAAAGAATATTTTTCAGCAATAGAAAATGGTGTAAAAGAAGCTTTAGAGTCTGGTCCCATTGGTGGATATCCAGTAATAGATATAGAAGTTGTTTTAGTAGATGGTTCATATCATGAAGTTGATTCTTCTGAAATAGCATTCAAAATGGCAGCAGAAATAGCAGTAAAAAATGCATATAAAAAATCGCAAGCAATTATTTTAGAACCAATAATGAAAGTTGAAGTAACAACTTTTGATGACTATTTAGGTGAGGTTTTATCAGATTTTAGCTCTCGCAGAGGAAAAGTTATAAATATGGAAGCAAAATCTCATATGTATCATATTCGCGCAAATGTTCCTTTAGCAGAGATGTTTGGCTATGCAACAGTATTACGTTCTCTAACACAAGGTAGAGCAAGCTATACTATGGAATTTTCTCATTATGAAGAAGTTCCTAAACAAATTTTAGAAAAATTAAATTTTGTATTAAAATCTGTATAAAAATTTTTTTTATAAATCTTGATTTTTGAAAATTTATTTAATATTTTTAGGGACAATTTTAAAAATTTTTTATACGAAAGTTATAATTTGATTTTACTTATCATTAAAAACTTTTTTAATTTTTGCCATCGTAGCTCAGATTGGTTAGAGCACTTCCTTGGTAAGGAAGGGGTCACCGGTTCAAATCCGGTCGATGGCTAAAATAAAATTTTAAAAATAATATTTCAAGGAGGCAAAGATGAGCAAACCGAAATTTGAGCGCAGCAAGCCACATGTAAATGTAGGCACTATAGGTCACATAGACCATGGCAAGACGACACTTACAGCAGCTATTACGCATGTATTATCCAA
>CALFVX010000028.1 GCA_937928765.1 uncultured Endomicrobiia bacterium
TTAATAAAAAAGACAAAATTTTGTCTTCAAAAGAAGAGATATATAAAAATAAAGAATTGTTAAAATTGGTTTCTGATATAGATTATTTAAAAAATTTTGATATAGAAAAAATTAAACTTCACTCATTAAATTTTAAAAATATTAAAAATTTTATTACAAAATACGATATGAAATCTATACTAAAACAATTAGAAGATCTAAACTTCTATTCACAAAACAAATTATCAACAGACACAAATTATATTTTTGAAAATAAACAACTAAATCTTTTTAATATAAGTTATAATGCAAAAAATAAAGAATTAGTAGACGATAAAACTATATATGTAAACTCATATAAAAGTTTAGAAGAAATTAAAATTATTATAAACGATGCAAAAAATCTATCTTTATCTCTACTAATAAAAGATAAAATTGCTAAAGAAAAAGAATTAATTGGATTAATAGGTATAGTAAGTACAAACAAAAATGAAAAAATAAAATTTTATTTTCCAAAAGTAATACATAAAACTTTATCTGGCGAAACACTAAATATTTTAGAAGATACTAAAAAATTTATAGAACTAATAAAAAATATTTTTTTATTAAGAATAAATATCATAACATATGATTTAAAAACACAATTATTTCTATTGTCAGATTTAGATCAAAAATTTCTAGACTATCACAATAGCAATATTTCTGATTTATTGCTCGTTTCTTATTTATTAAATCCGAACAAAAAAATATCTTCTATACAAGAAATTTTTGATATTTATATGAAAGGTTTTAATGTGTCTGATTTTATTTTACCAGCAGAAATAGACATAAAAAATTTTCCTTTAGAGAAAATAACTAATAGAATTTTTGATACATTGAGACTCACAGAAATACTTTTTGAAAAATATATATATAAAGATTTAATTGAATATAAACTTTTAAAAATTTACCAAGAGATAGAATTACCATTGATAAATATATTAATCAAAATGGAAAAAAATGGCATTTTGGTAGATAAAGATTATATTAAAAAAATAAAAATAGATATAGAAAACGAACTTCAAGAAACAAAAAAACAAATTAAAAATATATCTGAAATAGAAATTAATTTAAACTCACCAAAACAACTTGCATTTTTGTTATTTGAAAAACTGAAATTACCTACAATTAAAAAGAAAAAAACAGGATATTCTACAGACGAAGAAGTTTTATCAAAGCTAAAAGATTTTCATCCTGTTATACAATTAATTCTAAAACATAGAGAATTAGAAAAATTAAAAAATACATATATTGAACCATTGACTAAATATATCAATCCTCAAACTTCAAGAGTTCATACAACATTTAATCCTATAGGCACTGCGACAGGAAGATTGTCTTCTGAAGAACCTAATTTACAAAATATCCCAGTAAAAACTACTCTTGGAAAAAAAATAAGACAAATATTTATTCCGGAGAAAGAATACAAACTTGTTTCATTTGATTATTCACAAATAGAACTTCGTATCCTAGCACATTTCAGTAATGACATAAATTTAAGTTATGCCTTTTTTAATAACAAAGACATACACAAATCTACTGCTAAAGAAGTTTTTGGCATTAAAGAGGAAAATATAGATGATAATCTTCGTAGAATTGCAAAAGTTATAAATTTTGGTATTATTTATGGTATAACACCACAAGGGTTATCTAAAGAATTGAATATTAAAGTAGAGATTGCAG
Source organism: uncultured Endomicrobiia bacterium (assembly GCA_937928765.1). Lineage (GTDB taxonomy): Bacteria > Elusimicrobiota > Endomicrobiia > DTEH01 > DTEH01 > JANXDG01. The sequence goes on from CALFVX010000028.1 coordinate 1,702, forward strand.
AAGAATATATAAAAAAATATTTTGAAAAATATCCAGAAGTTAAGAAATGGATTCAAGAAACTATAAAAACTGCAAAAACCAAAGGATATGTAAAAACACTATTTGGTAGAATTCGTCCAATACCAGAAATAAAATCTAATAATAAAAACTTAGTTGCTTTTGGTGAGCGTATTGCTGTTAACAGTCCTATTCAAGGAACTTCTGCTGATATTATAAAACTTGCTATGATAAAAATTGATGAATATATTAAGAAAGAAAATTTACATAATAAGATTAGAATGTTATTACAAATTCATGATGAATTAATATTTGAAATACATAATAGTATATTAGAAAATTCTGTTAACAAAATAAAAAGTATAATGGAGACCATAGCTGAACTTAATGTTCCACTTGTAGTTGATGTAATGATTTCTAATCGTTGGGAAGAAAAATAAAAATATATGAAAATTATAGGTCTTACGGGACATATTGCTACAGGAAAAACTACAGTTTTAAAAATTTTCAAAACTTTAGGATATCCTACTATAAGTTGTGACGAAATCTATCATAAAATGTTAAAAACAAATAACAAATTAAAAAAACAATTAGTTTCTGTATTTGGAAAAGATGTATTACGCCAAGATAAAATTTCAACAAAAAAACTCGCTAGATTTGTTAATTTTTCTATCAAAAAACTTAAAATTTTAGAAAAAATTACACATCCAATTATATTAAATGAAACTTTTAAAAAAATTAGACAAATAAGAAGATATAAAGGCAATAAGTTTTGTATTGTTGATGTTCCGTTATTATTTGAAAAAAAATTACAAGATAATTTTGATTATAATGTTGTTGTATACTGTTCTAAAAAAAGACAAATTAAAAGATTAAAAAAACGTAGAATTAAAAATGACATTTTAAAAATATTGTTAAATAATCAAATGCCACTAAAAAAAAAGATGAAAATGGCTGATTTTGTAATAAATAATAATTTTGATAAAAAACAAAAATTGAAAAAAGAAGTAATAAGAATTATAAATTTGTTGAATAAACTTGAAAATTAAATCTTTAATTTGTAATTTATAATTACATTAACCACACTGGTGGGGGAAATACAGGTGAGATTCCTGTTGCTGCCCACGCAACGGTAATGTCCTATACGATCAAGGACGAGCCCGGTCTATCACCAGTGCTAGGAAGTACCTACGTTGGGTAGGGAAAAAGGAAATTCTTTCCTTTTTTACACTGCCCAAAATAGTACTTCATATATATTATCAACTAAACTATTAGATGAAAAAATTTATTATTTTTATCATATCAATTAATTTTTTATTAAATAATCTACTTTTATCTCAACAAAAAATTGTTTCATTAACTCCATCTATTACTGAAAGTTTATATTTGTTAGATGAACAAAACAATGTTTTAGGAATTACAACTTTTTGTAAAAGATATTCAAAAAATCAAAAAGTTGTTGGAACTTATTTAGACCCAAATCTTGAAGAAATTATAAAACTTAACCCAGATTTTGTCTTTATTTCAAAAGAAGGAACAAAAAAAGAATTAGTAGAAAAATTAAAAGACTTAAAAATAAATACAATTGTTTTTGAACCAGTAAATAATTATCAAGAAATTAAACTTCAATTTTTAGAAATTTCAAAATTTGTAAAAAAAGAAAAATTAGCAGAAAATATAATAAAAGAATATGATGAAAAACTTAAAAAATTAAAAATAGCTTCAACTAAAAAATCTGTTATTTGTATAATAAGCTTACAACCTTTAATTGTTGCATCAGAAAATAGTTATATTGGAGATATAATAAATTTTTCTGGAGGTGTAAATCTTATAAAATCGAAATTGAAATATCCACAAATAAATATTGAAGAAATTATAAAACTTAATCCTGAAATAATAATATTTACAGATATGGGAATTACTAAACATGAAGTTAGAAATTTTTTAAAAAATTTTAAAACTGTTGCTGCTGTGAAAAAAAATAAAATTTTCATTTTGCCATCAGATTTATTATGTCAACCTAATATAAAAAATTATTATTATGCTGTTAAAAAAATTAATGAAATTATAATAAAAGATTAACCTATCATGAAGAAAAAAATTTTTTACTTCTTAGTAATGCTTGTTTTTATATCCAACACAATTTTTTCTCTATTTTATAATTTGGATTCAAAAGAATTAATTAATTCCATAAAAAACAAACAATATAGTTCATCTGAATACAAAATTTTTACTCAAATAAGAATACCAAGAACCTTTGCCACATATTTTGTTGGTGCCGGACTATCTTTAGTAGGGTGTGTATTACAAAGTATATTTCTTAACCCTTTATGTGAAGGCTACACTTTAGGTATTTCTTCTTCTGCTGGGTTAGGTGTTATATTAGGCACTATTTTAAATTTGCCATTTACAAAATTTTTTAATTCTTTGTTAGGAATAACAATTTCTTTAGTTGTGATTTATTTACTAATACTAATTTCTAAAAAAACAATAGATATTGGTTTTGTATTAACAGGCATTGTAGTAAATTTTTTGTTTTCAAGTATATCAATTTTAATCACATTATTCTTTGACCAATACAAAATAAATTATGTACTACTATGGTTATTAGGTAGTTTTTCATATTTAGATATTAATTATTTTTATCCGTTATGGTTTATTATTATTTTGGGAATTATAATTATATTATTTTACTCTTCCAGCATGGACATCGTTGTTTTAGGGAAAGAAAAATCTAATTCTTTAGGTGTAGATGAACAAAAAATAAAAAATGTTTTAATAATAACTTCTGCAGTTATAACAGCTATTTGTGTTTCATTAACAGGAGTAATATCTTTTGTTGGTATTATTATACCAAACACAGTAAAAATATTTACTGGAATAAAACACAAAAACTGGTTTATATGGTCATCTATTAGTGGAGGAATTTTTATATCTTTATGTGACAATTTGGCAAGAAATTTGTTTTATCCTATAGAAATTCCTATTAGTGTATTAACAGGAATAGTTGGCAGTTTATTTTTCATAGTATATCTTATTAGAGGAAATTTTTATGGAAATACTAAAAATTGAAGATTTATATAGTGGATATAAAAATTTTATTGTTTTAAAAAATATAAATTTAAAAATTTCTGAAGGAGAATTTGTTGGACTAATAGGACCCAACGCTTCAGGTAAATCAACTTTGTTTAAAACAATCGTAAGAATATTAAAAATACAAAAAGGAAAAATTTTGTTATACCAAAAAGATATTAAAAAATATAAATTTAAAGATCTGGCAAAGATTGTTGCTTTTTCATCTAAAATAACAGATTATTCTTTAAATTTTAAAGTAAAAGAATTTTTAGTTCTTGCAAGATATCCTTGGGGGTTTTTAAATGATGATTTTGATTTTATATTATCAGAGTTAGAACTTAAAGAACTTCTATATAAAACTTTAAAAGAATTGTCTTCTGGAGAATTACAGAGAGTACTTGTAACACAAGCTTTATTACAAACACCAAAATTGTTATTACTTGATGAACCTGTATCACACCTTGATATTGCACATCAAATTAAAATTTTGGATAAACTAAAAAAATTTAATTTAGAAAATAAACTCACAATATTAGCATCATTTCATGAACTTAATCTTGCTTCTGAGTATTGTGATAAGTTAATTTTATTATTTAACGGAGAAATAAAAAATCAAGGTTTACCATCAGAAGTTTTAGATTACAAAACAATAGAAGAAATATACAACACAAAAGTTATAGTGAAAGAAAATCCAATTTCTAAAAAACCTTATGTATTTCCTGTTCCAATAATTTGGAGAAACAATGACAAAAAAAACTAAAGGGTTAATACATATTTATACTGGCAATGGTAAAGGAAAAACCACATCATCAGTAGGATTATTAATTCGCGCAACAGCATATAAACTAAAGTGTTGTTATATAAGTTTTTATAAGAATCCTTATAAGTATGGTTGTGGCGAGATAAAAATTCTAAAAAAACTAAAAATTAAAACATTCAATTTTATCAAAGGTTGTCCATATTTTGACAAAAAAATTCAACTTGGAAAATTAAATAAAGAAATAGAAAATGCAATAATATTTATTAAAACCAATATTTTTAAAAAGTCATACGATTTGGTTGTATTAGATGAAATTTTAGTTTGTATTAGAGAAAAAATTTTAAATATAAACAAATTAATAGATTTAATAAAATCAAAACCTGAAAAATTAGAACTTATTCTAACAGGACAGTCAAACAAGGAAATTGTTAAAAAATTAGAAAAATATGTTGATTATATAACTTTTATGAAAAATTTAAAACATCCATATGACTCTGGTATAAAAAGTAGAAAAGGTATTGAATATTAAATTGATTTATTAGGAGTTTAAAATAATATGAAATTTAAAAATAGATTATAACAAACCGGTGGTGTGAAGTACCATCTGTAAGCACTAGGTAATAAAATTTTTTTACTTCACCCACCGGATAATTTTTATATACATTAATAAACTACTAACTTCAATATATAATAAAACAAAATCTGAACAACTATATTTTTAAGGAGGATTAAAATATGAAAAAAATAATAATTATTTTATTTTATTTATCTTTACATCTAAATATTTATTCGTTAGAAAAATTAAAAGAGTCTGAAATTGATTTGATTGAAAAAATAAAAGAATCAGAAATATACATAACAAGCATAAAGAAAGGTGTAGCAAAAAAAATTTCTCTTATACCTTCAAATGTTATAGTAATCACCTCTGAAGATATACAAAAATCTAAAGTAAAAACTCTAGGAGAACTTTTGCGTTATCAAACAGGAATAATAGTCAGAGATTTTTACTACAACAGTCCTTATGAAAATATAGACATAAGAGGTTTTGGAGAATCATCAGCACAGAATTGTGTTATTCTTTTAGATGCTAAAAGATTAAACAACATAGATATATCAAATGTTGATATTAATATGATACCTATCTCTGCAATTGAACGAGTTGAAATTATCAAAGGCGGAATGAGTACACTTTACGGTGATGCAGCTGTTGGTGGTGTAATTAATATTATAACAAAAAAATCAATAACTAAATCAATAGATTTAGATATATCACACAATTCTTTTGAATCAGATAATGTTAGTTTTAATATTTCTGATTCTGCCGAAAAACTATTTTACAGAATTTCTTCATCATATAGAAATAACAGAGGATTTAGAAAAAATAGTAATTTTAGTAGATATAATATTGATGTTAATCTATCTTTGCCAAGAGAAGTTTTTAAAAAGTTTGATATGAACATAAATCTTGGACTCTATTCTAACAACATAAATTTCCCTGGAGGAATATTTCAAAATGATTGGGATGAAAACAAAATTTATAAAACTTATACTCCTGATGATAAAGGAAATAAGTTTGATTATTACTTAAATACATATATTAAAAACAATTTAGGAAAAATAGAATTACAAACTTCTCTATTTTATAAAAATTCTGACATTAAAAATTCTTTTGTTTCATTTAGTTATTATGACAACAGAAAAAGTCAAACTTCAGGTATAGAAGAAAGATTTTTTTATAAAATAGAAGAATCTGTAGAAATATTAGGAGGTTTAGAATATTATTATAATTTCTATAAGATAATTCCATTAACAAATACAGGAGAATATACTTTACAAATTGATGATGAAAAATATACAAGAAATTCTTTAGCATCATATTTAGATTTTTCTTTTCCAGTTTTTTCGCTTTTAACTTTAAATTTTGGAGGAAGGATCGAAAATTTTACACAAAATTTTGTTATAGAAAGTAGCAATTCAGAAGAAAATAAAAATGAGACATTAAACAGTGTTTATTTAGCTGCTAATATTGCTGCTAGCAAAAGTTTAAATTTTTACACAAAACTTGGCGAATCATATCGTATGCCAAGAGTAGATGAATATTATACTTGGGGAATTTATAATAACCAATTGGAACCACAAATTAGTAAAGATTTAGATTTTGGTTTAAAATATGATATTAAAAATTTGAATTTCAATCTTTCAATTTTTAATATAAAAACAGAAAAAGAAATATATTACAACAATACCACTATGCTTAATGAAAACTATCCATCAACAACTTTACGAAGCGGAGTAGAAACAAATTTAAAATTAAATATAAAAAATATAGATGTAAGTTTGGCGCATACATTCATCAATGCTAAATTTGAAAATGGTCCTTACAAAGACAAAAAGGTTCCTTTAGTTCCACAAAATAAATATAATTTTTCTTTTGCTTTTAATCTACCATTTAATTTTAATATAAAATTAACAAACACAACTGTAGATGAAAGATTTTTCGGTAGTGATTATTGGCAAACAACAACAAAATTAAAAGGTTATTCTATTACAGATATAAAAATTTCATACAATAAATCCAACAATTTAGAGCTATACTTATTATTTAATAATATAACTGATGAAAAATATTCTGAGATTGCTTATTTAGGATATTATTATCCTTCCTCACCTAGAAATTTTCTTATAGGTGCTAATCTTAAGTTTTAACAACAAAATACAAAAAAATATAGACGGCATCTTTATTGGTGCCGTCTATATAATTTTTTGATTATTTTTTTAATTGTTGATTTTATGTTTATAATTTTATTAAAATTTACTTATTATGAAAATAACCTTAAAACCAGAAGAATTTTATCATCTAATAAACCATGGACCATGTTGTATTATAACTTCTGGAGATGAGAAAATAAAAAATGTAGCACCTATTGCATGGATAACACCTTTAAATGACGAGCCACCACTTGTAATAATTTGTGTTGCTTCTTCACATTATACAGCAGAACTTATAAATAAATATAAAGAATTTGTAATAAATATTCCACAAGTTGAACTTTTAGATGTTATAAAAACAACAGGAAAAACTTCAGGTAGAAAAAAAAATAAGTTTAAATTGGCAAAAATTATTCCTGAAAAAGGAGTTAAAGTAAACTGTGTTCACATAAAAGAATGTATTGGTTTTATAGAAGCAAAAGTTATAGATAAAAAAGAATATAATGGTGTAATTCTTTATGTAGGAAAAGTACTACATTGTGAAATAGAAAAAGAAGTATATGACAAATATCTTATCACACATAGAGCAAAAACAATTCATCACATAGCAAAAGATAAGTTTTTTATTTCAGGAAAAGAAATTTAGTTTTTTTACATCAAAATTTTATTTTTTCTTCCTGTTGAAAAAAACAATTTTTATTTAGTAGTATTTAAACTTAAATTTTAATACTTTTGAAAGGGGAAGATAATATGAAAAAATATTTTTTATTAACACCAGGACCAACGCCAGTACCACCAGAAGTTGCTCAGGCAGAGTCAAGACCTATACTTCATCATAGAACACAAGAATTTGGAAAAATTTTTGTAGATGTTATTGAAGGAATGAAATATGTTTTTCAAACAAAGAATGATGTTTTAATGCTAACAGGTTCAGGAACAGCCGCAATGGAAGCATCTGTAGTTAATTTATTATCTTATGGAGATGAAGTGATAGTTGCATCTTGTGGTAACTTTGGCGATAGGTGGGAAAAAATTTGTCAAGCTTATTCAATAAAGGTAAACAAAATTTCAGTAGATTGGGGTAAAGCAATAAATCCTAAAGATGTAGAAGATTTACTTAAACAAAATAAAAATATAAAAGCTGTCTTTACAACACATACTGAAACATCTACTGGTATTGTAAATGATATTGAAACAATAGGTAAAATTGTAAAAGATACACAAGCAGTTTTAGTTGTAGACAGTATAAGTGGTTCAGTAAATCAAAAATTTTTAGTTGACGACTGGTATATAGATGTAGCAGTTACTGGTTCACAAAAAGGATTAATGTGTCCTCCAGGGTTATCATTTGTATCTGTAAGTCAAAAAGCGTGGCAATTAGTAGAGAAATCTACATCGCCAAAATTTTATTTAGATTTCAAAAAAATGAAAAAATCAATTGAAAACAAAGAAACACCTTTTACACCAGCAGTAAGTTTAGTTGTAGCAGTACATAAAGCCATAGAAATTATAAAGGGAAAAACTTTAGAAAAAATTTGGCAAGAAACAGAAAAACTTGCTTTTGCAACAAGGACAGCAGTAAAATCTATTGGACTAAAAATCTTCTGTGATGAACTACATATTAGTAATATTGTAACACCGATTTCAATGCCAGAAAATATTGATGGGCAAAAAGTTGTAAAAACATTAAGAGAAGAATTTGGCATCTCTATTGCAGGAGGACAGGATAAACTTAAAGGTAAAATAGTAAGAATTGCGCATATGGGATATATTGATAAATTTGATCTAATAGTAGGTATTTCTGGTTTAGAAATTGTATTAAATAAATTTGGATATAAAGTAGAATTAGGTAAAGCTGTAAAAGCTTTTGAAGAAATAATTAACTCTTAAAATTATAATAGTAAAAAGGGTTAAATGTATGAAAAAATATAAGATTTTAATGACATATAAAAATACCGAAGGGTTAGAAATCTTATTAAATCATCCAGAAATACAAGTTGATATAAAACCAAAACCTTCACAAGAAGATCTAACAAAATTAGTTGAATCTTATGATTGTCTTCTTATAAGATCAGAGGTGAAAGTTACAAAAGAAGTTATAGAAAAAGCAGATAAATTAAAACTTATATGTCGTGCAGGAACAGGAGTTGATAATGTAGATATCCAATCAGCAAATAAAAAAGGTATAGTTGTAATGAATGTCCCATCTGGAAATACAATTTCTGCATGTGAACATACTATAGGAATTATGCTTGCAATGATGAGAAATATTCCACAAGCACATAATTTTTTAAAATCTGCAAAATGGGAAAGAGAAAAATTTGTAGGAAACGAACTTCAAGGAAAAACACTAGGACTTATCGGATTAGGAAGAATTGGTTCTGAAGTAGCAAAAAGGATGAAATCTTTTGATATGAAAATTATAGCTTATGATCCTTTTGTTTCTGAAGATTATGCTCATCAATTAGGTGTCGAGCTAAAATCTTTAGATGAAGTAATAAAAGAAGCAGATATTATAAGTTTACATGTACCAAAAACAGAAACAACTAAAAATCTTATAAATAAATCTACAATTGAAAAGATGAAAGATGGTGTAAAGATAGTAAACTGTGCTCGTGGAGGAATTGTTAATGAAAACGATTTATATGAAGCGTTAAAGTCAGGAAAAGTATCGTCTGCTGCAATAGATGTATTTGAAAAAGAACCTCCAGATTTTTCCTCTCCTTTATTTAGTGTTGAAAACATTGTTCTTACTCCACATCTGGGTGCATCTACAGAAGAAGCTCAGATAAAAATTTCACAAGAAGTATCTCATATGATAATAGATTTCTTTATAAACGGTGTTATAAGAAATGCTGTAAATATTCCTTCTTTAGATCAAGAAACTTATAAAAGGTTAAATCCATATATTATACTTTTAGAAAAACTTGGAAGTTTGCACGGACAGCTAATAGAAGGTGGTATAAAAGAAATTAATGTTCAATATTTCGGAGAAATTTTTAGTAAATTAAATACTTATGTATTAACCTCTGCTTATGTAAAGAATTTTTTATCAAATTTTGTTGATATACAGCTAAATTTTGTAAATGCACAAATTATTGCAAAAGAGCGCGGAATATTAATAAAAGAATCAAAAGTTTTTGAAGGTAAAGAGTATAAAGAATATATCACAATCCAGCTAAAAAATGCTAATGAAGAAATAAACAGAATATCTGCAACAATAATTTCACAAAATAATTATAGAATAATAGAAGTTAACGACATAGATGTAGATGTTGAACCTGAAGGCAATATTATTGTGGTTTCCAATCTAGACAAACCCGGTGTTATAGGGAAAATAGGTACAATTTTAGGTGATTATAATATAAACATTGGTAAGATGTTTGTAGCAAGAAAAGTCCAAGGTAAAGATGCATTAACTTTTATAAATATAGATAATGAATTATCAAAAGAAGCAATCGACAAAATTGTAAAAATTGATGGTGTTAAAAAAGTTAAATTTATAAAAGTGTAAAATCAATATATGGAAAGCAAAAAAATTGCAGAAATAAAAAATCTTACTAAAATTTATAAAAAGTATAAAATTATAGGATATAAAAAAATTGTTGGTGTTGAAAATATAAACTTCGAAATTTACAAAAACGAAATTTTTGGACTATTAGGACTTAATGGTTCTGGTAAAACAACTACTATAAAACTTATTTTAGGACTATTATACCCTGACAACGGAGAAATATTTATTTTAGGTAATAAACTACCAAATTGGAAAATAAACAAATATATTGGATATTTACCAGAATTTGTAAATTTTAACAAAAACTTTACAGGTTATGAATTATTAAAATTTTATGCAAGTCTTAGCGGTGTTGTTTTAAAAGAAAAATTACAAAAAGTTATAGACTTTGTAAAACTTTCAGATGATATTCATAGAAGAGTATCTGAGTATTCAAAAGGTATGATTCAAAGATTAGGTCTAGCTCAAGCAATTATTAATGATCCAGAACTTTTAATTTTTGACGAGCCTACAAGCGGGCTAGACCCTTTGGGTATCAAAGAAATTAGAGAATTTATATTAAAACTAAAATCTCAGGGAAAAACAATATTTTTTTCATCTCATCTTATTTCTGAATT
>CALFVX010000029.1 GCA_937928765.1 uncultured Endomicrobiia bacterium
TTAACTTTTAATAATACAAAATATACAAAATAAAATTTATTTAAGCAAGGCATATTAGTAGATTCCACAAATAGGTCTGTATTTAGAAGAAAGATATTTCTTATTGTAAGTGACGAATTGTATTCTACGATATTTGCATTGAAATTTTTGTAGTTTAGTTTTTGTGTCTTTGCCATACTTTCTTAAGTTGTTAGAGCTGAAAAAAATTATAAGTTTCAAGAGTTTAAGTATATTTTTTGGATGTTTTATTTGATGGTATAAGTTGTATCAGTTTTTGAGTTGTTGGTTGATATTTTTATGTTTTTTTTGTTGTTATAGTTTTGTTATTTATAGTTTTTGGTCCTTCTTTTTTGGAGGTAATGTTTTTATATATAATTTTTTGACTTTATCGTCTATAAAAAATAAAAATTTCATAAATAAAGTTAACAAAACTTTTTAAAAAGGAGGAAAAATAATATGGCAGATATATTAGTAGTAGTAAGTAAAGTAAAAAAAATGGTAAAACAGCAAGGATTAAGAACAGGGGAAGATTTTATAGAAGCATTGTCAAAAAAAGTTGAGCAAATTATAAATAAAGCAGTAGAAAAAGTTAAACAGGAAGCTAAGAAAAAAACTTTAGGAGGCGAAGATTTAGAATAAATTAATTTTAGTATTATTTTATTAATCTTTTTAGTTTTTATATAAAGTATTAGTGGTATAATTTTTTTATTTTTTAATACACGATATTTTTATGAAAGTTATTTTAGGATTAACAGGACCCAATGCTGCAGGAAAAGGAGAAATTTGTAAATATCTTAGTAAAAAAGGATTTTATGTAACATCTTTATCTGATATATTAAGAAAAATTGCCGATAAACAAAAAATTTTTCCTACAAGGATAAATCTTGTTAATCTTGGAAATAAATTAAGAAAAAAATATGGTAGCAATATTTTAGCCAAATGGACAATAGATGATATAGTCAAAAATAGCAAAGATTTTGATAAAGTTGTTGTAGACAGTTTTCGTAATCCTGATGAAATAAAAGAATTTAAAGAAAAGTTTAATAATAAATTTTTTTTACTATATATTTCAGCACCTAAGATATTAAGATTTAAATTTATGAAGTTAAGAAATCGTGAAGGTGACCCTAAAACATATAAAGAATTTTTAGAAATAGAGAATAAAGAAAAATCAAACAAATCAGTCCGACAACAGATTCATAAGTGTAAAGAATTGAAAGATTTTTATATTAGCAATAACTCAACTTTGGAAAATTTGTATAAAAAAATTGATAAAATATTAGAAAAGATATATTCAAAAATATATGTTGGAAATTAAACGTCTTTGCTGGGATGAATATTTCTTAAAACTAGCATTTCTTGTTGCGGAGAGGTCTACTTGTAGAAGGCATCATGTAGGTGCTGTTATTGTTAGAGATAAAAGAATTTTAACTACAGGATATAATGGCGCACCATCTAATACAAAAGATTGTTTAGAACTAGGTTGTTTAAGAGACCAACTTAAAATTCCTTCAGGAGAAAGACATGAAATTTGTCGTGCAGTACATGCTGAACAAAATGCTATAATCCAAGCTGCTGTTTATGGGATTGATATAACAAATTCTACAATGTATTGTACTCATTCACCATGTATAATTTGTGCAAAAATGATAGTTAATGCTAAAATAAAAAGATTTGTCACTTGCCAAGATTACAACGACGAAAATTTTAAAAATTTGTTCAAAGAAGCAAAGATAGAATTTTTGAAATTAACTATACCAAAACTTGAAATTTCTATCTTTTTATAGAAAAATTTTTATTTCCATTCTATTACAGGATAGTTGTTTTTATAAACAACTTTTGTAGGATAAATAGGCTCTACAATTTCGTTTGGTTTAAACCATAATTTTATTTCTTTTTCTGCAGATTCTTCACAGTCAGAACAATGTATTACATTTTCCATAATACCTTTTTTATTAATCCTTCCGTATGCTCCACGAATAGTTGTTGGATCTGCTTCTAAAGGATTTGTAGCGCCGGCTATTTTTCGTACTCTTAATATAGCATCCTCACCTTCATAAACAAATGCTAATATACGTTCATATTCTGGACCATATGTTTTACCTGAGAAATAATCATAAAGATCGTTAAAGAATGGCTTGTCTAAAAGATGTGAATAATGTTTTTCAGCAAGTTCTCTTGAAACTTTTACAACTTTTGCTGCTATAATTCTTAGTTTAGCTTCTGAAAGGCGAGTAAGAATATTGCCTGTTAATGATTTTACTAATGCATCTGGTTTTATTATTACTAAAGTATATTGATGTTTTTTGTTTTTTGTATTATTGTTTGTGTTCATAAAATCGGTCTCCTTTCTATATAGTTTCTGAAATCAATTTTTATTCTGTTTTCCATGTATAATAAGTTGTTGAAATAGTAATATGTATTTGAGGAGGTATATTTTCAAAAGCTTGGGCTAATGTTAGATTAATTTTTACAGGTAAAATTTTAAAAATTGTGAATGTATAGTCAAGTCCACTTCCAACACAATGTTTAAAATTTTCGTTATTATTTAATATATCTTTATTGCCAAACTTTGCTATTTCTAAAAATGTATCCCATGTTAGAATAGAAAATGTGATACCTAACAAGTTTAATTCGGCAGTTTTTGCTATAGGAATTTTATATTTAAGCTGATTATAAAAAATTGCTTCAGCAGAAAATTCTTTGTATCTATAACCTTTAAGATTTTGATATCCACCTAAATAATATATTTCAGATAAAGGTTTTTGATTTGAAAAAATAGGGTATCCTGTTTTAAAGCTATATTCTAAAACTTGTTCTTTTAAAATTTTAAAATTGTATATAAAAGTTAACTCAATATTAGCATAATCATAATCACTGCCAAAAGATTTTATTGAATTTCTTAGTTGCAATAAAATATATTTTTCTTTGTTAAAATTCTCATTTTCAATGCCATTTGTATGTTTTAAGTTGTCATATACAAAATAAATTTTTCCTAAAACATTTTTTCCTTGCTCAAGTTTTACTAATTTTTCTATTGAGGTTATAGTTGTGCGTTCAAAACCTAACCATAAGTTCAAAGATGAGGTTTTAGAAAATTTTATTTTTGTGTAAGGAGCGATAGCTTGTGCTCTAAAAATTGTTTCTTGATTTGCAAAAAATTCTGAAAAGTCAACTTTGTCATATAAATTTACACCTAATAAAGGTATAATTTCATAACCAAAGTCTAAATTAAATCCCATAAAATTGTCTACAAAATCGTACTTTGAATAAAAATTTATTAAATATCTTTTGTTATAACTTTCTTTAAAAATAACATCGATAGATCCGTTAGGAAGATAGAATTGTATATCTGGTTTAATATATATTACATTTTCAGTAATTTTTGCTTGAGGTAATTTTTTGCTAACTTCTTCTATTTTTTGAACCAAATCTTGACAAAAAGAAAAAGAAATTATAAAAATAAACAAGATAAAAAAAGAGTATCTTTTCATAGTAGAAATTTATATAAAAAACATTTTTATTTCAACTTATTGACAAAAAAATTTTTATTTTATAAAATAAAAAATAATAACTGCTTTCCTGGTTGAAGTATGTACAACAAAAGTGTAGCCTTTTATCTAATCATAGCTAAGATAAAAACTAAAAAATCAGTTTATGTTTTGTAAATTATTGAACTCTTTTTATATATGCAAATAAAATCTGCAAGAAGTAATATCACATTATTAAACTAATTTTTCTTATTTTTATAGGGAAAAAATATTTACAAGTTTTTAACTTTTCATAGAAAATGAATTTTAAAATTAGACAATTCCAAAGTTCTTAACAAACCAATAAATAAAATATAATAATTTCTAAAAAGGAGGATTTATTTTTATGACTTTACAACAAATAACATTTGATATGTCATCTTTAGCAAAGATGAAACTACAGGATTTGATGAAACTTGCAAAAGAACTTAAAATAGAAAATATAGAAGGATTAAAAAAGCAACAACTAATCTCAAGGATTATTGAAGTACAGTCACAGACAAATGGTCTTATGTACAATGAAGGTGTGTTAGAAATTTTACCTGATGGATTTGGGTTTCTTAGATCACAAAATTTTAATTATTTACAAAGTAACGAGGATATCTATATTTCTCCTTCACAGATTAAACGTTTTGGGTTAAGAAAAGGAGATACTGTTGGCGGTTATGTAAGACCACCAAAAAATGATGAAAAATATTATGCTTTGTTACAGATAAAAACTGTCAATGGGGAAGATCCTGAAAAAATTAGAAATAGGCCTTTGTTTGATAATTTAACACCTTTATATCCTCAGGAACAAATTGTTCTTGAAACAACAAGAGAAGAAATTTCTACGAGAGTAATAGATCTTTTAACACCTTTGGGTAAAGGACAGCGTGCATTAATAAATGCAGCACCAAGAACCGGAAAAACCGTTTTACTACAAAGAATTGCTAATGCTATTACTAAAAACTATTCTAATATCAAGCTTATAGCATTACTTATTGACGAGCGTCCTGAAGAAGTTACTGATATGATAAGAACAGTTAAATGTGAGGTAATTTCTTCAACTTTTGATGAACCTGCAGAGCGTCATGTGCAGGTATCAGAGATGGTTTTAGAAAAAGCCAAAAGATTAGTAGAGCACGGACATGATGTTGTTATCTTGTTAGATTCCATTACAAGACTGGCACGAGCATATAATACAATCACACCTTCAAGTGGAAGAGTTTTATCAGGTGGGTTAGATGCTACTGCTTTACAGAGGCCTAAACGATTTTTTGGTTCAGCAAGAAAAGTTGAAGAAGGGGGTTCATTGACAATTATTGCTACTGCTTTAGTTGAGACAGGTTCACGTATGGATGATGTTATTTTTGAAGAGTTTAAAGGTACTGGTAATATGGAAATATATCTTGATAGAAAACTTGCTGACAGAAGAGTTTTTCCTGCAATAGATATTACTCGTTCAGGAACAAGAAAAGAAGAATTGTTGATCCAAGAAAAAAATCTTAAAAAAATTTGGGTTTTAAGAAAAGCTTTAATGCAGTTAACACCTATTGAAGCTATGGAAAGGTTAGTTGAACTTTTAAAAAATACAAAATCAAATGCTGATTTTTTAAAATCAATAGGTGATAAATTGTCTGACGAAGATATAGATGCATTAATAAAATAATATAAAATTATACTTTTTTAATGCCCTTCTTATTATATGAATAAATCAAAAAGTTTATATTATTCGTTCTTAGATGGTATTTTTGCATCTATTATGATGGGATTCACTGTGAACTATATCGTACCTTTTGTATTAATCTTAGGTGCAAAAAATTTTCAAATAGGATTGTTGAATGCTCTATCACAATTTTTTGGTTCAATTGTCCACTTAAAAGTTGCAGATATTGTAGAATACACAAAAAGTAGATTAAAAATAAATATGGAGAATATTTTTCATGGCGAGGTAAAGTTTTGGGTGTTATAAATTTAGTTGCGAGTTTTTTAGCAGGATTTTTCTTAGGAATAATAAAAAATAAATTTTACGGATTTGTAATTTTATTTTTCTTAGCTAGTATATTAAGAACAATTTCAGGATATTTTATAAGTAAAATGGAAGATTTAGAAGTAAAATTTTCAGAAGAAAGAAGGTTTACATATTGGCAATTTGTTAAAAGGATTAAAGAAAGTAATTTTGTTAAATATGTTTTTTTTATTTCTTTGTTTAGTTTTGCAGTTAATATAGCAGCACCATTTTTTAGTGTTTATATGTTGAAAGAATTGAAAATGTCATATTATGGATATACAATTGTAACACTTTCATCTGCTATATCTGGACTTATATTTTTACCTTTTTGGAGTAAAGAGGCTGATAAAATAGGTAATGTAAAAATTATAAAAATTACAGGATTTTTGATTTGTTTTGTACCAATTTTATGGTTATTGTCTAAAAATATTTTTTATTTTATATTGATAAATTTTTTTAGTGGATATTTATGGGCAGAATTTAATCTTTCAGTTGTAAATTTTATTTTTTATGTTGCATCAGAAGAAGTAAGAACGAGATGTGTAGGGTACTTTAATTTTACACACGGATTTTTTATATTTTTGGGGACACTTCTTTCTGGATGGTTAGCAACACATATACCTTTTGTTATAAATAATTCAAAATTATTAACTTTATTTTTATTTTCAGGAATTTTGAGACTAATTTTTGTAGTATTTTTTTATGACAAATTTCATGAAGTCAGGCAAGTTCATTTATTGGATAGTAAAATGTTTTTTTACAGTATTAGGTGTAAAACCTGTTTTGGATTTTAGTAAAGAGATATCGTATCCTATAAACAAAAAGTTGAATAGTTAATAAGATTATTATATAAAAAAATATGAGATACAATAAAATAGTAATTAAAATTGGTTCACATTTAATGTTAAGAGGTGAAGAACAGTTTTTATATTCTGTTGCCCAACAGGTCAAATTGTTAAAAGATAATAATTGCAAAGTTATAATTGTTTCTTCAGGAGCGATAGCTAGTGGACTTAAAGATTACAAAGTTGTTTCGAAACCAACCTCTATTGTAGAAAAACAGTCATATGCAGCAATAGGTCAGCCTTTGTTAATGAATAGATATATTGAAACATTTAAAAAATTTGATCTTAAGGTAGCACAGATATTGTTAACAAGAGAAGATTTTGATTTTCGCGAAAGATATATTAATATAAAAAATACACTAAATTATTTATTAAAAATTGGCGTTATACCAATAATTAATGAAAACGATACAGTTGTTACAGAAGAGATAAAACTTGGAGATAACGATACTCTATCTGCTATAGTTGCTGCAAAAATTGATGCCGATATACTTATAATTTTAACAGATGTAGATGGTGTTTATAATAAAGATCCGAGTATTTATAAAGACGCAAAGATTATTGAAGAAGTTTATAATATTGAAGAGTTAGAAAAACAGTGTGTTATTTCTTCTAGGTCAAAATTTTTCTGTGGAACAGGTGGAATGAAAACAAAATTTGAAGCTGCAAAGATATGTTATTTAAGTGGTGTTGAAATGATAATAGCAAACGGAATTAAAGATAATGTTATATCAGATATTGTTTTAAAAAATAAAAAAATAGGTACAAAGTTTTATACTGCAAGATTAAATTCTGCAATTACATCTCGGGATAAATGGATTGCTTTTGGTAAAAAAATTAAAGGAAAAATTTTTATTGATGAAGGAGCGTCTTTTGCATTAATTAAAAATCATAAAAGTTTGCTACCGGTAGGAATTAAATATGTTGAAGGAAAATTTTCTAAAGGAGATGTTGTAAGCATATATTGTGTTGTTGACAAAAAAGAAATTGCGCGAGGAATTGTAAATTATAGTTCAGATGAGATTGAAGCAATAAAAGGTAAAAAAACTCAAGAAATTAAAAAAATATATCCGAAGATAAAATCAGAAGAAGTTATTCATGTGGATAATTTGGTATTGTTGTAGTTTTGTAAATAATAGTTATTAAGTTTATGGAGATAGGAATAATAGGTCTACCGAATGTTGGAAAATCAACAATTTTTTCTTTACTTACCAAAATTTCTGTTCCAATAGAAAAATTTCCTTTCACTACTATACAACCAAATGTTGGTATAGTAGAAGTACCTGATGAGAATCTAGATCTCTTATGTTCTATGTTTAATCCTGAAAAAAAAACATATTCTACAATAAAATTTGTTGACATAGCAGGACTTATAAAAGGTGCTTCTAAAGGTGAAGGTTTAGGGAACAGATTCCTTTCTTCAATACGAGAAGTTGATGCTGTGGTTCAGATATTAAGATTTTTTCAAGATGAAACAGTTTCTACTACAATAAATAAAGTTAATCCTTTAGATGAAATAAAAATTATTTTTTTAGAATTAGCACTAGCTGATTTAGAAGTTTTACAAAACTATAGAAACAAAATATTACCAAAAGCAAGGTTAAAAGATAAAATTTCTTCTGAGAGATTGAGTATTATAGAAGATGTGATTAATATAATAAATTCTTCTAATTCTATGTATGAAATAAAAAATTTTTTAAATAATATTAAAACACAAGATAAAGAAATAATCTATTTATTTAAACAGATTTTAACTAACAAAGATATTATATATTTATTAAACTATGACGAAAATACACCAAGAAAAGAAATTGAAGAAATTAAAATACAAATTGAAAATGAAACAAAACAAAAAGTATTATCTTTATGTGGGAAATTTGAATTAAACTTGTATTCTTTTACTTATGAAGAACAAAAAGTTTTAAGAGAAGAATATAAAATTCCAGAAGATGAACTAAAAAATTTTATAATAGAATCAAAAAAAATTTTGCGTTTAATAACTTTTTACACTACTGTAGGTGAAGAATTCCGTAGTTGGTTGATAAAAGAAAATTCTAATATTTTGGAAGCAGCAGAAAAAATACATACAGATATAAAAGAAGGATTTATTAACGCAGAAGTATATAATATTAGAGATTTCAAAAATTATAAAGATATAAAAATTCTTCATCAATACGGACTTATAAAGATTCAAGGTAAAGATTATATTGTGCAAGATGGCGATGTTATAAAAATAAACTTTAAAAACAAAACTTGATTTCTACAATTTTGTTTTGTAAATTAAAATTCAAAATATGAAAACAGAAGCTTTAATTTTTATGTTATCAAGTTGGGGTATAATTATAATACTTTTATTTTTTTGTTTTTATAGAATACTGAAAAAAGATAATAGTATATAATTTTGTTTCTCATCTTAAATTAAATTTTTCTCTTAAAAAAATCCTAAATATGAGGAGAAAATTATGATAGAAGGCATACTAATGTTAGAGACAGGAATGTATTTTAAAGGTAAAATTTTTGGTTATGAAGATGAAACTTTTGGTGAGGTTGTATTTAACACAGGATTGGTTGGATATGAGGAAATATTGACTGACCCGTCATATAAAGGGCAGATAGTTGTAATGACTTACCCTCATATTGGTAATTATGGTATTACACATTATGATTTTGAATCTGTAAAACCACAGGTGGAAGGTTTTGTTGTTCACGAATTTTCAAAAACTTATTCTAATTGGCAAGCAAAGTTTAGTTTAGATAAAATATTAAAAAAATATAAAATTGTAGGTATTGAAAAATTAGATACTCGTGCCTTAACTAAATATCTCAGAGATAAAGGTTCGATGATGGGAATTATTTCTTCAAAAGAAAAAAATTTAGATATTTTATTAAAAAAAGTTAAAAAACTACCTTCTATTGTAGGAAGGGATTTGGTTAAAGATGTTGTATTTGATAAAGAATACAAACCTTTTTCTAAAGATATTGGTAATGAAAAAATTGATATATATCCCTTAAAAGAAAATATCTTTTATGACTTTGAAAAAATATCTACAAAATATAAAGTTATAGTTATAGATTGTGGTTGCAAATTTAATATATTAAGATCTTTAAGAAATGTAGGTTGTGAGCTTACAGTAGTTCCAGCAAATACTTCTTATGAAAAAATATTAAATTATAACCCTGACGGAATTTTTATTTCAAATGGTCCTGGGGATCCACAAGCAGTAAATTATGTATTTAAAACAGTAGAAAAAATTATTTATTATATTAGTTCTACTAAAACTTACCTTCCAATATTTGGTATTTGTCTTGGACATCAGATGATAGCACTAGCCTTAGGAGGAAAAACATATAAACTAAAATTTGGTCATCATGGAATAAACCATCCTGTAAAAAATCTTGAGACACAAAAAATTGAAATTAGTTCTCAAAACCATAATTTTGCAGTTGAGATGGAGGAGATTGAGGGTAAACTTTATATAAAAGGAAATAAAGAATTAGAAGTTACACACATAAATCTTAATGATTACTCTTGTGAAGGACTAAAGCACAAAACTTTACCAATTTTTGCAGTGCAATATCATCCTGAATCTTCTCCAGGACCTAATGATTCAAAATATTTATTTTATGAATTTGCGAAATTGATGGACAAAAAATTATCTTTAGTTTAATATTTTTAAGATAAATTCTTAAAGTATA
This sequence comes from uncultured Endomicrobiia bacterium, assembly GCA_937928765.1. Classification (GTDB taxonomy): domain Bacteria; phylum Elusimicrobiota; class Endomicrobiia; order DTEH01; family DTEH01; genus JANXDG01. Next base: position 10,065 of record CALFVX010000029.1, read on the forward strand.
TGCCTAAAAGAAAAGACATAAAAAAAATACTTATAATTGGTTCAGGTCCTATTGTTATAGGACAAGCATGTGAGTTTGATTATTCAGGCACGCAAGCAATTAAAGCATTAAAAAAAGAAGGTTATAAAATTATACTTGTAAACTCAAATCCTGCTACAATAATGACTGACCCAGAATTTGCTGATGCTACTTATGTAGAACCACTCATACCAGAAATTTTAGAAAAAATTATAGAAAAAGAACATCCAGAAGCTCTCCTTCCTACACTTGGTGGACAAACTGCTTTAAATCTTGCAGTGAAACTTCACGAATATGGTGTTCTTGACAAATATAAGGTAGAACTTATAGGAGCAAAAGTTGATGCAATTAGACGCGGAGAAGATAGAAAACTTTTTAAAGAAACGATGTTAAAAGCAGGTCTTGATCTGCCAAGAAGCGGTTTTGCATATAACCTTTCTGAATCAGAAAAAATAGCAAGAGAAATTGGCTTTCCTTTAATAATTCGTCCTTCGTTTACTTTAGGTGGGACAGGGTCAAAAATTGTTTTCAACGAAGATGAATTTATAGAATCAGCAAAAAATGCGTTACAGTCTTCTATGATATCAGAAATATTAATTGAAGAGTATCTTAATGGATGGAAAGAATACGAACTTGAAGTAATGCGCGATTGTAAAGACAATTGTGTCGTTATATGTAGCATAGAAAACTTTGATCCTATGGGAGTACATACAGGAGATTCTATAACTGTAGCACCTGCACAAACATTAACAGATAAAGAATACCAAATTATGCGTGATATGGCGTTTAAATGTATAAGAACGGTAGGTGTTGAAACTGGTGGTTCTAATATACAATTTGCAGTGAATCCAAAAAATGGTAGAATAGTTATAATAGAAATGAATCCTAGAGTTTCAAGATCTTCTGCTTTAGCGTCAAAAGCTACTGGTTTTCCAATAGCAAAAATTGCTGCTTTGTTAGCAATAGGTTATACTTTAGATGAAATACCAAATGACATTACAAAAAAAACACCGTCTTGTTTTGAACCTACAATTGATTATGTTGTAGTTAAAATACCAAAGTTTGCGTTTGAAAAATTTAAACCTGTAATGAAAGATGGAAAGATTATAGATGAAAAGTATCAAATTCTTGGTTCACAGATGAAATCTATAGGTGAGGTTATGGCTATAGGAAGAACTTTTAAAGAATCTTTACAAAAAGCAATTCGTGAATTAGACATTGGTAGATACGGACTTGGAAATGATGGTTTTGCACAAGATGAATTTGTAGAGAAAATTTCTTTAGTTGATAATCAAAATTATGAAAAACAAGAATTTTTAAAACTTGTAGAATATAATTTACGCAACCCTAATTGTGACAGAATTTTTTATATCAGATATGCATTAAAATTAGGATTTGATATTGAAAAAATTACTGAATTGTCTGGTATAGATAAGTGGTTTATATATCAGATTAAAGAAATATTGGATATGGAAAACAAAATAAAAAATTTTAAAGAAAAAAAAGATAAAGAAAAATTAAAACAAATTATGATAGAAGCAAAAGAATGTGGTTTTTCTGACAAACAACTTTCATACTTGTTGAAAATAGAAGAAAAAGAATTGACAAATTTGAGAATCAAAGAAAATATTATACCTAATTATAAAGTTGTAGATACTTGTGCAGCAGAATTTGAAGCCCACACACCATATTTTTATTCCACATATGATGGTGTGAAAGATATTATAAACTTTAAATATAAGAATTTAACATCTCAACTTGAAAAAAACACATATTTTAACGAAAGTTTTGTTGCTAAGAAAAATAAGAAAGGTAAAGTAATAGTTTTAGGCTCTGGACCAAATCGTATAGGTCAAGGTATAGAATTTGATTATTGTTGTGTACATGCAGTAATGTCTATAAAAGAAGAAGGCTTAGAATCCATTATGGTTAATTGTAATCCAGAGACAGTTTCTACTGATTATGACACTTCAGATAAACTTTATTTTGAACCAATTACTTTTGAAGATGTGATCAACATTTATAAAAATGAAGAAGTTGTTGCTAAATTAAATAATACAAAACTTTTTGGTATTATATTACAGTTTGGTGGCCAAGCCCCGCTTAATATAGCTTTGAAGTTAAAATCTTTTGGAGTGAAAGTTTTAGGAACACAACCAGAAAATATTGCTTTAGCAGAAGATAGAGAATTATTTGCAAGAGTTTTAAAGAGATTAAAATTACCATATCCTGCACATGGGCACGCAAGAAGTTATAAAGAAGTAATTAAAATAGTTCAACAGATAGGCTATCCTGTAATAGTTAGACCTTCGTATGTTTTAGGTGGAAGAGCAATGGAGATAATTTATGATGAAAATTCTCTAAAAAATTATTTATCAATTTTGTTTGATAACTATAATAAATCCTCATCACCTTCAGATGTTGTTATAATAGACAGATTTTTAGAAAATGCTACAGAGGTTGATGTTGACGCAATCTGTGATGGTAAAGATGTTTTTATTGCTGGCATTATGGAACATATTGAAGCAGCAGGTGTACATTCAGGTGATAGTGCTTGTGTTATTCCTCCGATCTCTTTAACAAAAGAACAAATTAAAACAATTTTTAAGTATGTCTCATCTTTAGCTAAAGAATTAAAAGTAAAAGGACTTATGAATTTACAGCTTGCAATAAAAGATGGAATAATTTATATTTTAGAAGTTAATCCTCGTGCTTCAAGAACAGTGCCTTATGTTTCAAAATCGATAGGTTTGCCTGTGGCAAAAGTTGCAACAAAAGTTATGCTAGGCCATAGTCTTTCTTCTTTGCTTAAAGAATATAATTTTGCACAAGAAAAAATTTTTGATTTAAAATTTTATACAGTTAAAGAAGTTGTTTTGCCATTTAGTAAGTTTTCTAATGTAGATATAGTACTATCACCAGAGATGAGGTCTACAGGAGAAGTCATGGGTATAGATAAAACCTTCCCTTTAGCATATGCAAAGTCGCAATTTGCAGCTTCTAATAATATTCCTTTAAGTGGTAAGATTTTATTGAGTTTAAGCAATAAAGATAAAAATAAAGGTTTAAAAATAGCTAAAAATCTTGTAGATTTAGGATTTAAACTCATAGCGACTTCCGGAACTAAAGAATTTTTTTCAAAACACAATATAGAATGTGACAAAATTAATAAACTTTCTGAAGGAAGGCCTAATATTGTAGATATTATTTCAAACAAAGAAGTTGTTTTAGTTATCAACACACCAACAGGTAAAGGTAAGTCGTTTTCAGAAGGGTTTTATATTCGTAGGGCTGCAACAGTTAATAATATTCCTATTGTTACAACAATTGAAGCTGCATTATGTGTTGTAGAATCTATTAAAGAGTTGAAGAAAAATTATAATATTCTTACACAAAAAATTAATTTTGATGTTTTACCATTACAAAGATGGTATAAAAATTAATTCCTTTGTTTCTTTTCTTTTATTGACATATCAATTAATGTTTTTATATAATAAAATCCTTCCTTAATTATGAATAAAGAAATTGTAAAATTACCTAAAATTGATTTACATAGACATCTAGATGGTTCTGTCCGAGTAGAGACTATTTTGGATATAGCTAAAAAACACAATTTTTCGCTTCCAACAAATGATGTTAACGAATTAAAAAAATATGTCCAAGTGTCTCCTCAATGTAGATCTCTTAGCGAATTTCTTAAAACATTTGATTTTTTTTATAATTTTTTAAAATTTCCTGATGTATTAGAACGTATAGCATACGAAAGTTGCCAAGACGCTGTTGAAAAGGAAAATGTTAAATATTTGGAATTAAGATTTGCTCCTCCACTACAAACTAATCCTGAGATTAGATTTAGTGAAGAAGATGTATTAAAAAGCATACTTAATGGAATAAAATATGCACAAAGAGATTTTAAAATTAAAGTTGGTGTTATACTTTGTCTTTATAGATACTACAATATCACAGAAGAACAAAATTTGAAAACATTAAAACTTGCAGAAAAATATTTTTCTAGTGGCGAAGTTGTAGGTATTGATTTAGCAGGAGATGAATCAAAATATTCTGTTTTGTTATACAAAAAATTTTTTGATTATGCGAAGATGATAGGAATACCTATAACTTGCCATGCAGGTGAGGCAGCAGATGCAAAAGAAGTCCTCAACGCTATAAAATTAGGTGCAAAACGAATTGGCCATGGAATACATATTTATGAAGACGAAGAGATTATGAAAATAGTAAAAAATGAAGGACTAACTTTAGAGATTTGTTTAACATCAAATTTACAAACACAAGTTGTAGATAGTATAGAAAAACACCCTATAAAAAAATATTATGATTATGGGATAAAAATTACAATTAATACTGATGATCCATCTGTTTCAAACATTGATTTAAACCATGAGTTAAATTTAGCATATGATGTTTTTAAATTTAATTTAGATGATATAAAAAAAATAATATTAAATGCTTTGGAGTCAGCATTTATCTCTGATAAAGAAAAAAGGAATTTGTTAGAAGAATTTAATAAAGAATTTTATAATTAATCTTAAATATTAAAAAGGAGAGTTTTATGACATATAAAGAAACAGAATTTCCACAAATACTAGAGATTTTAATAAATTATGCCAAAAAAGGATTTCCTTTAGATGAGATAGTAAAAGAAGCTAATAAATTATACAAAAATGTACCTATTTATGTAGGTATTGTAGGTATGTGTGTTGAAAATTTAGTAAGAGAAGAAGAAAAAGAAAATTTTAAAAAAGGTGATGTCATTATTGTAGTTGACAAAGATAAGGTTTATCAAGGTACAGTAGATAAAACAGATAAAAATGGTAATTTTAGTTTAAAAAATGTAAAAATTATAGAAAACAAAAAAGTTGTAAAGATTAAATTTAGAAGTAAAAAGTTGTTTAAAATAGAAAAAAATATTTTACAAAAATTGTGGCCATCTTTGTGTTTTAAAAAGTAAAAATAAATAAAAATTCTAATTAACATAGGGGGATTTAAATAATAATATGCTAAAAAAAGATTTGTCAAAAGGTATCTATATTTTATCAGGACCTAATAAAATAAAATTAATTTCTGGCGAAATTATAAGTATAGCGAAGAAATTTGATATAAATGAAGAAATTTTTATTCCTGAAGGTAAAAAAATTCCTTTAGAAGTAGAAATATCATCTGTTGTAGAGATGGATAACGAAATTAAATTAAGTCCTTTAGCATCACGAACAATACCTGATGACTGGGATAAAGTTGTTGAATATTTAGTTATAAATAAAATTAATACACTAATAATTTTTGGTGAAGTAGATACTGGTAAAACATTTTTTTCTACTTATATAACTAATAAGCTTCTTGCTAAAAAAATAAAGCCTTCAGTATTAGATTGTGATACAGGACAATCAGATATAGGTCCACCGTCAACTTTAGGTTTAGCAATTTTTAAAAAACCTATATTATTTATGACAGAAGTAGAACCTGACAAGATATATTTTGTAGGCTCGCATTCGCCCTCAGAACATTTTCTTTATTACATATGCGGTTTTACAAAACTTCTAAATTATGGTTTAAAAAACTCAGATATTGTTATTATAGACACTCCAGGTTGGGTTTTAGGAGACGGTGCAAGAATGTTAAGAAATAGTGAGATAGAAATTTTGTCTGCTTTAGAGACAAATTTTGCAGTTGTGTTACTACAGAGGAACCAAGAAATTGAACATCTTGTAAAATCTTTACCTCAAAACAAAGTTATAAGATTAGCAGTATCAAAGAAAGCTTCGCCTACTTCAGTTGAAGAAAGAAAAAAATTACGCGAGTTTGTGTATAAAAAATATTTTTCAAAAATAAAAAAAATAGAATTTAGGTTTGAAGACATATCTACTGACAGAGCCTATTTTCTTACAGGACAAGTTTTAGAAAATAAAACAAAAGATTCTAACATATTATGGATAGAACAACTGTCAGGTTTTGAAGGATTATATGTTATTTCAGAAAAATCTCTATCTGAGAAAGAAATTGAGGCATTAAAAAAAGTTTACAGTACTAAAAAAATAAAAAATGTTGTTAAAGATGAATTCAGAAATGTAATTGTTGGACTGTTAAATAAAGATAACGAACTAATATGTTTAGGTATAGTAGAAAATCTAGATTTTTCAAATAAAAAAATTAATATTTTTTATCCGCAAAATATTGATTTAAGAGATGTTAAAATAATACAATTTGGTTCTTTACGACTTACTTCTGAGGCGGAAGAAAATGGATTTGTTGAACCTGGGGTTTTATAAATTTAAATTCCATGGAGGTTTTTATGGTAGTAAGATTCTTTCCTAAAGAAAAAGATTTTTTAGGTATGTTATTAAACCAAGCAGAGAAAGTTGCTGAAGGAGTACAAAGATTGTATGATTTTTTAGAGAATATTAATGAAGAAAATAGAAAAAAAATTGAAGAAATTGAAGAGGAAGCAGATGTGTTAAGAAAAAAATTGGTTGACGAACTAAATAGAAGTTTTGTAACACCTTTTGATAGAGAAGATATCTTTGCTCTATCTCGTGCAATTGATGACATTGTTGACTATGCAAAAAGCACTGTTGAAGAAATGATTTTGTTTAAAGTTCAACCAGATATCTATATAAAGAAAATGGTAGAAGCAATGAAAAATGCTACAAAAGATATTGTTTGTGCTTTAAAACTTTTAAAGTCAGATCCAAAATCTGCAAGTGAATGTATAGTTCGTGCAAAAAAAGCAGAAAATTTTGTAGAACATAGGTATAGAGAAGGATTATCAGAATTGTTTGAGTCAGACGACATAAAAAAAATCTTAAAAACTAGAGAAGTTTATAGACATTTATCTAACGCAGCAGATCGTGCTGATGAAGCAGCAAATATTATAAGTGATATTTTAGTTAAAAATTCTTAAAAGATTATAAAATAAACAACAATAGATTTAAAAAATTATTTAATTTAGGAGGTTTTAAAAAATATGATAAAAGCGATTATATTTGATTTAGATAATACACTTATGGATTTTATGAAAATGAAACGTGCAGCAGTTGATGCAGCTGCTGATGCAATGATAGATGTTGGACTTAATATTTCAAAACAAGAATTGCTTGATAAAATTTTTAGTATTTATTGGAAAGAAGGTATTGAAGATCAGCAAATTTTTGATAAAGTTTTGATTCGTGAATTTGGCTATGTAGACTATAAAATTCTTGCTGCTGGTATTATTGGCTACCGAAGGGCAAAAGAAGCAAATGTCTATACATACCCACATGTGCATTTAACACTTACTGAACTTGTAAAACGTGGAATAAAAATGTGTATTGTTTCTGATGCACCAAAACTTCCTGTATGGATGAGAGTAGTATCGTTAAACATTCAGCATTATTTTGAATTTATACTAACTTTTGATGACACTGCTGAAAGAAAACCTTCTGCCAAACCTTTCCTTATGGCACTTGAAAAGTTAGGCACCAAACCTGAAGAAACATTGATGATTGGTGATTGGGCAGAGAGAGACATTGTTGGAGCAAAAAAAGTTGGTATGAAGACAGTTTTTGCAAGATATGGTGATGAATTTAATACTATAGATTCTGGCGCTGATTTTGAAATTACTGATATTATACAATTGTTAGATATAGTTGATAAGTTAAAAAATGAATAATTATGAAAATATATGGTGTTATAGATAGGATAGAAGATGATAAAATAGTTGTAGTAAATATTTTAGAAAATAAAGGTTTTATGTATTTTAAAAAGGAAGTTTTTGAATTTAAGCTTTATGAGGGTTTATGGTTAAAAATTGAAATTCTTCCAGATGAAGAAAAAACAGAAAAAACAAAACTAAAGATTATAAAACTTCAACATAAATTGTTAAAAAAATCAAAAGATCAAAAAAATAAATGATTGCTTGCCATAGAAAATATAGATTATACTTTTCTTAATTTAAAATTTTTAAAAATATAAAAA
>CALFVX010000030.1 GCA_937928765.1 uncultured Endomicrobiia bacterium
CAGAAGCACATTTTATCACCTATACTTACGGAATTGAATGGAGCCCAAATCCAAATCTTACTCTTGCTTGCAACGCTTTCTTGGATACGAATCCAAATATTGCTGGATCAAAAACGACAATCTTTGACCTTGACACATACAGACTTCTTGCAATACAAGCAATATTTAAATTCTAATATATAGTAGATATCTAAAAATTATGAAATTTTAGAGGAGCATCTTATAAAGATATACTTTAATGAGATGCTCCTCTGTATAAAAAATTGAAAAAATTGTGTAGATTAATAATATACAGGTTTAGAAGTGAAAAAGTGAAAAAGTAAGACAGTGAGAAACTGAAAAAGGTAAGTAGTTTCTCAATATTTGGCAGTTAGTAATTTTATATATAATTTTTAATTATCGTATGTGAAACTTAAGATTATCATAAAGAAATTTAAAAGTACTACTTTAAAAGGATGATTTGAAAAAATGAAAAAAATATTAATAATTATCTTAGCTATTTTCGTATCAGTAGGAATTTTTGCCCAAGTACAGAATTCTAAAACTTCTTCTGTGCAAAATGTTTTAACTACGAATATATTAACTTTAGCAGGTGGAGCTATAAATGTAAATTATTAAAAACCATCTAAAAAAGGTGATAATAAAACAATAGTACTTTCTGGTTCTATTTTTAGTATCAAAACATTAGATTGGTCTATAAGTTCAATAGGTTTAGGTGTTGAAAGAAGAACTTATCCTAATAGCGAAATTTTAAAAGGATTTTATTATACTCCTTCTTTATGGCTAGTAAATGTTTCTGCTAAATATAAATATCAAACAATAACAATAACAGGTAATTGGCCATACTATACTATTACTTAAAAAGAAGAGAGTGCAAGTAGTTTTTTCTTCGGTTTAGGATTTAATATTGGATATCAATGGATAATGGATGGCGGGTTTGTATTGGGTTTAGGTATCGGTGTCGGCTATACTATAGGTAGTATAGAAATAGCAGGTCAAAAAGCGCCATACGGAGGTTTTGGACTTTCTAAATTAAGTATAGATGTTGGCTATACATGGTAGATAAGTCTTAAGAAGTTTTAATAGCTTTATATATGGATGCAGATTTGTTGATTTATATATCAAATTTGCATCCATCTTTCTCTTCTATATTCTAGTTGGGAGTAAAAACTTATCTTTTTATATTATATTGACAAAACACTTCATTTTGAGTATAATAACTTCTAATTATTCAATAAATATTTTGAATTGAATCTAATTTATACTAATATTTTTAATAGAAATTTAAAATGTATCTCTTCTATAAAGAGATAGAGTAATTGTATTAAATGTTAAATTTTTAATGATTTAAAAGATAAATAGAAAAGAAAAAATTTACAACCAATCAATATTATTTTATAGAGTAGTATTATATGATAGTGGTATAAAACTTTTTAGGTTTGTTTTATATTGTTAAATTAAAATTTTAACAAAATAAAGTTTTAGGAGGATTTTTATGCCTAAACAAACATATCAACCTTCAAAAAGATATAGAAAAAAAGTTCATGGATTTTTAAAAAGGATGAAAACTTCTGGAGGAAGAAGAGTTATAAAAAGAAGAAGAAAAAAAGGTAGATGGCAACTTACTCCTTAAATAAAATGGATGAAAAAAATTCAAACTTAAGGTTTACTTTTCGTAAATATGAAAGGATTTCAAAGAAAAAAGAAATAGAAAATGTTTTATCTAATGCAAATAAATATTTCTATAATGGACTTATAGTATATTTGTATAAAAACGAAAATATAAAAACATCAAGGTTAGCGGTTCTTGTTTCAAGTAAAACAGAAAAATTGGCTGTTGTAAGGAACAAGTTTAAAAGAAGAATAAGAGAAATTTTCAGGTTAAATAAACACAAAATAAATTATCCTTTAGATATAATAGTTATTGCGACAAAGATTTCAATAAAACAAAAATATAAAGTTTTAGAAGAAAGTTTTTTAAAAGTTTTATCAGAAGAAGGAGCAATAAAAAATTGTTAAAGTTTTTTATAAAAAGTTTAATTTTAGGATATAGAAACTTTATATCTCCATTTTTGCTTAAAAGTTGTAGATTTTATCCAAGTTGTTCTGAGTATGCATTAAGTTGTATTGAAAAATACGGAATTTTGTTAGGTTTGTGGAAAACATTTTTGCGAGTTATAAAGTGTCATCCTTTGCATCCTGGTGGTGTTGATTTGCCTTGAAAAGATGAATGTAGAAAAATTAAATACTTCTTCTAATTATAGACAATTAATTGGTGTTTTAATATATCTTTTTTGGTATAAAATAGATGAATTAGTGTGTTGGTAATATATTATTTATTTTATTAATTAAGTTAATGATAATGTTGTATTTATCGTATAAAAAATTTTAATTTTTATAAAAAAATTTAACACAACTAAATAATTAGGAGAATACTTATGGAAAAAAGAGTTTTGCTAGCAACTTTACTTTCGTTAACTTTTTTATTCTTATGGCAGTATTTAACTTATAAACCAGATCAACAACAAAGTATACAAAATCAAACCCAAAAAAGTTTTGATATTAAAACAGAAAAAAAAGATATTAACAATGAAAAATTAGAAAAAGATGTTAATTTCGAACCATATATTTTTGAAACAAAATATTTAAAAATTGTGTTTAACAAGTATGGTGCCGGTATAAGAGAAGTTTATATCAAAGAAGATAACGCATATAAAGATTTCTATCCAATCATAAAAGAAGAAAAAGATTTTTTGTCTCTTTATCCAGAAATAAAATATGAATTAAAAGAAGTTAAAGATGAAGAAAAGACAATCCTAGTTTTTAGTTCAAACGAAAAAAAAATAAAAAAATTTTTTAAATTTTCTAACAAAGACGATGAAGAAAAATATTTTGTAGAAGTAGAGTTTCAATATGGCAATGAAGAGAAGATAAATTTTTTGTTTAACCATTATGTTCACTCTGATAAATTTACACAAGAACCTAATAATGTTCATATTGCCTATTTGAAAAAAGTGTTAGATTCTAAAAATAAAGAAAAAGAGATTTTGTTGATAGAAAAAGTAAATAAAATAAATTCTTTAATAGAAAGAAATATTTCTTGGCTATCCATAAGTGGAAAATATTTTATTTTTAGTATTTTTTTGGATAAAAAAATTCCTGTTTATATTTCGGTTGATAGATATGATAAACTTTTAAAACAGGTCAATATTAATATTTCAAAAAATTTAAAAAATTATAGTTTCAAATTGTTATTTGCACCTAAAAAAGTTAAGATTTTAGAAAAATTAAACTATAAACTTATAAACACAATAGAATGGGGCGCTTTTTCTCCGTTAAGTAAATTGTTTTATAACATTCTTGTATTTTTTTACAAAATATTTAAAAATTATGGTATTGCAATAATTGGATTGACAATTGTATTACAAATTTTAACTTTTCCTTTAATGTATAATTCTATAAAATCAGCTGCTAAAATGAGACAATTACAACCACAAATACAGCTATTACAAAAAGTTTATAAAGATGACCCTAAACGACTTAATATGGAAATTATGAACTTATATAGAGAAAAAAAAGTTAATCCTTTTGGTGGTTGCTTGCCTTTGTTTTTACAGATACCAATTTTTTGGGCATTATTTACAATGTTAAAAAACACTTATGACCTTCGTGGTGCAGAGTTTATCTTGTGGATAAAAGATTTGTCTCAACCGGATAGATTAGTCATTCCAGGAACAAATTTTGCTTTTCCTGTTTTAGTTTTACTTATGGGTGCAACTATGTTTTTACAGCAGTTTGTCTCAGGAGGATTTTCAGATCCGCAACAGAAAAGTTTTGCAGTAATGATGCCAGTCATATTTACTATAATGTTTTTTAGCTTTCCTTCGGGTTTGGTTCTTTATTGGTTGATAAGTAATATCTTTTCTGTTGGCATACAATTTGTAGTAAATAAAAGTTTAAAAAATAATAGATGAAAGAAAAAGAAGAAAAAATTTTAGAAAAATATAAAACAATTTTTGCAGAAGAATTTGAAGGAGCTAATTTAGATGAAGCAGTAAAAATAGCAGTAAGTTCGTTGAAGATGGCAAAAGATGAGCTAGCAATAAAAATTTTGTTTGAAGGAGAACCTGGATTGTTTGGTCTTGCAGGAAATAAACCAGCAAAGATTAAAGTTGCACCTAAAACAGATAAGTTGGAAAGTTTAATAAAATATTTTATTATAAAACTGTTAGGTTTTATTAAAGAAAAAATTTCGTTTATAGAAGTTAAAATTGAAGGTAAAAAAGTTGAAATAAAGGTTTTACTTGAATACGATGATGTTATAAAAAATTTATTGAATGAAAATATAAAAAAATCTGTATTTTTATTATTAGAAAGTTTTATTAAAAAAATAAATTCTGAGTTTTATATAGACCTTAAATTTCAAAAATTAAACCGTTAAAATTTTTTGTTTTAGATGAAAGAGCTTGATACAATTGTTGCTATTTCAACACCAATAGGTATTGGTGGGATAGGAATTGTAAGATTAAGTGGACAAAAATCTTTACAAATAGCAGAAAAAATTTTCTTTCCTAAAAACAGCTCAAAGGTTGTATCGCAACTTAAAACATTTACTATACATTTGGGATATATAAAAGATAGTGATGGAAATATTATTGATGAAGTTTTGCTGATGATAATGCGTGCTCCTCATAGTTATACTTGTGAAGATGTGGTGGAGTTTTCCTGTCATGGCGGAGTTGTTGTTCTTAAGCAGGTAGTAGAACTTTGTTTAAACAACGGAGCAAGACTGGCAGAACCTGGAGAATTTACAAAACGCGCATTTCTCAACGGAAGAATAGATCTTTCACAAGCAGAGGCAGTGATAGATTTAATAAGTTCTAAAAGTTTTTTACAAAATAAAATTTTTGCTTCTAACTTACTTGGAAAAACGAAAGAAAATATTCAAAACATTGTTGAAGAATTAAAATTAATCGTTGCAGAAATTGAAGCTACAATAGATTATCCTGAAGAAGATGATGTTTTTAAAAATGTAAATTATCAAAAAATTAAACTACAGATAGAAAATTTATACTCGAAAATAAAAACCACAATTGATAATTCACAAAAAATTTTTCCAATAATATCTGGGATAAATATAGCAATTGTGGGTAAAGTAAATGTTGGTAAATCAAGTTTGTTAAATGTATTGCTTAATCATGAACGAGCGATTGTCTCTGATATTCCAGGGACAACAAGAGATACTATAGCTGAGGTTGTCAATATTAAAAATTTGCCAGTTAGAATAGTTGATACAGCAGGAATTAGACAACATATACAAAATGTTATTGAAGAAATTGGAATAAAAAGAACCTACAATGCAATAAAAGAATCAGATGTTGTAATATTTTTGCTAGATGGAACACAGATTGTTAGTAAAGATGATGAAGTTGTTGCTGATGCAATAGTAGCGTCTTCTTCAGATTTTGAAAAAAAAAGATTTGTTATTTTAGCAGTAAATAAAGTAGATAGCGATATAAAAATTTTTGATGATGAAGAAAGAATGTGGGATATAATTAATAAATTAAAGCATAATATAATTTTGTATCCAGATATTAATATAAATGAAAGTTTAAAAAAACAACTACAATTTATTTCTTGCAAAACAAACTATGGGATAAAAGAACTTGAAGAAAAAATCATAGGTTCACAAAATTTAGGAGATTTAGAAAAAAAATTATCTTTCCAAGAAGCAGAACCAAATTTTTTTGTTTCCAACTTAAGACAGCTTGAATTACTTAAAAATTCTTTCAAAGAAATACAGAAAGTTTTTGAAAAAGATTTTGAAAAAGAAACAGAGGTTATTGCAGAACATTTAAAAAGTGCAATTAAAGAATTACAAAAAATTACTAAAGGAGATTTAACCGAAGATGTTTTAGACATAATTTTTTCACGGTTTTGTGTAGGCAAATAAAATTTTATGGATTTAGGCCAACATTTTTTGCTTGATAGAAGTATTGTTAACAAAATAGTTAGTAGTTTAAAATTAAATTCTAATGATGTTGTTTTAGAGATAGGCGGTGGGAAAGGTATTATTACAGAAGATATTGTTGAAAAAGTTAAAAAATTATATGTAATAGAAATTGATGAGAGACTTGTAAATTTGTTGAAAAACAAGTTTGTAAAGTATAATAATGTAGAAATTATTAAAGGAAATTTTTTAGATTTTGATTTTAAAAAATTTTTTGATAAAAAAATTAAAATCGTAGGTAATATTCCATATAGTATAACTTCAGATATTTTAGAAAAAATTTTTTTTACAATAGATAAATGGTCTTTATGTGTTTTAATGTTGCAGAAAGAAGTTGTTCAAAAGTTAACAGCAAAACCTAAAGAAACATTTTTTTCAAAGTTGACTTTGATTGCGAATTTTTATACAGAAATAAAATTTGTTTGTGATGTGAAGAAGGAAAAATTTTTCCCTCAGCCAAAGGTAAACTCTGCAGTTGTGAAATTTCTTCCAAGAGAAGAATTTTTGAATTTTAAATATATAGATATTTTTTTAAAGATTGTAGAACTTGCATTTAAACATAAAAGAAAAATTTTATTAAATTCTTTAGATTTAGAATTAAAGATAGATAAAGAAGAAATAAAAAAAATTCTTTTAAATTCTAATATAAAATTAGATCAAAGACCACAAGAGACATCTTTAGAACAATATATAAAAATTTCTGAAAAATTAAGTGGATTTATTAATTGATCCACAAAAAATAAAAGTTGTCCACACAATTATCCACAATGTGGATAAATATTAAACATTATGATACTATGCAAGACATAAATCTTGAACAAATATGGAATAAAGTTAAAGAAATAGTTTTTAGTAACTTAGAAACACAAACATTAGATTTATGGGTATCTCCTATTGCTATAAAGGAAGTAAAAGATGGAAATGTTATTTTATCGTTGCCTAATAAATATTTTTCTGATTGGTTGATAGCAAATAATTATTTAGCAAAAATTAAAGAAGTTCTTGATATAGAATTAAAAAATAGTGTTGAGATTGAATTTGAATATATACAAGATATAAAGGATATAAATAAAGAACAACGACAAAAAGTTGAATTTGAATATATGCCTGAAAAAATTTTTGTATTGAAAGAAATATTTAATCCAGAATATACTTTTGAAAATTTCATAACTGATGAATCAAACAGGTTTGCAAAAGCTGTTTGTGAGACAGCAGCAAAACAACCAGGTTCTGCATATAATCCTATTTTTATATATGCACCGGTAGGGTTAGGGAAAACTCATCTTTTGCATGCTGTAGGAAACAAAATGTTAGAACTATCAAAAAAATTTCGTATTGCTTATATAACAGCTGATAGATTTGTAAATGAGTATATTCAATCATTACAGAATAACAAAATTGATAGTTTTAGATCTAAATTTCAAAATGCTATAGCTTTATTGTTAGATGATGTACAGTTTCTTATAGGTAAAGAAAAATCTCAGGAAGAATTTTTTCATATTTTTAATATTCTTTTTGATAATAAAAAACAAATAATAATTACTTCTGATAGAAAACCACAGGAACTAAAAGGTATAGAAGAAAGGTTAATAAGCAGGTTTGAATGGGGTGTTATTGCTGACATTGGTAGGCCTTCTTTAGAATTAAGATTGGCTATTTTGAAACACAAAACACAGCGGCAGAGAGTTTATGTTCCAGATGATGTTTTAAGATATATTGCAGAAAATATAACAGAAAATATAAGAAGATTAGAAGGTGCATTAATAAAAATTATTGCTGTATCTATTACAGAAAATATTCCTTTGACAATAGATAATGTGAAAGATATGTTAAAAGATGTTATAGAACCGAAACCACAACCTGTAGATATACAAAAAATTATTGATGTAGTGGCAGAAGAGTTTAAATTGTCAAAGACAGAGTTGTTATCGAAAAAACGTTCTGATGCATTAGCATTACCAAGACAGGTTGGCATGTATTTAGCAAAAGTTATGACAGATTTATCTTATGCAGAGATTGCTGAAAATTTTAAAAGAAAAGATCATACCACTTCATATCATGCTTATTTAAAGATAAAAAATTTAATATCTTCAAATCCTTATTATGCACAACTTATTAACAAAATGATTGAGAAAATAAGAAGTAGATAATTTTAAAAAGGAGGTTTTATATGGAACTTGTATTAACAAAAGAGTTGTTTTTAAAAAGTTTACAATTGTTAGATCTTATAGCATCCTCGCGCAATGTTTTGCCTATTTCAAGCGATGTTTTGATATATACAAAAGACAAAAATAAATGTATCTTTGTAGCAACAGATATTGAGACAGCTTTAAGTGTGGAGGTGGAATGTAAAGTTGTTTCAGAAGGTGAGATATGTATTCCAGCAAAAAAGTTATACGAAGCAGTAAAAGAACTTCCAGAAAATGAAAATATAGTTTTAAAAACAAAGGATGAAAAATCGCCTGTTGCAAATATGATCTGTGGAAAAATTAAAAATACTTTTATTGGTCAGCCAGCGAAAAATCATCCTGGTATGCCACAAATTGACCAAAAACAGGTGAAATCTTCACAGATACAGATTTCGTCAGAGATATTATTAGATGCTTTTATCAAAACTGTATTTGCTACCTCTAAAGAAGAAACTAGATATTATTTAAATGGTGTGTATTTAAATATTCAAAAAGATAATATTAAGTTTGTTGCTACTGACGGTAGAAGATTAGCATATGTAAATAGAGATATTGAAGGAAGTAAGGTTATTGCAAATGGTATTGTTCCAACAAAATCTGTAGATAGAGTTATTGATATATTAAAAAAAGTAGATGCTGAAAGTTGTAAGTTTTCATTGTTAGCAGAACATTTTGTTTTAGAAATAGATAACTTATTTTTTGTAAGCAGATTAGTGCAAGGAGAATTTCCTGCTTATGAACAAGTCATTCCAAAGATTAGCAATACTTTAAATATACAGGCAGAGAAATTGTTAAAAGGAATAAAACAATCTTGTTGGGTAACTACAGAGAAAGGTTTTGGGATAAAATTTTTGTTTACTAAAAATCTTTTAAAACTTTCTTTAGTGGTAGAATCTGTTGGTATTTCGGAAGTTGAGTTAGATATTGAGTATAATAATAAAGATGTGGAGGTAAAATTTGAACCGAGTTATATTTTGGAGATGATTTCTGTTTTAAAAGACAATACTCAACTAGTTATTGGTTTAAATGAATCTTCTTCGCCATGGACATTTCAACCAGCAGATGATAAAGGTTATCTTTACATTCTTATGCCAATGAAACTATAAAATATATGGAATATTTTTCAAATATAAAACCTATATTACAAAAAATACTTAAAAACTATGGTATTTGTGAAGACCTTGATAGAATTTATATTGTATGGGAAGAAGTTGTAGGTAAAAAAATGGCAAAAAAAATTGAGCTGTGTGGTGTAAAAGATGAAAATTTGTTAGTAGAAGTTAATTCTTATATATACAGGCATCATTTAAAACTTTTAAAGAGAGAGTGGTTAAAAAAAATAAATTTGTATTTAGATAAGAATTTAAATGAGCCGAATACTGAAGGAAGGTTTAAAGATATAAAAATTGTAAATTTATGAAAGATACAAATATTAAAATTTTTGGGACAGATGGTATTCGTGGAATTTTTGGGGAGTATCCTTTAAATACTGATTTTATTAAAATTATATGTAGTTATTCTGCTTTTGTATTAAAAAATGTTTTTGGTAAGGAAAAAATTTTTATAGGTTGGGATACAAGAGAATCGAGCCCTAAAATTGCAGAATTGCTGAAAAAAACTTTTTTAAACTTTGGTTATGAAGTTTATTCAACAGATATTTTTCCAACTGGAGGGATAGCTTATCTTTGTAAAAAATATTCTTGTTTAGGAGTAGTAATTTCTGCTTCTCATAATCCGTATAATTTTAATGGGATAAAATTTATTTCACCTTTGGGTACTAAAATTTCTCAACAAATAGAAGAAAAAATTGAAGAAAACATAAAACAGAAGACAAAAATAAAAAAAAATAATAAAAAAGGTAGATTAATAGATTATTCAACAAAAGCTGAAAATGAATATATAGATTTTTTATTAGATATTTTTGGAGAAAATATTAATAACTCTTTTTTATCTTTAGTTATAGATTGTGCAAATGGTGCAGGATATAAAATTGCCACAAAGATTTTTCCGAGGTTAGTAAAAAAATATCAATTTGTAAATATAAATCCTGATGGGAAGAATATAAATAATAGATGTGGTTCTACATATCCAGAATACTTAAAAAGAAAAATAAAAAACAATCAAATAGGAATTTTGTTTGATGGTGATTGTGATAGAGTAATCTTTATTGACGAAAAGAAAAATATTCGTGATGGTGATTATATAATTGGAATTTTAGCAAATGAATATAAAAAAAATAAGAAATTAAAAAATTCTCTGGTAGTAGTTACTATAATGTCAAATTTAGGTTTATTAAAATACTTGTGGTCAAAAAACATCAAGGTTATACAGTGTCCTATTGGAGATAAATATGTTTCAGAATATCTTACATCTTACAGTGGAAATCTTGGTGGAGAACAAGCAGGACATATTGTTTTATACGATTATTTACCTACAGGGGATGGTTTTGTTACAACAATGGAAGTTTTAAAGACGATTATCAATAATAAAAAGCCTTTATATGAACTTTGTAGAATTTTTGATAAATATCCGCAGATAATAAAGAATGTTGAAACAAAAAATAAACCTCCAATTGAAGAAATTTTTGATAAAAAATTTATAAAAGATTTAGAAAACAAAATTCAAGGTAGAGTGGTATTAAGATATTCTGGTACAGAACCATTGTTTCGTATAATGCTTGAAGGGGAAAATAAATCAAATATAGAAAATATAGCAGAAATTATTAAGAAAAAATTTTTAGAGTTTGTTAAGAATAACGATTAAAATATATGCCAAAGTTAGGTGTAAACATTGATCATATAGCAACTTTAAGACAACAAAGAAAAATTGGATATCCATCTGTTATTGAAGCAGCAAAAATTTTAGAATCCTGTGGTGTAGACCAGATTACTGTGCATCTTAGAGAAGATAGAAGACATATTCAAGATGAAGATGTGATACAACTTAAAAAAATTTTAAATATACCATTGAATCTTGAAATGGCGTTAAATAAAGAAATTATCAATTTTGCATTAAAATTAAAACCAAAAGAAGTGTGTATAGTTCCTGAAAGAAGACAAGAACTTACAACCGAAGGTGGACTAGATCTTGAAAAAAATTATAAAAAAATAAAATCTACTATTTCAAAATTAAAACAAGAAAATATTTTTGTAAGTTTGTTTATAGAACCGAAAGAAAAATCAGTAAGGTTAGCAAAAGAACTCTGTGCTGACGCTGTTGAAATACATACAGGTAAATATTCTTTATGTAAAGTTGGCGCAAAAAAGTTTTATATTGAGCTTGATAAAATAAAAAGAGTAAGTAAGTTCGTTTTAAAAGAAGGTTTAACTCTTAACGCAGGGCATGGGCTTGATTATAATAATGTAAAATACATTGCAGAAATCAACGGTATGAATACTTTAAATATTGGGTTTTCAATAATTTCACGAGCAGTTTTTGTTGGATTAAAACAAGCAGCAGAAGAAATGTTGAATTTGTGTAAAGGATAAAATTTTAAAAAATTTTATATAGGTTAAAGCACTATGTGTGGAATAGTAGGATATGTAGGCAAAAGAAATATTCTAGAAGTTTTAATTTCTGGAATTAAACATCTTGAGTATCGTGGATATGATTCAAGTGGTATTGCAGTGTTGAAAAATAATAAAATTTTTCGTCATCGTGTGGTAGGAAAGGTATTCCAGATGGAGTCATCTTTACCTAAAGAATTCTTTTCTAATCTTAAAACCACAGAGTCAGTTTATGTTGGTATAGCTCATACTCGTTGGGCAACACATGGTAAACCATCAGAAGAAAATGCTCATCCGCATGTTGATTGCAATGAAAATTTTGTAATAGTTCATAATGGAATAATAGAAAATTTTTTAGAATTAAAACTAAAACTTAAAAATCATAAGTTTTCTTCTGAAACAGATACTGAGGTTATTATTCATTTGATAGAAGAGAATTATAATGGTTCTTTGTTAGAAGCCATAAAACAAACAATTAAATTACTAGAAGGTTCGTATGCGTTTGTTTTGATTTCGAGATATCAACCACAAAAATTGTTTTTTGCAAGAAAAGATTCACCTTTAGTTATTGGTGTTGCAGAGAAAGAAAATTTTATTGCCTCTGATGTTACTGCAATGTTGAAATACACTAACAAATTTTTATTTTTAGAAAACTATGATTATGGCGAGATATCTTTTTGTGAGATAAAAATTTTTAATCTAAAATCTGAGAATGTTCAACATAGAAATATAAATGTGATAAACTGGAATTCACAAATGGTAGAAAAATCAGGGTTTAAACATTTTATGTTAAAAGAAATTTATGAACAACCACAGGTGTTAAGGGAAAATATATCATCTCGTGTGTTTGGAGAAAAAATTATTTTTAATGAAGAAATAAAGTTTAAAGATCAGATGTTAAAAAAAATAGATAAAATATTGTTGATAGGATGTGGAACATCATATCATACAGCAGTTGTATGTAAATATTTTTTTGAACACATTCTTAGAGTTTCTATAGAAGTAGATATAGCATCTGAGTTTAGATACAGAGATTTAATTTTAAAAAAGAATACGCTTGCTATTTTTATTTCGCAATCTGGAGAAACAGCAGATACTTTGGCATCACTTAGAATTGTTAAAGAAAATAAAATACCTACATTAGGTGTATGTAATGTAATTGGCTCCTCACTTTATCGTGAAGCAGATTCTTGTATATATATTAAATGTGGTCCAGAGATAGGAGTTGCTTCTACAAAAGCGTTCACTGGACAACTTATATGTTTGTATTTATTTGGATTATATATTGCAAAAATTAAACAGACGATATCTAGTAATAGATACTTAGAAATTTTAAATTATTTATACAAAACACCAACTTATATAGAACATATTTTATCTGATACTTCGTATATAAAACAGTTAGCAGAAAAATTTTATACAAAACGAGACTTTTTGTATCTTGCACGAGGGATAAACTATCCAATAGCACTTGAAGGTTCTTTAAAACTAAAAGAAATATCTTATATTCATGCAGAAGGTTATCCTGCAGGTGAAATGAAACACGGACCAATTGCCTTAATTGATAAAGATATGCCAGTGGTAATAATTGCAACAAAAGGCTCTTTATTACAGAAAGTTTTTTCTAATCTTGAAGAGGTAAAATCTCGTGATGCTAAAGTTATTGCTTTAACAAATTATGGTATTGAATCTAAAAGTATAGACTATAAAATAGTCTTACCTGAAACAGATGAACTTGTCTCACCAATAATTAATGTAGTGCCACTACAACTTCTTGCGTATTATATTGCTGATATTTTAGGATGTGAGATTGACCAACCGAGAAATTTAGCAAAAAGTGTTACTGTAGAATAATTTTTAATATGTAAATAATACATACTTGAAAATTTGTTCAGTTTTTTATAAAAAATGTTATGTTTTTGTAATTTTAAAATTTAATTTATGTATTTACATTTTACTATAAAAAGACTGTATATTATATTTTTTTTAGTTTTGTTTCTTATTTTAACAAACACTAAAAATGTTTTTGAAGAAAAAATTTATATTTTATCTAAAACAAATACTGATATAAAAAAAGTAGCAATAACTTTTGATGATGGTCCACACCCCTATTACACAGAAAAAATAGTTGAAATAATAACAAACCATAATGTAAAAGCAACATTTTTTTTTGTAGGAAAACAAATTGAAAAATATCCTGAAATTGTGAGATTAGTTTCAAGGAATACAAACTGTAAGATAGGCAATCATACATATTCACATAAAAATCTTACTAAAATATCTTTTAAAGATATTTATAATGAGATTAATAAAACACAAAACTTACTTTATTTGATTGTAGAAAATAAAGATAAGATTATATCATATTTTCGTCCTCCAGGAGGAAATTATAATAAAAAAGTTTTAGAGGTTTTAGAAAAGCTGAATTTGAAAATTGCTTTATGGAGCGTTTTTACGAATGATCATTGTGAAGATATAACAAAAGAAAAATTGGTTGAAACTATTAATAAATTTTGTAATAATAAACAAGAAATCATTTTACTACATTCTGGTGTTCAAACAACATTGGAATCTTTGAAAGAAATAATCCAAATTTTAAAAGAAAAAGGATATAGTTTTGTCTTTGTAGATGAAATTTTAGATGAAAAAAATTTTAGCAATTGACTATGGTGAAAGAAAGATAGGTTTAGCAATATCAGATGAGCTAGGTTTATGTGCCAATCCTTACACAGTAATAAGAAACAAAAAAGATGTTATAAAACGAATAAAAGACATAGTAGAAAATAATAAAATAAAAAAAGTTTTGGTAGGGATACCTTACTGGGATAAACCTTCTAGAATTGTAAATAAAATAAAATATTTTGTTGAAAACTTAAAGAGAGAAATTAACATAGAAATAGAATTATTTAATGAATTTTATTCTACAAAAATAGCAGAAGAAAAAGTCCGTTCTATAGGAAAAAAATATAAAAAAGTGAAAGATAAAATTGATTCTTACGCTGCCTGTGTAATACTACAAGAATATTTAGAGAATGAAAAAAAATAGATATAAGTAAGATAAAGTTTAACTCGGTTATGATAAAATTTAAAAAAAATTACAAGCTATATTTTAGTCAAATAAGAAAACATACTTTATGGATGCTTTTGTTAATTATTGTTGTTTTAATAATAGTAGAATTTTCTCCAAAACAGAAGAAAAAAATAGAAGTTTATCCGAATATGTCTGCTAAGCAAGTTGGAAAAATTTTAAAAAAAGAAAAACTTATATTAGATGAAGAACTTTTTAGGTGGATGATATATTTTACTATGAGCGAGAAAAAGATTAAGCCTGGATATTATGAGTTATCATTTTCTTTTACAACATTACCTATAATATATAAATTAACACGAGGAACAAAACTTATAAAAGTTACTATTCCTGAAGGATTTACTGTGCAACAAATTGCAACACGATTGTATGAAAAAGGTATTATTTCAGATCCGATAGAACTAATAACTTATGTTAAAACTAAAAATTTAGAAGGATATCTTTTTCCTGAAACATATTTTTTTGATTACAGACAAAACGTAAGAACTGTAGTAGAAAGAATGTTAAAAGAATTTTATAAAAATTATACTGAAGAATTTAATAAACGTGCATATGAGTTGAAATTTACTACACATCAAGTAGTAATTTTAGCATCTATTATAGAAAAAGAAGCAAAAACTTATGATGAAAAAAGAATTGTTTCAGGAGTTTTTCATAACAGGTTAAAGAAAAATTGGTATTTAGAATCTTGTGCTACTGTTAGATATGCTTTAAATAAATTCAAAGAGCCGTTAACTTATAAAGATCTTGAAGTTAACTCTCCGTATAATACATATAAAAGGTTGGGGTTGCCACCTAATCCTATATGCAATCCAGGATTGGATTCTATCAAAGCAGTGTTATATCCCGAAAATACAGATAATATGTTCTTTTTTACAGCAGATAATAATACACATATTTTTTCTAGATATTACAACCAACATTTGCAAAAACAAAAATATATAAAAAATGGAAAAAAGAATAAAAATTAGTTTTCCGTTGTATAAATTTGAATTGATTTGTGTTTTAAACAATTCTAAAACAGCGAAAAAAATTTATGATATCTTACCGCAGCAGTCTAATATACAAACCTGGGCAGAAGAAATATACTTTCATTTACCTTTAGATTTGCCAAATGAAAATCCAACTTTAGATGTAAACATAGGAGATGTTGGATGGTGGCCTGAAGGAAATTGTTTATGCATATTTTTTGGTAAAACACCGATTTCAGATAGTGAAAAACCAAAACCATATAGCGAAGTTACGCTTATAGGAAGAATAGATATTACAAAAGATATTTTTTTGAAGTTAAAATCTGATAGTAAAGTTATTTTAGAAAAATATGAAAAATAAAAAAATATTGTTAGTGTATAATCCAAGAAAAATAAATGTTGATAAAACAATAAAAACTCTATATGGAAATTTACGAAATTTTTATAATATAAAAATTTGTAGTTCAGAAAAAATAAACTCTAAAAATTGCTTAGCAGATATAATTTTAGCCATAGGTGGAGACGGAACAATATTAAAAGTAGGTCAATACGCTGTGGAAAAATCAATACCAGTTTTAGGTATTAATTTAGGTGGTCTTGGATACCTTGCTGAATTTCGAGCCAATAAGTCAGTATATGATATTATAAAAAATTATTTTTCTAAAAATATTTTTCCTCAAGAAAGGCTTGTTTTGGAAATTTTTTTAAGAAACAAAAAATTTTATGCTTTAAATGATGTCACATTAAAACCTCTTTCTGCAAAAGTTTGTAATGTTGAACTTTTCATAAATAAACAAAAAGTTACACAGATTATAGGTGATGGTGTAATTGTTTCTACTCCTACGGGCTCTACTGCATATTCTTTAGCTTGTGGTGGAAGCATAGTTGAACCGGATGTAGATGTGATATTAATAACTCCAATTTCTCCACATACTTTGTCAATAAGACCAATAATAATTTCTTCAGCCAAAGAAATAAAGTTGTTGATACCAGAATATAAATCAAATAAAAATATGATACTTTCTTTAGATGGGCAAATAAACTTTTATGTAAAATATTTTGATGAAATTAACATAAAAAAATCAGAAAAAAAATTTTTGTTTATCCCAAACAAAGATAAGAATTTTTATGAAATTCTTAAAGAGAAACTTTACTGGGGTAAAAGATAACTAGCAGTTTTAGTTATGTTGAGTTATTTAGAAATAAAAAATTATATTTTTATTAAACATTTAGTTTTAGAATTTGATAAAGGGCTAAACATTTTTACTGGAGAGACAGGTGCAGGAAAGTCAATTATAATAGATGCGATATCTCTTCTTGCAGGAGAAAAATTTTTAAATTCTGTGGTTGGTAATTTTGATAAAAAATGTGAGCTAGTAGGAATTTTTGAGCTAGATGATAAAAAAATATTTCAGAAATTTTTTAAAGATTTAGATATAGAATTACAACAACAAATTATTATTAGGCGAGAAATCGATCAACACAATAGGTCAAAATGTTTTATAAATGACAGATTAGTTTCTTTGACATCGTTAAAAAATTTTTCAGATTTAGTTATAGATATTCATGGACAAAATGAGCACCAGAAGTTGTTGTTGCCATCATATCAGATGTTAGCATTAGATGAATTTTCTGATATAGATGAAGAATTAGTAGAGTATAAAGACAAATATTATCTTTACAAGAAAAAAGTTGAAGAAAAAGAAAATTTGTATAATGAGATATTGTTGAATAAACAAAAAATAGATCTTATTAAATATCAGATAAATGAAATAGAACAAGCAAATCTTTCTGAGGAAGATGAAAATATTGAATTTGAGTTTGAGAAGGCAAAAAGTGCACAGAAAGTTTTAAATTTATGCAGTGATGTTAAGTATAATATTTCTGAAGTAAAACAAAAAATTTCATATATAGAAAAAAATTTAGAAAATTTACAAAATTTAGTAAATGAAAAATTTAGTTTTAGTTTTAACAATACATATTTTGAAATTGGCAATATTGAGGATTTGATAGAAAAATATAAAAATATTTTTTCAATTTATACTACAGAATATATTGATAGGTTAGTAGATAGAGTTGATATAATAAAAAAATTTAAAAGAAAATATGGCAATACAGTTA
>CALFVX010000031.1 GCA_937928765.1 uncultured Endomicrobiia bacterium
GGGTTGTTTTTGATAAATTTAAAAGTATATTATATAATTTGGATTTTGTAGATAATATAATTTCCTGGAACCGTGAAGGTGGAATAAAAGAATATTTTAAACTATTAAAAAAATTAAAAAAAGAGAATTATGATATAATAATAGACTTACAGGTTTTGTTAAGAACATCTATCTTAGGTTTTCTAATTAAATATAAAAAAGTTTTTTCTACAAGTTTCATACGAGAACTTAGTAATTTTTTTGTTCATCCTGTGGCCAAGTTTGATGCTAGTCTCCATGCTGTTGAACGAAATTATCAGGTAGCAAAATTTTTTGCTGAAAAAGAAAAAGTTTTTTTAGAAGAACCTATGAATTTACTACCTTGGATTAAAATATCTGAAGAAGAAAAAATTTTTGCTAAAAAAAAATTAGAGTATGATGAAACAAAAAAGTATATAATTTTTTCTATTGGTAGTAGAGGGTGGCACAAAATTTGGCCTAAAGAAAATTTTTTTAAGTTGATAATGATTTTAATAAAAAACTTTAAAAATATTATTCCAGTGTTTGTTGGTTCACAACAGGAAAAAGTTTCAGTAGAACAAATTACTAAAAATCTATATTTTGAATATAAAGATTTTACAGGAAAGACATCTCTGCGAGAGCTGTGTGCTATAATTAATCTTTCTACAATTACAATAAGTAATGATAACGGAGTAGCGCATATTTCTTCTGCACTTAATAAACCAACATTAGTATTATTTGGACCTTCAAATCCTAAATGGTTTTATCCATATAACAGTAAATCTGCATATATTTACAAAAATTATAAATGTTCTCCGTGTGGAATAAAAACTTCCTGTAAAGATAACAAGTGTATGAAAGAAATAAAAGTTGAAGAAGTATTTGAATATATTTTAGAAAAATTTGCTAAATATTTATGAAAATTATATGTTTTTTACCAAATTATATTGGTGATGTTTTGATGGTAACACCAACATTACGACTATTAAAAAATTTTTTGCCTTATGCAGAAATAAATGTGGTTGTAAAAAAGAATCTTTTAGAATTGTTAGAAGGAAATTTTAATATTGACAATTTTATAATAAAATCTTATGATCGATTTGAATTATTAAAAAATATCTTAAAGCTCAGACCTAATTACGCTGTATTGTTTAGAACAACTTTTTTCAATTCTTTAATAACATATCTAGCAAAGACTAAAATTTCGGTTGGAACAAATGAAGAGTTGAGTTTTTTGTTTTTAACTAAAACTTTAAAAATAGATGCTGCGATACCTTTTAGAACACAGTGTTTGATGTTGGTTGAAGAATTGTTGAGATCTCTAAACATAAATAAAAGTTTTGATACTAAAGAATTAAAAAAAATAGATTTTTATTCATGGAACAATCAAGAAATTAAATATTCTTTAAATAAAAAATTGATTGAAAATAATGTTGATATAAATAAAAAGTTTATAATAATCTCACCTTGTGCTTCACGAAAAACAAAAGTTTTAACTATACAACAATATGTAGAGATTATAAAATTGTTATATAAAAAATATAAAAATAATTATGAAATTGTTTTAGTTAATTCTAAAGAAGATGAAATGATTAAAAAAATTATTCAAGAAAGCGGGTATTTGATAAAATCTTTGTGTAGTAAGATAAATTTAAAAGAATTGGGATATTTATTTAGTATTTCATCTTTGGTTATTTCTGCAGACAGTGGTCCTGCATATATTGCAGAATCTGTAGGAGTTAAAACTTTAATTTATTTCACTTCTACACTACCAGAAAAATATGGTCCATATTCTGAAAATGTAAAATTTTTTTATCTGCCCACAATTTGTTCTCCTTGTTATAAAAATTTTTGTCCTTTAAAAACATATGAATGTATAAACAAAATTAAACCTGAGGACATTGTAAGTTTAGTTGATACTATGTTAGAATAAATTTATGAAGCGTATTTTAATTCGTGGTCCTGATACTATAGGAAGTTTTGTTTTAGCAACACCATTTTTTAGAGAGCTAAGAAGAAATTATACAGATTCATATATTGTTTTATGTATTAAACCATTAGTATATGAGATTGCTAAAAATTGTCCTTATGTAAATAAGGTTTTAATATACGAAAGAAACAAAATTTTAAATATAAAAATTTTAAGAAAAGAGAGATTTGATGTTGTGTTTTTACTTTCAGGAAGTTTTGAGTCAGCTTTTGTATGTTTTTTATCTGGGATAAAAGAGAGGATAGGATATTCACATGATCATAGAGGAATTTTTTTGACTAAAAAAATTGTTGAAAAAGAAAAGATGCATTATATAGATTATATCTTAAATATTTTGGAAAGCATAGGGTGTAATGTTTATGAGAGATCGCCAGAAATTTACTTATTAAAAGAAAACAAAAATTATGAATTTTTGTTTAGAGATGAAAAACCTGTTGTTGGTATTAATTATTTTTCAATAGCAGATGATGCACGTAGTTGGCCTGAAGATTATGTTGTTTATTTATCTAGAGAGTTAGTAAAAAAAGGTTTTAGAGTAGTTTTATTAGGAAAAGACAATAAAGAAAATAGTAGAATAAAAATAGAAGATAACGAAGTAATAAATTTAATTAATAAAACAACTTTAAATGATTTCATTTCAATTGTAAAAAATCTAAGTTATTATATTTCTGTATCTACAGGAGGTATACATATAGCTTCTGTTTTAGGAGTAAAAGTTATAGGGCTTTATTGTCCAGGAGAAGAAGTTGGTTGGACACCTTATGGAAAAAATTCTAAAGTTATAATAAAAAATGTTGAATGTTCTCCCTGTAATCAACATAAGATGAAGTACTGTAGAGATAATATTTGTATGAAAAAAATTTTGCCTGAAGAAGTTTTAAGTTATATTAATTTTTGACTTGATTTTAAAATTTAAAAGTTGTATTTTAAAATATGATAAGATTACATAAACTTAACGGTAGCGAAGTAATCATTAATGTTGATCTTTTAGAAAGTATAGAAAGTGTTCCTGATACAAAAATAATTCTTACGACAGGCAATCAGTATATTGTAAAAGAAACATCTGAAGAAATAATAAAAAAAGTTATAGAATATAAAGCAAAAATAGAGTTAGAAAAAGAAAATCAGAAACAAGAAATTTTAAACCAGAGGTAATTATGGATATAACTACTCTTATAGGAGCAATTGCTGGATTTTTGTTGATAGCCTTTGGTATAATGTTACGCGGTGGAGGAATAGATATAACTCAGTTTTTAGCTTTTTACAATTTTCCTTCTGTACTTATAACTTTTGGTGGTGCAATTTGTGCCACTTTAATAAATTATCCTTTATCACAAGTTTTAGGTGTAGTAAAAATTGTAAAAAAAGTTTTTACAGAACCTGGGGAGTCTGCTTCAGGAATTATTGAACAATTTGTATCTTTGTGTCAAAAAGCAAGAAAGGAAGGGTTTTTATCTTTAGAAGATGATGTTAAAAAAATGGATAACGATTTTATGCGCAGAGGATTACAGATGGTGATAGATGGACATGATGCTGATTTTATAAGAAACTTAATGGAAACAGAGTTAGCGTTTATTCAAGAAAGACATAAAATAGGGCAAGAAATATTTGTTGCTTTAGCGACATACTCTCCTGCATTTGGATTAATAGGCACAGTTATAGGGCTTATATTAATGTTAAGAAATTTACAGGATACGGCACAGATTGCTTCAGGGATGGCGGTTGCCTTGCTTACAACATTTTATGGTGCAATGGCTGCTTATTTGATATTTTTACCTATATCAGGTAAACTTAAAAGACGCAGTGAAGAAGAAATTTTTGTTAAAGAAGTTGTTATTAGAGGTGTGTTACTTTTGCAGTCAGGTGTAGCACCTTCTGTTATGGAAGCAAATTTACAGGCATATTTGTCTCCAGCATTAAGAAAAGCTGCTTTAGCAAAAGAAAAGGCTGCAAGAGAACAAATGGTTGCTGAACAACAAAAATCTCAAGATACAACTGAAAAAAATAATTAAATAAAATATATGCCAATAAAGAAATCAGAAGTAGGTGAAATGGGTAAGCCATCACCTGCATGGATGGTTTCTTATTCTGATTTGGTAACACAACTTTTAACTTTTTTTATAATGTTATTTGCATTATCAGCAGCTGCAACTGAAGATCAACTTAAAAAAATAAAAGAAAAAATTGATAGATATGTTTTTTTGAATCAACTTGAAAAATTTGTTTCAACGAAGATTACTCAAAAAGAAGGGTTGGTTGTTACTTTTTCAGAAAAATATATGTTTGATTCTGGCAAGGCAGAGATTTATCCTGAAGCAAAAAAAGTTATACAAGAGATAGCTTCATTGTTAGTAGATGAACCTAATAGAATTTCAATTGAAGGCCATACAGATAATACTCCTATAAACACATTAGAATTTCCTTCTAACTGGGAGTTATCAACTAAACGTGCAACTAATGTTTTAAAATATCTTTTAGAAGAACTAAAATTTTCCCCTAAAAGATTGACTGCAGCAGGATTTGGTGAATGGCATCCAGTTGCGCCTAATGATACTTTTGAGAATAAAGCAAAGAACCGTCGCGTAGATTTAATTGTTAGAAGATTAGATATTGATGAAATGCGAGAATGGAAGAAAAAACTTACTGAAAATTTAAAAAAATCAGTTAAAGGATAAATTTTTTTGATTTTTGAAATATTGCGGGTGTAGTTTAGTGGTAAAACATCAGCTTCCCAAGCTGAGGTTGTGGGTTCGATTCCCATCACCCGCTTTTTGTATTTATCTTACCAAATAAATTTTTACTTTTAGTTTTTTTCTTATGACAAAATTTGTTGATGGTTTGTATTCTATTTTTAAACCTTCAGGAATTACTACATATGATTTGATAAAAATAATTAAAAAAATTTTTAAAATAAAAGTTAAAATTGGACATGGAGGAAGTTTAGATCCTATTGCTGAGGGTGTTGTGGTGATTGGTATAGGGAAAGAATATACAAAAAAGTTACATCAAATATTAAATTTTTCTAAAAAAGAATATATAGCAGAGATATTGTTAGATTTTATTTCTGACACTTATGATATTGAAGGTAAATTACAAAAGATTAATATTGAAAAGATTCCTTCATATGAAGAAGTTAAAAAAGTTATAGAGAAATTTATAGGAGAAGTTGAACAGTATCCACCACCTTACTCTGCTAAAAAATTTTGTGGCAGAAGAATTTGTGATTTATTGAGAGAAAAAAAACTTTCTTTAGAAGAAGCAAAGATGATTATAAAACCTAAAAAAGTAAAAATTTATAATATGGAGATTTTAAATTATAAATTTCCAAAAATAATATTAAAAATAGAATGTTCTTCTGGAACATATATAAGATCTTTAGCAAATGATATTGGTAAAAATTTGTCTTGTGGAGGACTAATCTCAAAAATTGTTAGGACAAAAGTAGGTGATTTTTCTATAAAAGAAGCAATAAAAATCATATAATTATAAAATTAGGAAGTTTTTATGAATAGACCATTATTACAAGTAGCGCTAGATTTTATAGATTTACATCGTGCTTTGAAAATGGCAAAAGAGTGTGTTGAAGCAGGGGCAGATATAATAGAAATAGGAACACTGTTGATAAAGTCAGAGGGTGTGCGTGCAATCACAGAAGTTAAAAAAATTGTTCCTTCCAATATAAAAATTGTTGCAGATATGAAAACTATGGATGTTGGTAGAATAGAGGTAGAGATAGCAGCTAAGGCTGGTGCAAACATTGTAGGTGTGCTAGCTGCAGCAGACGATGAAACAATAAAAGAGGCTATTGAAGCTGCAAAAAATTATGGATGTGAGATATTAGTTGATATGATAGAAATTAAAAATGTTGCAGAGAGAGTAAAACAGATAATGAACTTTTATCCTAATTATATAGGACTTCATATTCCAATAGATGAACAAATGAGAGGAAATATAAAATTTGATTTTATTAAAGAAATTAAAAAATTATGTAGCAACATTTCAGTATCAATTGCTGGCGGAATAAATTCCGAAAATGTAGTAGATGCTGTAAATGCAGGAGCAGATATTATTGTAGTAGGTGGAGCAATTATAAAATCGCAAGATGCAAAACTTGCTACTCAAAATATAAAATCTGCTATGTTAACAAGAACAAAAATTAAAACAGAACTTTATAAACGCGTAAGTTTAATGGAAGAAATTAGAAGTGTATTGTTAAAAGTTTCTACTGCAAATATTTCTGATGCACTACATCGTGGAAGATGTTTAAATGAATTAAAACCACTGCTAGAAAATACAAAGGTTATAGGTCCTGCGATAACAGTAAGAACTTATCCTGGTGATTGGTCAAAACCTGTTGAAGCTATAGATATTGCAAATGAAGGTGATGTTATAGTTGTAGATGCTGGTGGTGTAGCACCTGCTGTTTGGGGAGAACTTGCAACATATTCTGCTATTGGAAAAAAAATTTCCGGTGTAGTTATTTGGGGAGCTATAAGGGATATTTTTGAAATAAAAAAATTAAAGTTTCCTGCATATTCAAGATTGGTTTCTGCTCAAGCAGGTGAACCAAAGGGTTTTGGCGAGATAAATGTTCCAATTGATATTTCTGGAGTAAAAATTTTTCCTGGAGATTGGGTTGTTGGTGATGATGATGGTGTTGTTGTTATACCTAAACAAAAGTTAGTAGAAACTACAAATCGTGCTATGGATGTTTTAGAGAAAGAAAACAGAATTAGAAAAGAAGTACAAGAAGGGTCTACTTTGTCAAAAGTACAAGATCTTTTAAGATGGGAAAGAAAATAATTTTATGATTTATCAACTTAAAACTGAAAATTTTAAGATTTACATAATTTCTGAATGTTTAGCAGCAATAGATGGTGGTGCTATGTTTGGCATAGTACCAAAAATATTTTGGCAGAAATATTATCCTTGTGATGAAAAAAATCGTGTTGATATATTTTTAAATTGTTTACTTATAGATACAAAAGATAAAATAATTTTGGTTGATACAGGGATAGGTGATAAATTTGAACAGAAGTATATTGAGATTTATAATATAAGAAGACAAAAAAATTTACTTGATTTAATAAAAGATCTGGGTTTTGAAATTGAAGATATAACTATAGTAATAAATACTCATTTACATTTTGATCATTGTGGATGGAACACAATAAAAGAAGATAATAGATTTAAACCAACATTCAAAAATGCAAAATATTTTGTGCAAAAAAATGAATGGTATTATGCGTATTTGCCAGATGAGAGGTCTTTTGTATCATATAAGAAAGAGAATTTTTTAGCTTTGGATGAAAATAATCAGTTGGAATTAGTTGATGGTGATACTGAAATAGAAAAAGGAATAAAATTAATATTAACCTCAGGGCATTCTTTTGGCCATCAAGTAGTATTAATTGAAGATAAAGATGAAAAAATTTTTTTCAGTGGGGATTTAATACCTACAGCTTTTAATTTAAAAATAAATTATACAAGTGCTTTTGATATTTATCCGTTAGAAGTTATGAAAGAAAAAAGTAAATTTTTAA
>CALFVX010000032.1 GCA_937928765.1 uncultured Endomicrobiia bacterium
GGGTTAAAGCTGTATTATTAATTATTAACGACATATTAGTTTTAGGAGATATTTTTTTGAGTTCATTTTCAAAATCATATATATCGTATTTTTTATATATTTCCACTATTTTTTGTTTCATATTGTTTAAATCTTTTATGAAATTATCAGTTAAACCATTATATTTATTGTATATACCATACACAATAGCAAAAAATGAGTATTTATTGAAATTGTAAATTTTAATTTCAGGATTTGATTTAATAAGTTCTTTGTTTATAATAAAATAGTTTTTTATTATATCGTTTATTATATAGTCTTTATTGATTATTGTTGTAAAATTTCTTTCGTCTTTATGGTAAATTGAAGGTTTTATAGTTTTTTCGTCAAAATTAGTTAATATTTTTATATTTTTATTGTCTAAAAAACCATTTTTAACAGGGAAAACACAATAATAATTTTTAAATTTAGATCTAACTCTTTGTATTAAATAAAAACTTCCTTGTATATTTTCAAATATTTTTTTATAATAAATAGATAATTCTTGTATAAGACGTTCTAAAGTATATTCTTCTCCTGCGTAAAAAATAAGATTATTATTTAAAAAAGAATAATTTTTTACAAGTTTAATTTTAAAATCTTTTTCATAAGAAGGGAATAATTCTTGAATAGTTGAAATATAGTGCATTAGTGATTTTTTCACATATATAGGTATTCTTTTATCCATAACAACCTCCTTACAATCCCAACTCCTTATTAAACACCTTCGGATATACCACCTCTCTCTTATAATTTATGACTTCCATTTTTAGTTTGTGGTCTAAAATATCAAAAAATCTATCGTATTCTCCAGTTTTTAAATTATACATATGTTCCTTTAAATTATACATATGTTCCTTAGGGTCGGCTGTTTTTTTGTATAAGTCTAAACTTTCAAAGAAAGCTTTTTCAAAAAGTTTAAAAGCAGAAGGAGAAAAATCATTATTAAGATTTTGTTTATAAATGTTTATTGCTTTTTGTGTAAGAATAGGTGTAACTTCTTCCTCTTTATTTCTTAAGTTTACAGGTAAATTTATGTGAACATAATTGAATATAATATGTTTGGCTACCATTTCTTCTAAGGTTTTACCATATAAAAGATTATATTTTTCTTTATCAAATATTTTCATTACAATTTCTTCATAATATTTACCACTAATAAGTATATTGCTACTAACATAAATAGGGAAAAGAAAAGCTTTATTATCATTAGTTAATAATGTATAAGCTGTAACAAAATCTATATTTTTTCCAATATAGATATTTTTATTATTAGAAAATTCTGCTTTATTAAAGTCTACTCCAAAATCCTTATAAATTTTAATTATTTTTTCTTTTTGATTGTAAAAATCTTTAAAAAATTCATCTGTGTTTTCTTCATATTTATCATAAATTTTATAAAAAATAAATCCATAGCTTAAATCTGAATGAGTTTTAATATATGCTTTATCTTTGACAAAATTTGTATTAGTAAAGAAAAAGAAATTTAAAAGGTGTTCTACAATATAATTCTTATTTTTAATAAATATAAAAGGATTACTTGGATCAGTGAATTTTGGAGGATTTATGTTAATTTTTTCTGTAACTTTTATATTTTGTAATTCTAATACTCCATTTTTAAAAGAAAAAATATAGCAGATGGGTTTTAATCTATCATTTCTTAAATATGATTTTTCAAAAATAACATAAAAGTTTCTTGAAGACGTTTTTATTATATTTTTAAATTTTGAAAATTGTTGGAAAAATAATGTAGGGTCATAATTTTTCCAGTAAAATATAAAACTTCCATCAAGAATAGTTAAATTATTATCTAAATTATTTTTTATTTGTTTATAAATATTTTCTAATTGTGTTTGTGAAGCAAAGACTTTAAAATTTCTCAAAGCATAGTCTATAAAGTTAATATCTATTTTCATGGCTTATACCCTATTATTTATTATAATTAAAACATAACAAATGGGTTAAAAACTTTGTTATAAATTTAAAGACCCAAGCCTAAGGCATTTTTCTTTTTTTCTAATGTATTTATTTGTTGTTCTCTAAGTTTATCCTTTAAAATTTTTAGGAAAATTCTTTGATGTTCTTCATTAGCTATATAATTTTTTTTATTGTTATTATATAAAAAATATAATTTAATAGTTTCATTCAAAATTCTACGAAAAGAGCTAAAAGTTTTTGGATCGGTTAAATTTTCCTCTCCTGCAAAATTTTTATAAAGTTGGTAAATTTCAGGAACTAATTTATATTGCAGACCCGAAGGATAATTTATACTTACCTTTTTGTGAAAAATTTTATAAATAATATGTTTAACAATCATTTTCTCTAAATTTTCATCCTTAGTTGTAAAATAAGTAATACCAAATATCTGACTTAGTTTTATAGAATGTAATATTTCTTCACCTAAACTACGTTTTTCTAAATTATACCTATCCTTATATATTCTTGTATCATCTGCAATTACTCTATAATCATTACTAAGTAAAATATAAGTTAAAATATTTTTAAAGTGAAAATTGTTATAAGCAGTATCCTTGAAATACTTTTCATATTTAAGGTTATGTTTTTTATAAATTTTTTCTATTTTAGTTTCTAAATCTTTTAAGTCTTTTAAAAATTGTTCTGTAACACCTCCATATTTATCATAGATCCCTAAAAGTAAAAAAGCATAACCAAAATTAGTGTCTAAATCTATTTTTGCTACATCTAAAATATGTTTAGTTGTATATACAAATGCATTTTTGTCTACTTGTTCTTTATTTACATTTATAGTAACATTTTTAAGAATAAAATTTTTAAAATAGTCTTCTACAATTGAACGCTTCGCT
This sequence comes from uncultured Endomicrobiia bacterium, assembly GCA_937928765.1. Taxonomy (GTDB): domain Bacteria; phylum Elusimicrobiota; class Endomicrobiia; order DTEH01; family DTEH01; genus JANXDG01. The sequence continues at coordinate 2,844 of CALFVX010000032.1, forward strand.
ATCGCTCGCTCCCATGCTTTTGCTTCGCAAAAGCTATGGTTATCGTCTATTATAGCAACAAAATTACTATAGTTTTGAAAAATATCTGGTTTTATTAAACTATAAAAATATTCATTTCTTTCTGAATGTTCATCATATGAACCATTTTTTAGAATATAAATGTTCTCTTTATCTAAATGGTATTTATTAAAAGAAAAAATCCAATGTATATAGTAATAACGGTCACTCACTATTAAATAATAATTTTTGTTTATATTTTTAAGCAACTCTTTAAAATAATTTAAAGAAATAAAGAAAGAATTTACAGAACTATTTGTTAAATTTAAATATACAATAAAATCCCCTTCATTAAATTTGTAGTCTTTTATTTCTTTTAGTTTAATATTTTCATTTAAAGTTTTATTATTTAAATTATTAAATACAATTTCTTCGTAGTCATTTATAATTTCTTTTAACTTCTCTTTATATGTTTTATACATACTATAACCCTCTATATTATTTATTATAACTAAATTATAGTAAATTCTCTATAAATTTTGTTATACAACTTTTAAATATTTACTCACCTTTCTCATTATTAAATAATTATTCTCTTGATTTTTTGCTCTTTCAAGTATGTATTTTCTATATTCTTCAGGGTGCATTCTAATATGTTTAACTTCCTCATCTCCTTCTTCTCTTAGCGACACAAAGGCAAGAGGTTTTAACAATCTGGAAGTTTTTTTCGGTTCAAAATTATGTTTGCTTAAATAATGTAAAACATAATAAAACTTTCTTAATCTTTCTTCAAAACTATTAAACTCCATTTTTTTTCTAAAACAAGCTCTAAAGGGATAGGTGTTAAAAATAAAATATTCTATAATTTTTTGTAAATCATCCTTAGCCTCTGGAACATTTATATTTAACAAAACTTCATATCTACCAAGAGCTTCTTCTAATGTCATATCATAGGGAATGTAAACTATATTTTTATAATACTTTATTTTTTTCATTTTCACCTCCTTTATTTTTTTCTTTTTCTCTAAAAACATAAAAAGCTAATAAAAATTTAATGTATGGAAGATCAAGAATGGGTTTTATTTCTTTTTCATAATAATCTATCCTATCATTAGGTATAGAGAAATATATCGTGTCTGTATTTTTTGATATAGTTCCTTTGGTTGAGTTATTTAAGTGATGTTGTAGGGTTGTCTCTTCAAAAAATGCCTTTAATTTTTCTATTAATTCTTCCTTATCAGTTATTGTATAAAAAGGAGATAAATATTGTATTAATTCTTTTCTTGATATTGGCCTTGAATTATAAAATAATTCGGGATACCTATAAAAAACAAACTTTAATGGGGTCCTTTTTTTACCTCTCATATAATTTATTATAACTAATTATTATTATTTTGTCAAGAGATGCAGGAGGTTTTTTCAAGTTTTGATTTATTTAAAAAAGGAAAATGAATACACATTATTGTTGTTTAATATTTAAATTTTGATTATTAAGCAAAATAAAAAGCCCCCATAAGAGGGAGCCATGAAGGAAGAGTAAGCTACGGTGGGGATGAGTGATGCTTTTTATTCTTCTTCCTCTTCCTCTTCCCACTCTTCTTCTACTTGTTCTTCTTCCTCTTCTTTAACCTCTCCATTTTCTTGTTCTTCCTCTTCTTCTCTGTCTATGTCTCTGAAATATGCTTCCAGTTCCGCTATTGTTGAGTTATAAAGCTTTTCTTCTAAAATTCTTTTGATCAGCTTATTTGCTGATCTTTCATCCCACATAGTAAGACCCATTACGATATTATAGAGCCTTTTGGGGAGGCTCAAATTGAACCTCCTATACCTACTTCCGCCTTTTTTTCTTGACGTTCTTGCCATCTTTATACCTCCTTTAAAATTTTTTCATACGAATTATTATACAAAATTTTTGTAAAAAGTCAAGCTTTATATTATTTTTATCTTCTATTTCATCCCTTTTATACCTAAATTTTATTACCCTATACTATCCTTCTTCCAACCATGACTTTAAAAGACTTGCTTCCATTAGCAGAGGGATTTTAGGTGAATTTACTACTTCACAAAATTTATTCCATACATCTTGAGCATGATTATTAATTACCTCTATAATTTCTTTTCCTTCCTTTTCATTGCTTACTTCCGCTACATACTCATCGTGAACAAAGTTAATAAATCTCACCCCATCCTTATAAGCTCTTACCGCTACAACTTTAAACAAATCCGCACCTGTCCCTTGTATAGGATAGTTTAATGATGAGTTTATATACGTAGTTCTATATCTTCTTCCCATTATAGTTTTCCCAAACCCTACTTGATTATGATCTATATATCCATCAAACTTAAGCCTTTGACCTACAGCCTTATGCCATTGTTTAATATCCTTATAAAGGTCAAACCAAGATGTTTTAAATTCCTCCGCTTGATCTAAACTTATAAATATACCAGTAGCTTCATGTATAGTTTTTACTAATTTTCTTGCCGCCATCCCATAAAGAAGAGAGAAATTGCACGCTTTCCCTATTTTTCTTTCTTCTTTTGTTACTTGATCTTTATTAAAGATTTTTTGTGTGGTTTTTGTATGTAAATCTTCCATCTTTTGAAATAAATCTATCATTACTTTATCCTTAGCTATAATAGCTACAAGCCTTAGCTCTATTGTTGCATAATCAATTTTTAAAATGTAAGAACCTTCATCCGAAGTTATAAATCTTCTCAATTCTCTTTTAACTTGTTGCAAGTTTACATCTTGACATGACATCCTTCCAGAAGGAGCTTGTGTAATATAAAATTTTCCTTTTAGTCTTCCATTATTTTTAGTCACATTTTTTATATGCTCTGTTAAGTATGATAAAGATGAACGTATATCTCTAAATTCAAGCACTTTTTTTGCAAGAGGATGGTCTAAAAATTCTAAAACTTCTGATTTAGTGCTAAATTTTTGTTTTTTATTATCTACTGTTACAATACCATTTTTTACAATATAATTATAGATTTCAACGCATTTTTCATCTTTTTCTAAAATAGAACTTACTTGTGGTGGACTATCTACATATATACCATATTCATTTCTTACTTCCTTTTCTATTGCTTCTGCTAATTGTGTTAACTCCTCTTTTCTTTTTTCTGCATTGACTATATCAAAAGGTAAACCTCTGCTATGAGCATATAAAACAGGTTTAAACATTTCTTTATCAAGCTTATATACTTTTGAAGTTTTTATAGTATTTAGCAATTTTGTATAAAGTTTATCCAAATATCTCACATCATTTTCTATATACTCTACTATCTTTTTGTTTTTTAAATATCCTTTTATTTGATAGGGCTTCATATCCATAAATAATTTTTGTAATTCTTTTTTATTTATATTTGATAAATCTACTATATTTTCTCTTTTTAATACAGAATACAAATCCATTTGTTCATCCCCGCAAAAACTTTTATAATCATAGATGATATATGCATAATACAAGTCATCATAATCCTTAAATTCTTCTAAATCGCTATCTGTAAAATTTAATACTTGAAAATCCCCAATTATATGCCACCCTATAACATGTTTACCTTTTAGTATTTCTTTTATTCTTTTTTTTGTAGCATCAGGAAAAGCTAAAATTTCTATTTTATCTTTATACTTGTATTGAAAAGTTAAAATTTCTCCAATCTCATTGTATTCAAAATCAACAAAAATAAGATCATCAGAAAGGTATGTCTGGTTCATCGCTTGTGCCCTCCGCTTGTGGAGTTTCTTCTTTATATTCTGCTTGTTGCTCTTCTATTAAACTTTTTAACATGTTTATTTTTACTTGGTTCTTATAATTACCTTCAAGGTTGGTTATAAATTTATTTACTTTAAAAGGATCCGTTTGTAGTAAATAACTAAGATAACAATATAAGATGTATGTTAAAAAGTCTACCCCAACCATATTTTCTATCTTTCTTACTTTTTCTGGAAAATATACTTTATAGTTTGAAAAATTATTAACAATAAATTTAAGAGTGTTTTCAATAAGGGCGTCATGCATATCAGAACTAAGTAATGCACGAACAGAATATAATTGTGTAGAAAGTATAAATTTAGGATTATTATTAACAAAAGAAAAATTAAATAGTAATACTTTTATTATTTCTCCAGATATATCAGGTTCTGTTAAACTTTTAAATATTTGTTTATAATCTAATGTAAATTTTCCAAGGAGCTGTATAGGTTTATTCCTAAGATTGTAATGGTCAAGAATATAACTTATATTTTTATGCGTTATATGTAAATACTTATCAAATTTATTTTCTATATCTTTTGAATATAAAACATCATATTCAGATTCTTTTAATATACCTAAATGGCTTGCAAATAGTTTTATCTCTTCTTCTATATTATATTCTAAGCCTAAAAATTCATGCATTTTTATATCATAAGTTATTAAACCTGCTAAAAGGTCATAAAATCCATCGTAAATAAGTGGAACCTCTCTTACCTTATTCCTTATTTTTATGTATAATTCCTCGTCAAATCTAAACCTATCATAAAAAAACTTAGCATGTCCATAATTTTCAAGAGCTAAAGTCCAAACCACATCAATAAGTTCTATTATTTCCTGTTTATTTTCTTTTTCTGTATCTTTAATTTGAAGAAGTAAAAATCTTCTAATAAATCCTGTTTCTGTTTCAAAGAAAGGTTTAAATACGTTTAGGGTGTTATTTTCAAGTGTAGCTATTGTTACAGACCTTAAAGGTTCACTTATAAAATTAGATAAAGCTATAGACCTTCTATTTTGATTAGATAATGTAAATATTAACCTTTCAGCATCTTTTGCATCATCAAACTTTAAATCATCAATCCATAACGGCACTCTTACTTTTGAATGAGTATAAAGAAGATAAGCATGCGATAAATCCTTATCGCTAATTCTTGCCGTGCTCTCTGGTTTTGTCCAAAAGGATTGAACTATATGCAACCTTTTTGTTTTACCCGAAGAGGGAGCACCAGATATTAATAAAATTGGATTTGTTGTAAAAGTATATTTTGTATTGTAAAGCTCTTGTATCAAAGAAAATGAAGTAATTATTCTTATGGGTATATCTACCTTAAAAAGTTTTTTAAATTTCTCAAAGAAAACTTGAGAATTACTTTTCTTCATATAAACATGATGAGGAACTATTCTACTTTTTATCAAAAATTCCAAATATTCTTCATCATAAGTTAAAATATCAAACCCATCCTCAAAATAATCTATTTGATTTTTTATCTTACGCACAAAAAATATATTTTTCAATCTTTTTATTTTAGTTTCATGTAAATATTGATCTATAATTAAATTTACTTCTTTTGGGGAATAATTACCAGAGTCCAATTCTGCAATTATTTCTTTTTTATAATTATTTCCATTTATAAGCTTTTTTTCTCCGTTAACATTCAATACTATATAGAACTCTTTGTCTTTTTTCCCTTCTATTTTTAATTCTTCTTCTATATGAAAAGCAGGGCATAAATATTCTTCTAAGTGTCCATATTGTGTATTTAACACCTTGTAAAACTTTCCATCCATTTCTACTAAATTTTGAACCATAAAAATATCTCTATAGCTATAAGGAGTTCCAGATTTGTTTGGACAATTTTTACATACATCACTTTTCAGAAGCTTGCATGATAAAAATGCAAAACCTTTATCTACATAATATTTAAATAATTTCTCATTTTGCTTTTTATCATAATCAAAGTATTTACTTGCCAGTTCATGAAATTTTTCCTCCGCCCATGTATATCCAAGCAAGTCTAAATTTGCCATATGTCTTGCAAATATCAGCCATTGAAAATAAGTATGCTTTTCTGGGTTATTTATAATTTCTTTTAATACTTCACAAAATTCTGGTGCATTTAGAATATATGATTTAGATTTTTTTACACTAAATATGTCTTCAATAATGGGAACTTTACTTTCCCCTATAACATCAGAGCTTTCTTCTAAAGAAAAGACTTCTCTAACTTTTTCTAAAAATTCTTCAAAAGTATAAAATACATCAAAAATATAGACCTCATCAGAAATTCTTGTATAAATTAATGTATCTATTTTATCTACGTTTTGATCAATTTCTTTTAATTTTGGTGTAACTTTTCTAAAAAGGTTCCTTAAAGAAAAAAACATATCATAATATTCTGTAGGGCTTTTATCTTCTTCACTTTCCCTTAATTTAACCTCATCTTTTAACATATATAAATAATGCCACCCTCTTCTTGTTTTTAGCTTTATTGTAGGTGGCAACTTATCCTTTAAAAACTCAAAAAACTTTTGATCATCAAAAGAATCTATATCTATAACAGCGATTACCCTTGTTTTATAAGCTTTTTCTAAATCAAAAGATATAACACCCGAAATTTTCCCTCCTGTTGATATTCTTATTTCATCAGCACTTAATCTTTCTAAAAGTTTCTCATTATAAGGTAGAAATTCTACTCCTTTTTCTTTATCCCTCATTATAACAAACGAATGGTCCGCACCTATGAGCGCTAAGAATTCTTTACTTGTTATACTTTTCATAATGTAGGCTATTATATCATGAGTTTATTTTTTTGTCAAGGAGCTAAAAAATTAAAGACAGCCCCCGTAAAGAGGGCTGTTTGTTTTATTCTGCTACAAGAGGAACCCTAAAGGCGTTGTTAGGACTTTGCGGGACTATAAAACAAGATTTAGTATTTGAAAGGTCAACAGGAGAATTGTTGCTTATATATAGTTTTTGTGGTAGACCTAAACTAATGCAAGCAGTATTGGTGCTTGAGGCTAAAAAGACTGGATTGCTTGCAAAAGTTTTATTAGAAATATCCCCAAAGATTGCAGAAAGTAATGGAGATGAAATAGAGGTTCGTCTATCATTATCATAATCTATAGCATACACATTAGACCCT
>CALFVX010000033.1 GCA_937928765.1 uncultured Endomicrobiia bacterium
ATAAAATTTATTATCAACTCTGTCTAAAGAAAAAATACCTTTTAATATATTTTCTCTAATTTCACCTTCTAACTTAAAAGGATAAAAATTTATTTTGCCTAAAATTTGTAATGTTTCTTTATTTAGGAAATTTAAAAAAATGCTATATTTTTTAAATTCATAAAAATTATAATCACCAGATAATTTTAATTTAATCTCTGGCAAAATATAAGATGCAATTTCATTATTAGCAATAAATTTTGTTTTCATTGTCCATTTATCTAAGTTGGTGTCAAAACTTAAATTTATATCATAATCTTTTATTTTAGCATTTAAAAACAAATTTATTTTTCTATTTACTCTTTTAGATTCTAAAAAAATATTTTTTATTTCCAAAATATCTTTATATTTTATAACACCATCTTTTAAATGTATTCTTTCTGGAAGTAATTTTATATTTCTATCTATATATCTTTTGTCAATTAAAGGTATCTCTATTTTTTTATCATTGCCGCAAGATTCTATCTGGAAAAAAAATTTGTTAGCTCTAAAAGAAGAAATATAAAATTTTTTATATTTTAATGTCCCAAAAATGTTTATAAAAAATATAGAATTATTTATATGTAACTTTGCTGAAATATTTTCAAAAGATAAGTCTCTTGCTATTAAAATATTAGGAAATAAATAAAATAAATATTTATATTCAACATTAGCACCTAAATTTTCAAAAATTTTATTAATATTGTTCTTACTTACTAATAATAAAAAATTTAATATTAAAATAAAACTTGTTAATATAATTAAAAAAAATAAAAAAATTTGTTTTAAATGTTTCATAAAGAATGATTTTTAAAAAAGAGAAAAATTTGTTTGCAAGTAAAAACCATAAATTGATAAGAATTACATTATTTCTATATCTGAAAGCGAACTTTCTAAATTAAATTTTAGTTTATTCTCAGCTTTATCATAACTTATATAAACTTTATAAATTTTATCTGAAAGAGAAAGGTTATATTTTAACAAAACCTCTTCTGCTATAGCATCTTCAATATATTTTTGTAAAACTCTTTGTAAAGGCCTTGCTCCATAATATTGATCAAAACCTTTCTCTAATAAAAATTGTTTCACTTCTTCATCTATAATAACTTCAATATTCTTCTTTGACAATCTATCTTTAAGTCTTGTAAGTAAAAGATCCAAAATTTTACTCATTTCATCCTTTGTCAACGGTTTAAATACTACAATTTCATCAACACGGTTTATAAATTCTGGATTAAAAACTTTTTTTATTTCTTCCATCAACAATTCTTTCATATTTTTATATTCATCTTCTTTATTATCAGACTGCACAAAACCTATCGACTTACCTTTAAAAATAAGTTTAGCTCCAATATTGGATGTCATAATTATAACCGCATTTTTAAAACTAACTTTATGAGATAAGCTGTCAGTTATTACACCATTATCCATAATCTGTAAAAGAATATTAAACACATCAGGGTGGGCTTTCTCAATTTCGTCTAGCAAAACAACTGAATATGGCTTTTTTCTTATATGTTCTGTCAAAACACCACCTTCTTCATAACCTACATATCCAGGTGGTGCTCCGATAAGTTTGGAAACATTAAATTTTTCCATATATTCTGACATATCAATCCTTACTAGTGCATCTTCGTTACCAAACAAAAATTCTGCTAATGCTTTTGCAAGTTCTGTTTTACCAACACCTGTGGGTCCTAAGAATATAAAACTTCCTATGGGCTTTTTTGGATCTTTTATTCCTGTTCTTGACCTTCTTATAGCATTTGCTACTGCTTTTACAGCTTCGTGTTGTCCTATAATACGTTTGTGCAACTCTTCTTCTATATTCACTAATTTTTGTGTCTCCTGCTGAGTAATTCTTGTTACAGGAATACCAGTCCATTTTGAAACAATATATGCTATTTCTTCTGCAGTAACTTGTGGAACTGTCGCATCTCTTTTTTGTTTCCAATGTTTTTTTAAATCCTCAATTTGTTTTTTGAGTAACATTTCTTTAGATCTATATTTTGCTGCCTGTTCAAAATCTTGTTGGTGAGATGCTTCTTCTTTTAATTTTATAATTTTTTGCAGTTCTTCCATTTTAACTTTTATTTCTTCCGGCATTTGTGTCATCTTTAATCTTAATCTACTACCAGCTTCGTCTATTAAATCTATTGCTTTATCTGGTAAAAATCTATCTGTGATATATCTGTCAGAAAGTTCTGCTGCAGCAATTAAGGCTTCTTGTGTATATTTTACTTTATGATATGATTCATATCTTTCTTTTATACCTTCAAGAATTCTTATTGTTTGTTCTAAATTAGGCGGTTCTACTAATATTGGTTGAAACCTTCTTTCTAAAGCAGAATCTTTTTCTATATATTTTCTGTACTCATCCATTGTAGTAGCACCAATACATTGTAGCTCACCTCTTGCTAAAGCAGGTTTTAACATATTTGATGCATCTACTGCGCCTTCTGCTGCACCTGCGCCAATTACTGTGTGTAATTCATCAATAAACAAAATAATGTTATTTTTTGACCTCTTGATCTCTTCTACAATATTTTTAAGTCGTTGTTCAAACTCACCGCGATACTTCGTACCAGCAACTACAGCACCTAAATCTAACATAACTACTCGTTTATTTTGTAATACTTCTGGAACATCACCTGAAACAATTTTTTCAGCTAAACCTTCAACAATAGCAGTTTTGCCTACACCAGGATCTCCTATCAAAACAGGATTATTTTTTGTTCTACGAGAAAGTATTTGTATAACACGTTCTATTTCCGAGTCTCTACCTATTATAGGATCAAGTTGTCCTTCTTTTGCTAGTTGTGTAAGATCTCTGCTGAATTCATCTAATGTAGGTGTTTTTGGTTTATGATGTTTAATTGTTTTATGAGAACGCAAAAAGTTTGGTGGTGTTTCAACTTCACCTAATAACGCAAAAATTTCTTCTTGGACATCTTCGTATGTAACACCTAAATATTCTAAAACTCTTGCAGCTACCCCTTCTTTTTCACGAAGTAACCCCAACAAAATATGTTCCGTACCAACATAAATGTGGCCCATAGAGTTAGCTTCATCTACTGCATATTCTAAAACTTTCTTTGCACGGGGAGAAAATGGTATCTCTCCTAAAACCATAATGTTATCACCAGGTGGCACAATTTTCTCAACTTCAGTTTTTATCTTTCTTAAATCAATGCCAAGATTTATCAATATTTGCACTGCTAATCCCTCTCCTATAGATACTAATCCTAACAAAATATGTTCTGTACCAACATAATCATGGTTTAACCTTTTAGCTTCTTCTTGCGCTATAAGTATAACCTTTTGTGCTCTATCAGAAAATTTATTCATAATTTATATTTTTATAAAATAAAAATTAAACTTTCAACAAATGTCAAATTCTATCTGTTAAAATATAATTTCTAAAATTTTCTATACTATTTCTGCATTCTTTTAAATTTTCTAGTATTTTATAAGGTATGTTTAAACTACCTAATAAAGGATTGTTAGCATCTATACTTCCATGACAATCTGAACCTCCAGTTATTAACAACTCGTACTTTTCTGCTATTAGAATCAGCTCATCTACAACATTTTTAGGATGTTTAGTATGATACACTTCTATACCCTTAAGTCCAAAGTTTATAAGTTGTTTTATAGATTTAATATCCATCGTGATACCCAAATATGGATGAGCTAAAATAGGTATTCCTTTTGCACTTAATATAATATGTATCGCTTCTTTAGGTGATAATTTTAATTTTGCTTCGTAGGCAGGTCTGCCATAACCTAAATATAATTCAAACGCTTCTTTTATAGAATTAACAATTTTTTTTTCTAACAAAACCCTTGCAAAATGTAATCTACCAATGCTCATATTGGAATCTTTAAATATATCTTCTTCATTTAAAAAAATTCCTAAAGAATTTAATTTATTAAAAATTTTATATGCACGCTCTTTTCTTGCTTCACGAAAAATTTTCAATTTTTGTTGTAAAACTTCATCTTTATAATCAATAAAATACCCTAATATGTGAATTTCTTCCTCAACAGAATCTTTAAAATCACAAGAAATCTCTACCCCAGCAATAACTTCAATACCTAACTTTTCTGCCTCAATAACTGCTTCTTCAACACCATCTGTAGTATCATGATCTGTTATCCCAACAGCTACAACATCTATTTTTTTAGAGTATTCTATAATCTCTTTAGGAGTAAAATTACCATCAGAATATTTAGTATGAACATGTAAATCTATATATTTGTTCATAAAAAATTTTTAAAACTTAAAAACTTATAACAAATCAGCAGCAAGTGCTGCAAGTTTACTTCTTTCTGACCTTGTAAAAGTTATATGCCCAAAAATATCCTGACCTTTAAATTTGTCTATAAGATAAATTAATCCATTAGAGGAAGCATCTAAGTATGGATTATCTATTTGAAATGGATCTCCTGTAAGAACTATTTTAGTATTTTCCCCTGCTCTAGAAATTATAGTCTTTATCTCGTGCGGAGTTAAATTTTGTGCATCATCAATGATAAAAAATTGATTCGGTAGAGAACGTCCTCGCAAATAAGTCAAAGCTTCTACTTCTATTAATCCAGATCTAAAAAAATAATCTATTGTAGTTTGCAATTTTTCAGTGTCATATTTATAAGTTTTACTTATAAGAAAATCTAAATTATCATATATTGCACCCATCCAACTTGACAGCTTTTCTTCTTTTGTACCAGGTAAATATCCAATATCTCTTCCCATAGGAACTACTGGACGGCTTACAAGTAGCCTACGATAAGTTTTTTCTTCAATAACTTTATGTAGACCACATGCTAAAGATAAAAGTGTTTTACCAGCACCTGCTACTCCTATTAAAGTTACTAAATTAATTTTATCATCTAACAACAATTCTAAAGCAAACCTTTGTTGAACATTTAATGGTTTTAGTCCCCAAACATTAAGTTCTTTAGAAGTTATTAAAACTAATTCTAATATATTATCTGCAGCTTTCTTTGTTACTGTTAATGCACTTTGTGATTTGTTTGACTTTAAGATAAAGAATTCATTTGGGAATAAAGTTTCAACCTTTAAATTACCTTCTTTTAAAAAATTTTCAACTTCAATTTTCCCAAAAGAAAAAATTTTATCTATCATTTCACTATTTACTTCTAGTTCTTTAAATCCTATATATACTGTTTCAGGACTAACCTTCGCTTTTTCGTAATCTTGTGTTACAATACCCAAAGCTTCTGCTTTAATTCTTAAATTAATATCTTTAGTAATAAAAATAACTTTTTCTCCTTTTTTCTTAAGATATAATGCTACTGCTAAAATTCTGTGATCTGCTTTGTTTTCTACAAAGTGGGATGGCATCTCTTTGTCCCAATCAAATTCTATCTTTATTATTCCTCCGTTGTCAAGTTTAACTCCTTCAATAATATTACCTTTTGACCTTAATAAATCTAACTTTCTTGAAATCAACCTCGAATTTCTGCCAAGTTCGTCATTAAATCTTTTTAATCCGTCCAATTCTTCAATAACAGTCATAGGAATAACAACCTTGTTGTCTTCAAATACAAATAAACAATCAGGATCATGCAACAGTACATTTGTGTCTAATACAAAAGTCTTTTTTACCATAAAATCAAGTCTCTCCTTTTAAATGAATTATTTTTAATACATCATCCCTATGTTGAAAACTAAATCTTTTGCATCTTCAGTAATACCAACCGATATTGAAGTGAAAAATTTACGATAAATATCTAAATCATAACTTATACCACAAAATATATACGACTCATTATCTAAAGTATCAGAAATTTCCAATCCTTTGTATTTATCATATTTTTTATTTTTGCCTTTAACACCAAATGAAAATATTATATTTTCCTTAATGTTAAAAAAACTGCCAAAAGTATAAAACAAACTATCACCAAAATTATATTCATCAGGATTCTGTGTATTAATTTTATACCCTAAGCTGAAGATTAAATTAAACTCATCTTGAGAACGTAAAACAATATTTTTTTCAAAAAGCCAATTAATAATAAATCCTAAAGCTCCTGTACCAAAAAGTTTTCTATAATCTCCTGTAGGTAAACTTACCCCTAACTCAAAAGAAACTGACGGTATTGACATTTCTTTTTTTTCTTTTAAAAGATTATATTTTGTAGCAAAAAAAATATCACCAACACCCTTATCAACCTCTTGCTGCTTACTTCTTGTTATTCCAACAAACTGTAGCCCTACTTCGAAATTTTCTATCAATCCCCAATATAAACTTACAGGTATTTGTAGCTCTGCTGTTTTAGAATTTATAACTATGTAATTCATCTGTAATTCTAGACCATAAACATTTAAAGGACAACATAATGTTGCCTGATATGCTTTAAATATATTAAAATGGTTAATTTGTGAAAAAATATTTTTAGTTGACAATAATAAAAAAAATATTAAAAATTTTTTCTTCATATTTTATTTAATATAAAATCTCACCATTTAATTCAATATTTTAAAATTTAACTAATTTCTCCACTACATAGGATTCTTCCATTTAAATCATATACAACAACATATTGACCTTTAGTAATTGATTTTTGTGGAGATAAAAATTTAACCTTTATATAACCATCAAAAATTTCTAATTTACATTGAATATAATCAGATTTATATCTTATCTTAGCAAATAATTTGTTTTCATAAATTTTTTCTTTTTCTTCGTAAAAATTACAATTTCTTGCTATAAGTGTGTCACGGTATAAAAAACTTTCATCTCCTACATATAAAATATTTTCTTGAGCAATTATTTCTACCACATACTTTTTTTTAGAAACATTTTTTAATTCTAATCCTGAACGCTGACCTATGGTATAATTTATATATCCTTTATGATAGCCTAAAAATTCCCCAGTTTCAATATCTATTATTTTTCCTTTGTTGTTTACTTTATATCCTTTTGATATCAAAAATTTTCTATAATTTCCTTCTGGGATGAAACACAAATCAAAACTTTCTTTTTTTCTTGCTACTTTAAGACCAACTTTTTCTGCTATATTTCTTACTTCTTCTTTTAAAAGATCTCCTAAAGGAAAAATAATATATGGCAGAAATTCTTTAGATATTTGAGATAAAAAATACGACTGATCTTTAAATTCATCTTTGCCTTTAGAAATAAAAAATTTATTATTTTCTTTTAAAACTCTTGCATAATGTCCTGTTGCAATATATTTTATATTAAACATCTCACTGACTTTTTTTAATACAGAACCAAATTTAATCTTAGCATTGCAAATTACACAAGGATTAGGTGTTCTACCTAATAAATATTTTTCACAAAAATCTTTAACAATATAGTTCTCAAATTCTCTTGAAAAATCTAAAACATAATGTGGTATCCCTAGTTGAAAACAAACATTTTTTGCATCATAGATATCTTTAGGTGAACAACATAATTGTCTTTGTGTTTCAGTTAACTCGTTACAAGCCCATAGTTTTAAAGTAACGCCAATAACACTGTAGCTTTGTGATAAAAGATACGCTGCAACTGATGAATCAACACCTCCAGACATTAATACAACCACTTGTTTTTTCTTCATATTATCTACTATTCATTTTATAAATTTTTCTAATTTTTAA
>CALFVX010000034.1 GCA_937928765.1 uncultured Endomicrobiia bacterium
ATTATGCAATATATTTCTCTTAGCATTGATCAATTCTAAATTCTTAATAAAATTTTTATATATAATTTTTTCTTCTTTTTTAAGTTTAGAGTAAAACTCATAAAATTTGGTATAATTTATTTTATATTCTCCACGAAAAATATATGGTATAAAGTAAACAATTAAAGGTTTATTATTAAAAAAAGATACTTTTGCTATTTTTACATAATTTTTATAAATAGCAGTATCCTTTTTTTCAATACCAACAGTGTTTTCAATTTCAGAACAAAACAAAATTTCGTTAGTAAACTCAAAAATTTTCTCAACATCTTTAATAGGAATTTTTAATTTTTCTGAAATTTCTCTAAAAGTATAAATTTCTGAACTAAGAAAAAATTTTCTATAATTTTCTTCACCTATTTTTTTAACAATTTTTACTACTTTATATTTTTCTTTAATTTTGGTTAACAATCCACAAGAATCTTCTGAAATATTACTATAGAAAATTTTATCACTAAATTCTTTAGTGCTTTTGGTATGATCTACATAAGGTAAGTATAAATGAGAAATTATATTTAGTTCTACTAATTTTTGATATTCAGGCAAATACAATATTTGTTTAATTATTTCTATAAATTTTTCTTCATTTATTTTTAGAAACTCACCTAATTTAATCTGAAGACGAATATTATGAATTAGTATGTTTCTATCACTTATCTGATTATTATAACTTAAATCCATTTAAGAAAACTAAACTACATAATCCAGCTAACTATTAAAAACTTATAAAACAACTGTTTCAAAAAAGATTATAATAATAAAATTTAAAATTTTTTATTCTTCAATATTTTCAACATTTAGTGTAATAGATCCTAAAGAAGGAGATAAAAAATTATACAACAACACTATCACAAGAATACCAGCTGCCATTATTAAATCATAAAGAATTACAAAAATTATCCAAGCTAACAATTTTGCGCCAAACCCTAATCCTGCTGCTGCTGCTGTAGGAAAAATAAAAAATGTGAATATTCCAATTATTGCTCCTACTACAGCAAATAACGCAATCATTGTGGTAAATACCCATCTTACACCTACTTTCTTTATTATTAGTTGATTCATATTTTAACCCCCTTCGTTTTTAAGATTTAAACTTTTTGTAGAAAATTAATTTTACAATATTTTTTTGTGTGTGTCAACTGTTAAAAATACAAAAAATAATTTTTTAAAATACTGACAAGGATAAAATTTCATAGTCATTGATGTCATAAATTTTTATTTTCGTAGGTAAAAAATACTTATATTTTTTAAATATATCAATGTAAGACTCTATTAAGATTTGCTTTATTGTTTGTTTTACTGATTCTGTAAAACTCAATTTATAATGATTAGATTTTAACACAATTTCTTTTTCTAACAATTGATTAAATTCTAAAGTTATATTGTTAAGCATATTAGATAGAAATGGATTAATTCTTATCATCATATTATATCGTGAAACTAATAACCTACATAAAAATTCTTCAAAAGAAATGTTTTTATATTCTAGTTTGCTATATGGCAACATTTCTAATATAACACGTTTTTCATAATTACCACGAGAAATCTTTAAATAAAGATAATCTTTTATGTCTTGTAGTCTTTGAATAATTCTTACACAAAAATCAAAATCTTTGACTTTAGCAATAGATACAATAAAATCAATCTTAGCATCTGTTGATAAAGACAATCTTACAACAGTAAGTGAGGCTGATTCTATTTTTTTTATTGCTTTAGTTAAATATGTCTTTTCTTCACTGATTAATTCTTCTTTAGGAATTTCTATTTCTAAATATATTGTTTCTGCTATAAGCTTTAAATTACAATCTAAATTTCTTTCTTTTTTTAATATTTTTTTAGCCGATTGTTCAAGTTGGTCTTTAGGATAGGAAGGTTTTTTACAAGAAAAGAAAAATAATTCAAAAAAGATTATAATTATTATAAGCAAACTGCTATTAAAAAACTTCATATTAATTAAGATTCTGCATCAACATCTGTTGATCCTTTTCTCTTGATCTACCAAAAGATCTAAATATTTGATCAATCTCATCAAAATCAAGTTCTTCTTTTTCAAGTAATTTTTCAGCAAATATTTCTACAATATCCCAATTAGAAGAAAGAAACTCATCAACTTTTTCAGTACAATGTTTTAAAATTTTTATTGTCTCATTATTTAATTTTTCCTTTAATGATTCTGAAAGTTCTTCTTCAGGAACAGCTGTAAAATTACCAATTATTTCGCTATTGTCAATACTCATGCTAAGTTGCCATACCATCATATGTGCAATTTTAGTAGCATTTTGTAAATCATTTTCTACTCCACTTGAAGTAGTAGCAAACTTTTTTTTCTCAGAAACATAACCTGCTATAAAAGTTTTTATATCAGCCAAAAATTTTTCTTTAGATGCAGTATAATATTCTTCTCTTGGATGGTGATGTACTACACCTAATGCCCCACCACGAGATATAATTGATGCTTTAAAAACATCGTCAGTAGGATGAAGATAGTACAAAACAACAGTATGCCCAGCTTCATGATAAGCAACTTTTTGTTTTTCTTCATATGAAAGGTTTAAATCGTGTCTTAACCCCAGCTCTATTCTATCCATTGCTTCAGAAATATCTTTCATTGTAATAAACTCTTTTCTTTCTCTTGCAGCGATAAGAGCTGATTCTTTAATAATATTTTCAATGTCAGCAGGTGATTTATAAACAGTTTTTTTAGCTAATAATGAAACATCTATTTGAGGGTCATACTTTATCTTCTTTAAATAATATTTAAAAATTTCTTCTCTTTCTTTTAGATTTGGTCTTCCTATATATATTTTTCTGTCAAACCTTCCTGGCCTTAGTAATGCTTTATCTAAAACTTCAATCGGTGAATTTGTTGCACCGATAACTACAACATTTACTTGCGAACTTTCAAGACCATCCATTTCTACTAAAAGTTGGTTCTGTGTAGAATTTGTTTCTTCTCCAGCACCCATAAATGAAAATGTTCTCCCTCTACCTATTACATCTATTTCATCGATGAAAACAATACAAGCTCCATGCGCATATGCATACTCTCTTGCTTTTTTGAATAATTTTCTTACTCTAGAAGCACCTACACCTACAAAAATCTCTACAAATTCAGATCCAGCTATATGTAAAAATGGAACCCCTGCTTCTGTAGCAATAGCTTTTGCAATCAATGTTTTTCCACATCCTGGCGGTCCTATAAGTAATATCCCTTTTATAATTTTCCCACCAATTTTTTTAACTCTTGTTCTATCTTTTAGAAGCTGCACAACCTCCATAGCTTCTTTTTTTGCTTGCTCTAAACCTATTACATCTTTAAATTTCACATTTATTTCTTCAGGCATAATTCTTGATTTTTTCATAGAAGCAAGACCACCACGAAAAATTGTCATATAAAAGTATACAAATATAAAAGCATTCAATCCTGTTAATAACAACTGTATAGGTATTGTAGATAATGTTAGGTTACGATAAAATGATTCAAGCGAACTTAATCCTATTATGGCAAGTATAATCAATATAACCGTTACAAGTATAACTGTAATCGCTAACCAATGATTTCTTATGAAGATCTTTAATTTTTTCATTAAATTATTATTTCTTTTGCCTTTTTTCCACTGTAATTTTTATAATTTTTTTTAACTGTTTAAAATCTATTGGTTTTTTAAAAAATCCTTCAGGATTATATTTTTCACATTCACTCTTAATACTATCATCTGAAGTAACAATTATTACTGGAAGATTACTATTTATTGAACCTTTTATTTCTTTTAATATTTCAATACCACTTATATCTGGCAAATTAATATCAAGAGTAATACAATCAGGTTTTTGCTCAATTATTTTTTTAATGCCTTCCTTACCAGAATATACTACTGATATCTCAAATCCTTCATCTCTTAACCTTTCTGCGATTAGCTCAGCTAGATCTACATCGTCTTCTATTATCAATATTGTGTTCATTTTTTCTCCTTTGTTTAGATTTCAAAAAAATTTTTTATTCTCTAACTCCTGTTAAATTAATAATAAACTTTGTACCTTCAGAAATTTTACTTTCCAACTTTATATCACCTGATAAATAATTAACTATCATTTGATAAACATAAAATAATCCCAAACCTGTACCTCTCTGTTTTGTAGTAAAAAATGGATCAAATACATTATTGATTTTATCTTCTGATATACCTTTACCATTATCTTCTATTTCTATTATTACTTTATTATCTGGTTTTTGATATGATTTAATTTTTATACACCCTTTTGAACTTTCTATTGCTTCTATAGAGTTCATTATAATGTTCAAAAAACATTGCTGAAGCACAGAATAGTCTGCTAACACAACAATATCTTTGGGTATTTCCAAAACAATACTTATATTCTTTTGTTGTATCTCTAACTTAAGTAATTTTAACACTTCTTGAAATACTTCGTAAAGAATAACCTTTTTTAGTTCTATTGATTCTATATTTGTACCTCTTAGTAAACTTTGTATAACTTTATCTGCAATTCTTATATTTGTAATTATAATATCTAAATTTTTTAATATTTCTGCATTATTAGAAAATTTTTCTTTTAAAATTTCTGCTGTTGACATAATAACAAATAAAGGATTTTTAATTTGGTGTGCAACTGCAGAAGACAGTTTTGAAATAGCATTCATTTTTTCTATGTTAAAAAGTTTTTGCTGTAAAAGTTTTGTTTCTTTAGCTAACCTATGTGCTTCAAGACAATTTTCTATAATAACTGAAATTTTAAATCTATCTAAGGGTTTTGTAATATAATCAAAAGCGCCTAACTTTATAGCTTCTTTTGCTGTTTCTATAGTAGCATATGCTGTCATTATTATAATTTCTGTATCTATATTATTTTCTTTTATATACTTTATAAGTTGTATACCATCAACTTTTGGCATCATAAGATCTGAAAGTAATATATTAAAATTTTTATTCTTTAATTTTTCAATAGCCTCTTCTCCAGACTCTGCAGTTTCAACTGAAAAATTTTCTATCTCTAAAATATCCTTAGCTAATTCTCTATCTGAGAATTGGTCATCTACAACTAAAACTTTTACAGAAGAATTATCAATATTTCTACTTATCATACTTCTTCTATCTTGATCTTCTTTAATTTTAATATAGCTGATTTTTCAATCTCTCTAACTTTTTGCGAAGATAAATTCATCTTTTCTGCTATTTCTTTTATGGTATGATGTTTGCGATCTTCTAACCCAAATCGCCATTTGATAATTTCTTTTTCCTGATCTGTAAGATTATCAAGAAGTTTATGCAAATAATCAATACTTTCTATTTTTAAAACATTCTCATCTAAAGATCGTGATAAATGATCTGGTAATATTTCGTATAAAGTTTCTTGTTTTTCATCTTTGTCTAAATAATCGTCAAAAGAAATTTCTCTTTTGGGTTGTCTGGCTAAAATATTTTTTATTTCACTTATGTCTAGTTTTGTTTTTTTTGCAATTTTATGTATATCTTCTTCTTTGTTTATAAAAAACAGAATTTTTTTCAACTTTTTTAAAAAATATGATGGTATTTTAACCAAAGTTAGATTTTCTATTACATAGGATTTCATTGATTTTTTTATCCAAACAAGAGAATATTTTTGAAAATTTTTACTTTTACTATTTTTCCAATGATGTATTGCTTTGTATAAACTAGTAATTCCTTCTTCTACTAACTCATCAAAAGATAAATTAGGGAAAAAAAATTTATATCTTTTTGCACATCTATTAATTACATCTTTATAAATTTCTAAAAGTTCTAAAAAAGCAGATTGTTCTCCTTTTAAAAATCTATTTAATAAAATCTCTATATCTTTATTTTTCATTAACAAATTTAAATCCATAACCAAAAACTGTTTTTATTCTTTTACCAAACAAACCTATTTTCTTTCTTAAATTTTTAATATGTGTATCAACTGTTCTTGTAGGTACAGGCACCCTATAACCAAAAACTGTTTCTAAAATAAATTCTCTTGTTAAAACAACATTGGGTTTTTGTAAAAATAAAACAAGTAAATCAAATTCTTTAGGTGTAAGATAAATCTGTTTTTTATTAATAGTAACAACTCTTGAGTTTAAGTCTACAATAAGAGCACCATTCTGTAAAACTTTTTGTGAGCTTTTTTCATTTAATATTTGAAATCTTCTTAAAAGTGCTTTAACCCTTGCAATAAGTTCTTTATTACTAAACGGTTTTGTTATATAATCATCAGCACCTATTTCTAAACCTATAATTTTGTCAGTCTCAGAAGAAAGTACTGTAAGCATAATCACAGGTATAAATTTAGTTCTCTCATCACTTCTTAATATCCTACAAAGTTCTATACCACCGATTTTCGGCATTGTTACATCTGTAATTATAAGATCTGGTTGTGAACTTATCGCTTTTTTAAACCCATCTTCTGTATTTGTTGCTGTAATTACTAAAAAACCTTCTTTTTCTAAAATATCACTTACTAAAGATAATATCTCTTCTTCATCATCTATAACTAATATTTTCTTTTTCATATCATCTATTCAGCCCTTCTTTCTTCTACAAAAATACTTTTATCAAATTTTTTTGCATATTTTTTAAGTTCTGCTGCTTTCTGACTTATTTCTGCATAATGAATCACTTTTGTTTTTTGTGAGGAAATTCCTACTATTGAAATTGTAATTATT
Source organism: uncultured Endomicrobiia bacterium (assembly GCA_937928765.1). Classification (GTDB taxonomy): domain Bacteria; phylum Elusimicrobiota; class Endomicrobiia; order DTEH01; family DTEH01; genus JANXDG01. Next base: position 6,719 of record CALFVX010000034.1, read on the forward strand.
GGAAAGTTTTGTATTTCTCCTTGTCTATTTTTTGTAGTTATAAACCCTCTTCTTACATCTTCCTCATTGTAAAAATCTTTAATAGAGTTATCAAACTCCCTAATTATTTCTTCTGCTATTTGTTTATAAATCTCTGGTGAAGTAACAATAACAAAATCATCACCACCAATGTGCCCTATAAAGATTTTTTCTTTATCATACTTATCTATTACTGAAACTAATATTTCTGCAGTATGTTTTATTACTTCATCACCTTTAAAAAATCCGTAATAATCATTATAGGCTTTAAAATTAGCAAGATCTATATAAAGTAACACAAAAGGTATATCTTTTAACAACCTTGTTTCTACTTCCTTTTGTATCATAATATTTCCAGGTAACTTTGTTAGCGGATTTACATTTAAACTTAATTCTTTCCTTTTCAATAATATATTTATTTTCGCAATTAAAATTTTTTTATTAAAAGGTTTAACTATATAATCTTCTGCACCTAATTCTATGCCTTTTATATGGTCTTGTTCGGTAGATCTTACTGTTAAAAAAATTACAGGTATATTTACCCAATAAGGATTTTCCCTTATAATTTTTATTGTTTCGTATCCATCCATCTTTGGCATTTCACAATCTAATAAAATTATATCAGGAATATCTTTTTTAAGCTGTTCTATACCTTCAACACCATTTTTTGCAGTAAAAACTTCATATCCTTCATCTAACAATATATCTTTTAATAACAACTGTATTGCCTCATCATCTTCTATTATTAAAACTTTACCTTTTTCCATAATTTTTTATTTATTTCTTTCTTAACAAAGCTTTGTTTAAGCTATTAAGTAAATCTTTAAATTCGAAAGGTTTTATAAGAAAATCTGATACATTTTCACGAATAGCTGAAATTGCTATATTCAAATCTTCATATGCTGTGATTATAATAGAAACTAAGTTTGGATTAAATTTTTTTAATTCGCGTAAAAGTTCAATACCAGAAATGTCTGGAAGTTTATAATCTATTATAGCAGCAGAAAAAAAATGTTTTTTACATTCTTTTATTGCTTGTTCACCATTATATGCTACTACAACCTCATAATTATTTTTTGTAAGAACGTTACTTATCATCTCTGCAAGATATTCATTATCTTCTACTAATATTACAGAATACTTATCTAAAATTTTAAACAATTGTTGAGTTAAAATATTATTGATTACCTCCATCACTTTTGAAGATTTTAAAGGTTTATACAAAATATCAAACACACCTAAATTTAATAACTCAGTAATCTCTCTATCAGAAGCACCTGCTGTTATCATTACTATAAAAGTTAGTGGATGCATTTCTTTAATTTCTTTTGCTAATTCTATGCCACTAACTTCTGGCATATTTATATCTAAAAAAACTATATGAAAAAAACTCTTCTCAATTAATTTTAATGCTTTTTTGCTACTATTTAAACCTACAACATTAAAACCACAATTTTCTATAATCTCAGGTAAATATCCTAATAAGTCAATTTCATCATCTACTATTAAAATTTTTTCTTTCATTTTTAATTTTATAAAAATACTTGCAAACTTTAGGATTGATAATTGAAAGTAACCCTTGCTTAGTTAACTGAGTGTTAAATAAAAAAATTATATTCTTATTTATTTTGTTTTAAATACAGGAATGACAAACTTAAATGTAGTTCCTTTGCCTAAAACACTTTCTACACCAATCTCTCCATTGTGAAACTTAACAATTTCTGCTGCTATAGAAAGTCCTAAGCCTGTACCTTTTGGTTTTTTAGGAGTTGCCCCACCAACTTGATAAAATTTTTCAAAAACTTTATCCAATTCATTCTCTGGAATTCCCCAACCTGTATCTATCACACTTATTTCTACATAATTTCCTGCTGCATTATTAATAGGATGTTTATATCCTTTAGATAAAACTTTTTCAGTAACTAATCTTGCTTTAACAGTAATCGTTGCACCAGCATCTGTGAATTTTAATGCGTTACCTACTAAATTAGTAATAACTTGTTTTAATCTTTCAGGATCAGCATCAATAGAAGGTAGATTTTCTTCTATTTCTAACTTTAATGTTTTTTCTTGTTTTTTAGCAAGTTGTTCAAACAATGCGACAATCTCTAAAGATACATCTTCAACACGAGTCGAGATTTTATGTAATTCAAACTTTCCTGCTTTAATTTTTGCCAAATCAAGAATATTATTTATAAATCCTGTTAACCTGTTTACAGAATCCTTTATTATATTTAAAGCTTTTTGTTGTTTTTCTAAAGGCATACCTGTTTGTAATCCATCTATCAAATAATCAACATAACCATCTATGGCAGATAAAGGAGATCTTAATTCATGTGAAACACTAGATACAAAACTGTCTTTTAGTTCATCTAACTGTTTAACTTTTTGTGCCATCTCATCAAATGTCTTTCCAAGAATACCAATTTCATCTTTTCCTTTGATATTTGTTTTAACATCTAAATTGCCTGAACCTAACTCTACTGCTGCCTTGGTCAAAATTTTTATTGGTTTTATCATTAAAATAGTAAGTAAATTAACTAAAATCAAAGAAATTAATAAAGCAATTATTGAAATATTTAGTATCTTTTTTGCAACTAGAAAAGTTGCTTTTTCTATCTGTTCATTTAAATATGTTTGAGAAAAACCAATTTTTATACAACCATAATATTTCCCTTCTTTGTCTTTAAGAATATCGCCAAATTCTGTAACTTGTTCATTATTATATTGAACTACAAAAGTTTCTAAAGTCGGTTTTTCTATAGCAAATATTCTATCTATAAATTCATTTTCTTTTTCTTTATCTCTACTAAATATTATCTTTATTCCAGTAGGAGATAAATATCCAGCATAAACAATCTGTGGTTTGTATGTTTCAATTATAGATTTTATAGTGTTAATTACAAGCAATTCATCCTTTACAACAACTGCTTCTTGACAAGTATATATTATATCTTTTAACAATTTTTTTCTGTTTTCTTCAAATTGTTCTTTTAGAAATACACTTTGAGTAAAAAATACACTAATAGCTACACCTGCTATTATCAAAATTATCATAAAAAATATAAATATTGTAAACTTTGTTCTAATACTCATATTTTATCTCCTAAGTAATATTTTTTGAGTTTCTCATACAATGTTTTTCTAGTAATACCTAAGATTTCTGAAGCTTTTTCCTTATTATTATTTACTTTATTTAAAACATATTTTATTAAATTTTTTTCTATCTTTTCAATATTTTGTTTTAGATTTAAGTTTTCAAAAGATACATCATCTCTTAAAAATAAATTTGTTTGTTTAGATAAAACATTTTCTATGTGAAATCTTTCAATTACATCTTCAGCAAAAAATGCTGCAGTTTTTATAACATTTTGTAATTCCCTTATATTTCCTGGCCATTTATAATCCAAAAGTATTTCCTCTGCTTGTTTAGAAATATATTTTATAGATTTATTTAACTCTTTGTTTGCTACTTTTAAAAATAAATTTGCTAAATGGATAATATCTTCTTTACGTTCTCTAAGTGGTGGTATTTCTATTTTGAACTCGTTTAATCTATAATACAGATCTTTTCTAAATTTCTCTTTTTCTATTAGTTCCTCTAAAGAAATATTACTTGCACAAATATATCGTACATCAACTTCTATTAAATTGGTTCCTCCTAAACGATAAAATTTTTTCTCTTCTAAAACTCTTAAAAATTTTGGTTGCAACTCTAGTGGTAAATTACCAATTTCATCTAAAAAAAGTGTGCCCTCGTCTGCAAGTTCTATCTTGCCTATATTTCTTTTTTCAGCACCAGTAAATGCTCCTTTCTCATATCCAAAAAGTTCTGATTCAATAATCTCCTTTGGTAATGTGCCACAATCAATAACTACAAAAGGATTTTTCTGGCGAGGAGAATTTTTATGTATCCAATATGCTAAAATTTCTTTACCAACACCTGTCTCACCAAATATAAATACTGTATAATTTGTTTTTGCTATTTTAACCGCATCTTCAAATATTTTTATCATCTTTTCACTATTTATAACAATCTTTTCTCCTAACAAGAGTTTCGTCTCTTGCTGTTTTAAATATTCCAACTCGTTTTTAATCTTTTTATCTTTAAATGCTCGTTCTATTGCCAAAATTATCTCTTCGTTAGAAACAGGTTTTGTAAGATAATCAAAAGCACCTAATCTCATTGCTTCAACTACATTCTTTACATCTCCATAGGCAGTAAGAATTATAACTTGTAACTCTTCATCAAAATTCTTTATTTCTTTTAACAATGACAAACCATCTTTGTCAGGTAAAAATATATCTAAAAGAACCAAATCATAAAAATTGTTTTTTATTTCTTCTATTGCTTCTTTTGCTGAAGATGCCACTGATGGTTCATATTTTTTTGATTTCAACAAATTTGCAAGCACTATTTGGATATTAGTATCATCATCTATTATTAATATTTTTTTCATAATTTATTAAAATATCTCAAAATATTTTTAATTTTAACCATTAAAAATTCATAACTGAATGGTTTTACTAAAAATTCGTCTGCTCCTAATTCATAACCTTTATAAATTACATCTTGAGATTTATACACTCCACTTATTCCTATAATGGGAATATATGAATATTTCAATTTAACATTTTTTATTAATTCAAAACCATTTTTATCTGGTAAAGCAATATCTATTATAACTAACAAAATTTCATCTTTTTTTTCTTCTAATAATTTTAATCCATCTTTTGCAGTGGTAGAAGTAATAACTTCATATCCAGCATTATTTAAACCAAAAACAATCCAATTTAAAAAATCTTCATCATCATCTATGACTAAAATTCTTTCATTTTTAGACATAACACGAATTTTTTAATTTTAAAAATTTTGTTAATTTATCCAAACTCCACATTATCTGACTATGACAACAATTCTTAAATATTTCCAAATTACACCAACTTACTTTGCCCTCGGTGAGAATCGAACTCACAACCTACCGCTTAGGAGGCGGTTGCTCTATCCATTGAGCTACGAGGGCAAAAATTTATATTTTAATACTTTATCAATGAAACTATATTATAACTTTTAAGTTTCTGTTTAGGATTTAAATAAGTAAGTTCTATTAAGAATCCTAAACAAACAACTTTACCACCACATTTCTCTACTAACTTTGCAACAGCTTCTGCTGTACCACCAGTAGCTAGCACATCATCAACTATAAGAACATTATCATCTTTTTCTATAGCATCCTTATGGATTTCTAAAATATCTTTACCATATTCTAACTTATACTCTATAGATACAGTTTTATAAGGAAGTTTTCCTTTTTTTCTTACAGGAATAAATCCACACCCAAGTTTATAAGCAACAATACTGCCAAAAATAAATCCTCTTGCTTCCATTGAAACTACTTTGTCTATTTTTTTATTTTTAAAATGTTCACAGAATAATTCAACTGTAAGGTTTAATGTTTTGGGATTTTTTAGCAAAGGTGTTATATCCTTAAAGATTATTCCTTTTTTAGGAAAGTCTACTATGTCACGAATATAATTTTTTAAATCTTCAGTAAATTTAGAATTCATGAAATCTATTACCTTTAAATCAACATAACTATATTTTAGAAGATAGATAATTTCTAAGTTTATACAATGCTGACTTTTCTATTTTTCTTATATATTCAGCTGAAAGATTAAACATTTTGGCAATTTTTCTATAAGAAAGACGTTTTTCAAACCGGCCATTTTTATAGCTTTGATGATATCTATGTTTTATAATAGCAGATTCTCTTTCAGATAAAATTTTTTTAAAAATATCATTTAATGTCTCATAAGTTGAAATTTTTGACAAGATTTCTTCTGGAGTCAGTTCTTTGCTATCTGTAACTGTTTCTGCTAAAGTTGTATCTTCATCTTCTAATGGTGTATCTAAAGAAGAAATTTTTGTATAATCATTTAATATCTGGACAATTTTTTTTGCTTTTCTAAAAGAAATTTTTAATCTATCCATCATATTTTCCAAAGTTGGTGTTTTGCCTAATTTTTTATAAATCTTTTGCCATTCTCGCATCCATTTTTTAATAAGTATCAATGTAGGTGTGGGTATTTGCACAACTAAACCAGACTTTTCTTTAACATAATGTTGTATACTATTTTTTATCCAATATGTTGCATAGATTCTAAAAGAAACATTTTTTGAAAATTTATATCTATTTAGTGCTTTAAGTAAACCAAAGATACCTTCTTCTATTAAATCTGGAAGTTCTATATTAGTATTGTTACATTTTTTGTAGTAACTTTTTGCTATAGAAACAACTAAATTCAAATATCCATTGATAATTTGTTCTTTTATCTTAGGGTCTTCAGTAGCACGGTATTTTCTTAATAATTCTCTAAATTGTTTTTCATTAATTGTTTCTATTGTGTTTAAAATTTTTATATTATCAGCTATATCGTACGACATAAAAATCAAAATTTTATTTTGAAATCTTTATAATATACTGGGTTAATATATGAAATTTCTATGTTATTTATCAATGCTTGAGAATGTTCTTTTTTTATTCTTTCAATAAATTTTTCTAAAACTACATTACTTGTTGTTTCTGCAACAATTTCTACACTACCATCATAGTTATTCTTTATATATCCCTTTATATTTTCTTCCTCTGCTATGTCTTTTACAAACCATCTAAATCCTATTCTCTGAACTATGCCATATAACAAAATTTTAACAGCAATAATTTTTTCATCCATAACTAAATTCTTATAGATAAACCAAAGATAAAATTATAAAAAACCAAATTATAAACATTTTTTAAATCTACAAAAAATAAATCTAGTCGTATATCTGGAGTAAGCAAAGTACGAACTCCTGTTGCATACAACTCTTCTACAGGATTGATATCTATTATAAACTCTACCCACTTTGTATATTTTGATATAGAAAAAGAATAAGAAAATTTTTGTTTTTCATAAAAAGATAGAAAAAAGTTTGTTAAAAAAGAAGTAGAAAAAAATTCTGGTAATAGCTTTTCTACTGATAAAAAACCAACTGTTTTATAAAAGCCTAAAGAAAGATCAAAAGGCTCATTTTTTTTCGAATCAATTATGTGATATTTTACATAAGGAAAAATCAAAGTAATATTTTGGTTTATTTTAGAAATATCCTGTTGTTCTTTTAAATTAAATTTTATACCAACTTCTGCATTTTTTAAAACACCATAATTAATTACTACATCAAACCTGTGCAAACCTAATAACACCTTGTTTTTTTTTAAAGTCCAACAGTTTATAGAATAAATTTTCCCACAACTACCTTCTAACCTCAAAGATTCTGCAAAATATTTGTATCTAAGAATATCTTTAGTATGTAATGGTAAATAAATAAATGTTATATAAAATAAAATGGAAATTTTAGTTTTCATTATATGAAATTAAAATTTTAATTATTCAATAATTCTATATCTCTTCTTGCTTTTAAAATAATCTCTTTTGCTTTTTTGTATAGATATTTTTTTGAAACTTTTTTATTAATAGCAACTCCTTGTTCAACAGCTTTAATTCCAACCTCTACTGCTATGTCTAAATAAACTTCCCACTCATTCATAGAAGGAATAATATAATCTTCACTAATAGACTTTTTTTGTGCAAATTTTGCAATAGCTTCTGCTGCAGAAATACACATTTCATCAGTAATTGTAGTTGCTTTCACATCTAAAACACCACGAAATATTCCAGGAAAACATAAGGAATTGTTAATCTGGTTTGAAAAATCCGACCTTCCAGTAGCAACAATTTTTGCACCTGCTTGTTTTGCTTCATGAGGCCATATTTCAGGTATAGGATTTGCTTCTGCAAAAACAATCGCCCCATAAGACATCTTTTTTATATCTTCTTTTTTTATAACTCCAGGGCCAGGTCTTGAAGCTGCTATCAAAACATCTGCATTTTTTATTGCTTCTGATAAACTACCTTTTATTCTTTCTTTATTACTATTTACGCACATATACCATTTTTCTTTATAAATATTTTTTTTTAATCTTATATCTTCTCTGTCTGGATGTAATATTCCTTTAGAATCTATCATTATAATTTTTCCAATATCTGCAGAATATTTTACTAACAATCTTGCAATAGCTATACTTGCAGCACCTGCTCCTAAAATTACAATCTTAACTTCTTCAATTTTTTTGTTTACAATTTTTAACGCATTAATTAATCCTGCAAGTGTTACAGTAGCGGTTCCTTGTTGATCATCATGCCAAACAGGAATTTTTATCTCATTTTTTAGCCTATCAAGAACATAAAAACATTTTGGCTGTTCAATATCTTCAAGATTAATCCCACCAAATGTGGGAGAAATAATTTTTATTACTTCTACAATTTTTTCTGGATCTTTTGTATCAAGCATTATGGGAAAAGCATCAACTCCGCCAAGATATTTAAATATCAACGCTTTGCCTTCCATTACTGGTAGTCCAGCATATGGGCCTATATCTCCTAAACCTAAAACACGACTACCATCTGAAACTATTGCTACAAAATTCCATTTATTAGTATAATCAAAAATTTTATCTATGTCTTTATATATCTCTTTACAAGGTGAGGCAACACCTGGTGTGTACCAATAATTAAAATCTGACAATTTTTTTACAGGACATTTAGGAATAACTGAAATTTTGCCTTTATATTTTTTATGCAACTTCAAAGATTTTTCATAAATCTTTTCTGTTATTACCATAAAAAATTCTCCTTCTATGAACAATTTAATACTATTAAAAATATACTAAATAATACCTACTAACTTCTACTTAATACCTTCGGGGTGGTGGGATTTGAACCCACGACCTCATGGTCCCGAACCATGCGCTCTAAATCCAACTGAGCCACACCCCGAATTAGATTAAAAAATAAAATTAAATATTTGTGTTAAACCAAGAGTAGAAATTGTTACAACAACCCCAGCAATAATTATACCTAAAAGTATAGCAACCACTGATTTCCAAAAATTCAACCCTAAAATATAACTTGCTATACAACCACTCCATGCTCCTGTTACAGGAAATGGTATACCTACAAAAATTACTAAACCTATATATTCATACTTTTCTATATTTTTAGTTCTTGGTTTTACTCTATTGTACCACCAACAAAAAAATTTGTTATAAAATGGTATTTTCATAAAATAGCTATGTAAACTGTTAAGAAACCACAAAAATGGTATTACAAAAGAAAAATTTCCTAAAAATGCAAGAAATAATGTTTTTGTTAAACCTAAATTATAAATACTTAAACCTACTGGTATTGCACCACGAAGTTCTGAAATAGGTAAAAATGATAGTATTAAAACTACCACTTCTTTTGGTAAATTAGAAAAATATATTAATAATTTATCTATCATATTATAATTTTCATTCTTCTAAAATTTTTATTGTATCTTCCAAAACACTTTTTATTTCTAAAAGAAATTTTTTTGTATCTGCGGAATCAAAATTTAGGATGTAATTTTGTTTTGTTTTGTTTTTTGATAAATATTCTTTTAGCGCTTTTTTTGCTCCTTCAATAGTATATTTTTTTATCCACATAAGTTCTTTAATATAATTTACAACTGTTATGTGGTCATCTGTATATCTTCTGTGTCCTTTTTGTGTTTTATAAGATTTAAAATGTGGAAAAACTGACTCCCAATATCTCAACACATACTCTTTAATGCCAACTTTTTGTGAAAATTCTTTTATAGTATAAAACTTTTTTTCTTGTTCTGACATAATTTTGATAGATTTTTAATTAATTATTTTTCTTGTTTAGAATTTTATCAAATGTTTTGGAAATTACAAATTTTATTTTTCTTCTAGGATGTATAGGTATGTATTTTTTCCTTTTGGGATCATACATTTTTTTTGATTTATAAAATTTTGGTATGAAACTTCCAAAATTTTTTATAACAACCTTGTCTGCTGAGATTAAAGAATATTTTATTTCTTCAAATATTATATCTAAAAATTTTTTAGCATCCTCTTTTGTCAAAGTATGTTTTGCAAGTTTTTCAACTAAATTTTTCTTATTCATAAATAATAATTTTGAAATTCTGGTTTTAGAGGTCTTCTTAATAGACTATTTAAAGAATCTTGAGGATTTTTATTTTTATAAATTATCTTATACACTTCAACTGCAATTGGTAAATCTAACTTATATTTTTTTGAAATCTCGTACAATGCTTTTGTAGTATAATATCCTTCAACAAAAGTTGTAACTTTTTTTTTCGCTTTTTCTACATCTTTATACTTTGCTATGTATTCGCCAAAATTGCGATTACGAGAATAGCAAGAGTATGAAGTAGTAAGTAAATCCCCAAGACCGCTTAAACCAAAAAATGTTTTTAATTCAGCAGAAAATATTTTACCTAAAATAAGCATTTCTTTTAAGGCTCTAGTAATTAAAGCTGATTTAGCGTTATTGCCAAGATTTAAACCATCGCAGATACCTGCAGATATTGCATAGACATTTTTTATTGCACCTGCAATCTCTACACCTATTATATCATTGTTAGTATAAACTCTTAAATTTTTATGAGATAAAATTTTCTGTAATTTAGCTAATAAATTTTCGTTTTTGCCTGCAATTGTTATTGCAGTGGGTTTGTTTTGAGCAACTTCTTCTGCATGAGAAGGACCACTAAAGACAAAAATATTTTCATAGTTTACATTTAAGACATTATGAATCAACTGTGTTGGTCTATTTAATGTTTTTAAATCAAACCCTTTAATACAAGAAATAATTATTTTGTTTTCTAAATTTATTTTTGTTTCTTTAATTTTTGTCAATATATCATAAAGATATTTCGAAGCTATAACAAAAATTATTATATCACTATTTTCAATCTCAAAAATATCTTCTACAATTTTGGTTCTTCTGCTAAATTTTACATATTTAAAAAATTTTGGTTTTTTATAAGAAATAATGTGTTTCCTAAATTCTTCAACTGGTTCATAAAGCGAAACTTTTAAGTCTTCTTTATTAGTATAAACATATGCCAATGTAGATCCCCAACACCCACCACCTATTATAAAAATTTTTTTCATAGTTTAAAAAATTTTACTTTCTTGCCTATTAAAGATTCTTTTAATATTTTCTTTATGACGAAAAATAATAATAAATGGTATAGTTAACAAAATTAATTTATTATAAAAATTAAAATCAAAAAATAAAACTGTTATTCCAAAAACAAAAACAGATAAAACAGAACTTAACGAAACATACTTTGAAATAATTAAAACTATAAAAAAAGTTAAAAGACAAATCAAAAATATTTTATAAGAAATTGCTAAACTACAACCAAAAAATGTTGCTACACCTTTGCCACCTTTGAAAAATAAAAATATAGAAAAAATATGGCCTAATATTACAAATAAAACAACTAATGCTAAAAAATCTAAAGAAAAATACATCTTAGCAATAAAAACAGCAATAAAACCTTTTAAAAAATCTATCAACAAAGTTATGACACCCAAAACTATACCAAAATTACGAACAACATTTGTTGCCCCAGGATTGCCAGAACCTAATTTTCGTATATCTATATTTTTAACCTTTTTTACTAAAACATAAGCAGTTGGAAAACTTCCTAAAAAATAAGAAAATATCAAAAATATCAAACTTTTCATTTTTTTCTATAAATTTTTCTTGCATAAAGAGTATAATCTATCATAGAAAATACTGCTAAAAAAGAGGTTATTAAAAAAAGTTTTTCTATTAAATTTAATATTAAATAACTTTTAAAGTATAAATTTAAAATAACCAAAACCATCGTTGTCATTTGAAAAAAAATAGAAATTTTTCCAGAAAATCTTGGTTTTGTGGTAACTGTTGTCTTATACTGATAAACAATAACCCAGCCAGAAGAAACTAAAATTTCTCTAAATATCACAATACTAAAAAACCACCATGGGATGTAATTTTTTATCATAAATATAGTAAATGTTGTAATAATAAGAATTTTATCTGCTAAAGGATCCAAAAAACTTCCTATTGGAGTTTGTTGGTTTAAAACTCTAGCTAAAAAACCATCCAGTAGATCTGTTATTGCAGAAAATATCAAAATAATTATTGCAGAATAAATCTTACCACAATAAAATAGTAATAAAAAAATTATAACAGAAATTAAACGTAAAAAAGATATAATATTAGGTAAAGTAAAAAAATAATTATACTTATTTTTTTCCATAAAAAAATTAATAACTCGAATTAAACTTAATTAAATTTTTTATTTTTTCAAAAATTTTTTTTGTTGTCTGAATTTTTAAGATTATTTGATTATTATCTACATTATTATTAATAACCTTGCAATATTTATAAACAAAATTCAAAATTTCATACTGGTTTTGAAAAATTTTTATTGTTTTAACTATAAGATTCAAATTTAAAAATTCTTTTAT
>CALFVX010000035.1 GCA_937928765.1 uncultured Endomicrobiia bacterium
CTGCATTGTTTTTGTGGATGTAATTTATTTTTGCAGCTTTGTCTACAATTTTATAAAATTGTGGAAGTAATTTTTTTGCTTCTTCAATATTTTTTTCTTGAACATACTTTAAAATTTGTTTTTTTGTTTCTTTTATTTTATTTTTTAATATTAAATTTTTTGCCCTTCTTTTTAAAGATTTTCTTAACTCTTTTAAAGCAGAAGTATGACGGCCAGTTTTAAGTTTAGCCATAAATTTGTCTCCTTATAGATCTAATTAAATTATAAAAATTTTAATATATTTTGGTATAAAAATCAACATTTTATGGAAAAAAAACATATAATGTTAAAGAATATATCATTGGTATCAGTTGGGATTATGATATCAAGAATTTTAGGATATTTTCGAGATATGTTAGTAGCAAATGTTTTTGGTGCAGGATTTTATGCAGATGCTTTTTATGCAGCTTTCAGAATACCAAATTTGTTTAGAAGACTATTCGGAGAAAGTTCGTTAAACGCGGCATTTGTTCCTGTACTTAGTGAATATCTCCAAAAAGAACAAAAACAAAAAACAGAAGAATTTATTTCTATAGTTACTACTGTAATGATAGTATTTCTTTTTTTTATAACAATTTTAGGTATCATTTTTTCTTTTCCGTTGACAAAACTTATAACCTGGGGATTTGATAGTAAAAAATTATTTCTTACTTCAAGACTTTTACAGATAATGTTTCCTTATATGATTTTTATTTGTCTTGCAGCGTTAGGATTAAGTGTTTTAAATTGTTTAAAAATATTTTTTGTTCCAGCTATGTCATCTTCATCTTTAAGTATATCAGAGATAATTTTTATTTTATTAGTTTCATATTCTTTGCCTGAAGAAAAAAGGATTTTAGGTTTAGCAATAAGTGTTGTTTTAGGCGGTGTTCTACAACTTATGATTAATTTTTCAATGTTGAACAGTAGATACAAAATTAGATTAAATTTTAAAAAATTTTTTTATTATTTAAAAATTCCAGATGTAAAAAGGATATATATTTTATTTATTCCAGTTGTGATAGGATTTTCAATAGATCAAATAAACGCTTTAGTCGACACATTATGTGCATCATTTCTTAAAGAGGGTTCTATAACTGCTTTGTATTATTCTAATAGGTTGATGCAACTACCATTAGCATTGTTTGCAATATCTACTACAACAGTTGTATTACCTCAAATGTCTAAAGAAGTTGTAAATAAAAATTATGAAGAATTAAAACGAACAATTATATATTCTATTAAAAGTATTATATTTTTTATTTTACCAGCATCATTAGGATTAATAGTTTTTGGTAAACAAATAATAAAAGTTCTATTTGAGCATGGAAGATTTGATTCTTATGCTACTTTATTAACATATTCTTGTTTAGCATTTTATTCTTTAGGATTGTTATTTTTTTCTACTACAAAAATTTTTACAAGCATATTTTATGCATTGAAACAACCAAAATATCCAGTAAAAATTGCAGGATGTATGGTTATTGTTAATTTTATTTTAAATATCATACTTATGCAATTTTTAGAAGTTGGAGGTCTAGCTTTAGCAACATCAATATCTTCTTTTTTATCAACAATATTTTTATATAAAAAAATTAAAAAAATTTTAAATATTAAATTTGTTGAGGTAAAATTTGATATATTAAAAATATTTTTTGTAAACTTCATTTTTTTATCTTTTCTTTTATCAATAAAAACTTTTATAAAAAACTATTTTGTTTCAACATTTATAGGTATTTTTGGTGGTATACTTTTTTATTTTTTAATTACAAAAATTTTTAAAATCGAAGAAACAAAAATAATAATTTTACTTATTCAAAAATTTCTACCAAATTATGATTAAAAATAATGATTTATTTTTTAAGCTTAGAAATATTCCAAAACTTCCTGGGTTATATTTGATGAGAGATACAACTAAAGAGATAGTTTATATAGGCAAAGCAAAAAATCTCTACTCAAGAATAAAATCTTACTTTATAAAAAACGAAGATTTTAGATTAATTGGTATAATGTTTTATAATGTAAGTAACATAGATTACATTGTTTGTGCTTCAGAAAAGGAAGCGTTGCTTTTAGAACAAAAATTAATAAAAGAATTACAACCAAAATATAATGTTATATGGAAAGATGATAAATCGTATTTGATGCTAGAATTAGATTTATCCGATCCATTTCCAAGATTAGTTTTTATAAGATACAAAGAATATTTAAATTTGTCTGATAAACAAAAAACAAAGATTTATTTTGGTCCATATCCTTCAGCTAAACAGATAAAATCAGTTGTAAAATTTATAACAAAATTTTTTAAAATAAGACGTTGTAAATATGATTCAAAATTATTTTTTAATCCGCAGCTAAAAGATAGATTCAAGGCGTGTATTTACTATCAAACAAAACAATGTATTGCACCCTGTATCTATGCTTATAAAGATAATAAAGAAATAATAAATCTTTATAAACAAGTTATAAAAAACATAATTTTGTTTTTACAAGGTAAAAATAAAAAACTTATTGCAAAATTAGAAGAACAGATGAAAGAATATTCAGAGAAATTGAATTTTGAGCAAGCAATGGTTTTAAGAGATATTATAAAATATTTGTCGAACATTTTTTCAAGATGTATAATAAGAGAGATTAACAAAGAAGATGTGGTAAGTTTAACACTTCATAAGATTGATATATTAAAAAAATTGAAAGAAAAATTTAATTTAAAAACAATACCTAATGTAATAGAAGCAGTAGATATTTCAACATTTCAAGGTACAGGTTCTTGTGGCTCTATTGTAAGATTTGTTAATGCAGAATCAGATAAGTCAGAATATAGAAGATACAAAATTAAATCTTTAAAAGAAAACCAGATTAACGATTATCTTATGATGAAAGAAGTTATTAAAAGAAGATATAAAAGATTGTTAGAAGAAAAAAAACAACTTCCAAATTTATTATTAGTTGATGGTGGCAAAGGACAACTTAGCAGTGTTTTAGAAATTTTAAAAGAATATAAAATTGATGACAAAATTGAAGTTCTAGCATTAGCAAAACAAGAAGATTGTGTTTATAGCAAAAATTTTGATTCACCAATAAAACTTGGCAAAAATTATGAAGATAATCTGTTAAGATATATTCGCGATGAAGCACACAGGTTTGCTATAAAGTATAACAAAATTTTGTTGAGGAAAAAATTAAATATTTGAGATATATTCGGAGGGGGCGGGATTCGAACCCGCGGTACAGGTTTTAACCCGTACAACTGCTTAGCAGGCAGCTGCCTTAAACCACTCGGCCACCCCTCCTAAAAATTTTTAATTATGAAAAATTAAAAAAGAAATCAATATAATAATTATGAAAAAAACAATTTTTTTATTTTTTTTATTTTCAATCATAACATTTTCTTGTAAAAAAGAACAAGAATATTCTAAAACAAAATTTTTGTTAGGTACAATTTGTGAAGTAAAGATAACTACTTCTTATAATAAAGATTTTGTAGAGAAAATTTTTGATGAAATATTTTCCGAAGTTGAAAGGATTAACAAAACTTTTGGATATTCAAAAGAAAGCGAGATATACAAGATAAATTCTAATGCTGCAATAAAAGAAGTTGTTGTTTCAAAAGAAGTTTTTGATCTAATAAAAACAAGTATCTACATAGGTGATTTAACAAATGGTTGTTTTGATATAACTTCAGGTGTTTTAAGTTCTCTATGGAAATTTGAAGATTTATCTAATAAAGAAACAAAATTTAGAAAACCTTCTCAAAAAGAAATTAAAAAAGTTTTAGATTTGGTTGGATATAAAAAAATTATACTTGATGAAAACAAAAATTCTGTTTTTCTTCCTAAAAAGGGTATGAAGATAAACTTAGGAGGTATTGCGAAAGGTTATGCAATAAAAAGATCAAAAGAGATTTTAGAGTCATACAGAGTTGAAAAATTTTTAATAAATTTTGGAGGTGATATCTATGTAAAAAATAAAAAAAATTCTAAACCTTTTAAGATAGCAGTACAACATCCAAGAAGAAAAAATGATTTTCTTTGTATATTAGAAATAGATACAAACTCTTGCGCTACTTCGGGAGATTATGAAAGATTTTTTGTTTTGGATAATAAAAGATATCACCATATATTTGATCCTAAAACAGGATATCCTAAAAAAAGAGTTGTTTCTGCTACAGTGTTATATGAAGATCCTGTTTTTGCAGACGCATTAGCTACAGGAATTTTTGTTTTAGAAGAAAAAGAAGCAATGAAGTTAGCAGAAAAACTCAATATAGATTTTATAATTGTAGTTGAAGAAGATAATAAACTTAAAATTTTCACCACTGAAAGATTAATAAATTTAAAATTTAATTTATAATTATAAAGAATTTTTTATATGTGTAAGATCTAAAAAATGTTTTCTTTCTTCATTTATAATTTTTTCAATTTCATTCTGTTGTTGATTTGGTAAAATTTTTTTTACTTCTTGATAATAAAGAATAGAATCTTTTTCCCTTTCAATAGCAAAATCTAACGCTTTTTTTACGGTTTTTATTTGTTTTAATTTTTTTTCAACTTCTTCAATTTTAAAAATTAATCCATCAGCATAAGCACGAAGGTATAAAAAATATTCTTCAGGATAAGCCTCTTTTGGTTGATAGTCTTCTATTTCGTTTAACATTTTATCAAAAATTTTTTTATGTTCAACTTCTGCATAAGCTAGTGCTGAAAATATATCTTTTAACTTTTTATCTTTTAATCTTTTTGACCAAATGGTATAAAATTTTATACCATTTTCTTCAATCTTTATTGCTATTTGATAAACCTCAGATATATTTAGGAGTTTCATATAACTTCTCCTTTATAAATTTTATAAAGAAAAAATATTTGTTTTAATTAATTTATAAAAAACTATTTTTTATCTATGGAACAGGTGTTTATCCCAAGTAGTGCGTATAATCCACAAAAACCAGTAATACCAGTAAATAATCCTATAGCACCTAGAACAAAGAAAACTATAGATAAAATCCCAGAAACAAAAAATCCTACAACAATTAAAGAAATACCAAGTATAATTCTTATAATTCTGTCAGCTCTTCCTTCATTTACTTTAAACATATTTTTGTCCTCCTTTTTTAAAAAGTTTTTTGTTTTATAATTACTATTTTGATAGCATAAAAAATCATCTATTAACATTTTAATTTTCTACTTCATAAAATAATTTATATATATAACAATTGAAGCGTGAATAAGAGCTACAATAAAAGTTAAAATAGCTAAGATTTTGTGTATGAATATTCTATTTTTTATGTTTATTTTAAAAAAACCAAAAATAAATGTTGATGTAAGTAAAACTATTGAAGTAATACCAAGTATGATTATAATATCATAAATTTTCATATTTATTTTTAAAAAATTAAACAAAACTTTTAGCAAAATTTACACCTGAATCATAACAAAGTTTTTGTTCTGTTTCGTCAGGAAAAAACTTTATAGACAATCCTTGTTGGACAAGTTCTATACCTGTTTCTTTAAGAATATTTTCTATGTTTTTTGTTGCACCACCTGACCATCCATAAGAACCAAATGCAAAACCTATTCTGTTTTTAGGTTTTAATCCTTTCAAAAATTCTAAAAATCCAGTGATTGTAGGCAGTATATCGTTGTCATGAGTAGAAGAACCTATAACATAACCTTTAGCATCGAGCATTTCTTTTACTATATCTGTCACATCAGATTTAGTTATATCAAAAAGTTTAACTTCTATTCCACAGTCAATTATACCTTCAACAATTTTTTTGGCCATAATTTCTGTAGCACCCCACATTGTTTCATAAACAACAACTATTTTTTGCTTTGTTTCATTCTTTGCCCAACTTGTATATGCATTAAGTATTTTTTGTGGTTCTTTTCTCCATATAATACCATGGCTCGGTGCTATCATGCTAATGTTTATTTTCATATTTTGTATTTCTTGAATTTTCTTTAAAACAAGACCACTAAAAGGCCAAAGGATGTTAGCGTAATATTTTGATGCTTCTTCCATAAGGACTGCTTGGTCAACTTCGTCATCAAATCTTTGACTTGTTGCATAATGTTGACCAAAAGCATCGTTTGGAAATAAAATCTCATCTTCAACTAAATAACTGAACATACTATCAGGCCAGTGTAACATTGGTGCTTCAATAAATGTCAAAGTTTTTCTACCAAGATTTAATTTATCTAAAGTTTTTACTACTTGAAAATCCATATTAAAATAATAGTTTTTATAAAGACCTTCCTTACATTTTAAAGTTCCGAAAACTTTTGCTTTTGGGCAAAGTTTTAAAATTTCAGGCAAAGAACCTGAATGGTCAACTTCAACATGGTTCATAACGATATAGTCAATTTTTTCTGGTGGGACAATCTTAGTTATTTTTTGAATCATCTCTTCTGAAAAAGGAGTATAAACTGTATCTATAAGCGCAACTTTTTCATCTAAAATAAGATATGAGTTATAAGTTGTACCTCTTTTAGTCTTGTAAGTTTGTCCATGAAAATTTCTTATATTCCAATCTATTACACCAACCCAATAAATTTTATCTTTTAGTTCAACAACTGACATAAATAAAATCCTCCTGTTTAAATTTTAAAAATTACCAACATCTACCAGTTTTTTCTTTTATACAAAAATTTTCATCACATTTATAACATATCTCATTTAATAATCTATTGCCTTCAAAATAATCTTTTATATTATTTAAAGTAGTATTAGCAATATTATACAACGCTTCTTTTGTAAAAAATCCTTGATGTGAAGTAATAATTACATTATTAAATGTTAAAAGACGAGCTAACACATCATCCTGTATAAAAGAGTTGGAAAAATCTTTAAAAAAATAATCTGTTTCTTCTTCATATACATCTAACCCAGCATAGGCAATTTTGCCAGTTTTTAAACCTTCAATTAGTGCTTTTGTATCTATAAGATGCCCTCTTCCAGTATTTATTAACATTACACCATCTTTCATTTTAGAAATACTATTTTTGTTTATAATATGAAATGTCTCTTCAGTAAGAGGACAATGCAGTGAAATTATATCTGATTTTTTATACAAAGTATCTAGATCTACATATTCAAAATTATATAGTTTTTTATATTCCTCATCACGATTTTTATCATAAGCAAGAATTTTCATTCCAAAACCATTTAATATTTTTATAACCACTTTACCTATTTTACCGGTACCTATTATACCTACTGTTTTGTTAAACATATCAAAACCAAGCAAACCTTCAAGATTAAAGTTTCCATCTCTTGTTCTATAATATGCTTTATGTATTTTTCTGTTTAAAGATAAAATTAACGCTACTGCATGTTCTGCTACAGCATAGGGTGAATAAGAAGGAACTCTTACTACATGTATCTTTTTGTAAGTTGCACTTAGATCTATATTGTTATATCCTGAGCATCTTAGAGCAATAAGTTGGATACCATTATTAAATAGAATATCTGCTATTTCTTTATTTACAACATCGTTTACAAAAATAACTATCACATTGTAACCTTTAGCTAAAGATACAGTGTCAATGTCTAATCTGTTTGAAAAATATTTTATGTTAAAATTAAACTTTTTATTAATTAATGAAAAATATTCTATATCATAACTTTTTGAACTAAAAAAAGCAATTTTAACATCATCGATATTTAACATTTTATTAATTTTTTATTTAAATTTTTTAATCTTTATTTATACATTTGATTTCCACAAACCGTGTAAGTTACAATACTCTCTTGCATAAAGAATGTTGCCTTCAACTTTAAACAATGCCTGAGGTTTATCTGCTGGTTTTAAGAATTGTTTGTAAACTTTACCGTCTACATTAAGTTCTATCCACATAATATAATGTTTTTCTTCCATTGGATGTTCAACAGAACCTACTTTTACTAATATACCATCGGAAGTTTTTTCTATTACAGGTACATGTTTTTCTTTTGAGGCATCTACAGTATTTTCTTGTTGAAGTTCCATGGGTTTAGCACAACATACAAGTTCTCCACCACCAACATATAAAACTTCTACAATGTTGCCGCAAACACTGCATTTGTAAATTTGTCCTTTTTGAGATACTTTCATATTTTACCCTCCTTTAATTACAATTAAATTTGTTTATAATTTTTATATAATTATATTTTGTTTTTAGAAATATTTAAACTTTCTTCAAATTTATCTATTGAGAATAAATTTTTTAGTGGTAATCTTTCAGGTCTTTTTTTCTCAACCTCTATTTGATGTTCATTAAGCAAACCATTATTTTCTTTATCAGATTTTTTGCCAACGATTATTAAAGTAATTACATTGAAATCTTGCGGTATATTAAGTATTTCTTTTACTTTTTCTTGAGAATATCCGGCTATTGGATGTGCTACAAGACCCATTTCGGTAGCTGTTAGAATCATAGATGATACTGCCATACCAGTGTCAAAAAGATAATATTCTCTATCATTTATTATACAATCAAAATCTTTTTTTGTTATAACAACAATTATCATTGAAGCTGCAAATGTCCATTCATTACCTTTACTTATTGCATTGCGAATTTTAATTAGAATATCTTCACTTTTTATAAATATAAACCGCCATGGTTGATTGTTGAAACAAGAAGCTGTAAGTTGAGCATAATAAACAAGTTCAGTTATAATTTCTTGGTTTATTTCAATTTTTTCTAAACATCTAAATGCACGCCTTTTTTCTATTGCTTCTTTTACATTCATTTATTTTTTTTAATATTCTTTTCTTGTTTTTTTATTATAATTTCTTTTTTCTTATCTCCACCTTTATTACACTCTACATAAATATGTAATTTATCTTCTTCTTTTAGACCAGGAATTAAATATATAAATTTTTGTTTTTCATTATCAAACTGTGTATTTGAGTATTGAGTTATTATTTTTTTATCGTTTAGATATAACTCTATTTCGTAAATATAATGATCTTCTTTTGAACGAACTGGGTGAATTACTTCTATGTAAACTTCTGATTTTTCTAGATTATAATATATTTTTAAATCTGTAGGTGGATGTGCTATGAGATTTAATGATAAAGTAAAAAATGTAAATATTAGTATAATTATTTTTTTCATAAATTTTTCCTTTCTTATTTTTAAAAATTTTACTAATTTTTTAAAAAACATCTATATACCTAATAAGTTGCTTAATTCTACTACATGTTCCTGTTCATCAATTATTACATGTCTTATTTGATGTTCTAAAGTTTCAAATTCGTAATTAAAATTTTGTTTATTATCGATCAGCTTTTTATATATTTCTTTATAGTAATCTATTGCATCTTTTTCACCTTTTAAGTTAACTTCAAGAATTTGTTTTATATCATTTGCTTGATATGTTTTTTCAAGATTCATAGAAACTTCGCCATTTAAATAGTTGCAAACAAGGTTTCTAAAAATTTCTTCGTGTTTTAGTTCATCTTGGGCAATTTCTTTTAATCTTGCAACTATTGGTTCAGAATTTAACCCTTTTACTTTTTCTGCATGTGCAAGATATTGTATTCTTGCAGCATATTCAAGTTCTACTGCTTTGTTTAACATATCAACTAATTCTTTTTTTATATCGTTCATAGTTTAATTCCTCCTTTTTATTTTTTTTCTTTTAATTGTTTCCCACAACAAATAAGATCACAAGTATCTACACAACCGCATTCTTCGTCTACAGTTACTACTAAACCACATACTTCACAGTATAACTTCTTCTTGTTTTTTTGTACATTTTTTTTCTTATTTTTATTTTCAGTCATAGTATTTACCTCCTTAAATTAGAGTGATATTTTTTAAATTTTGCTTAAATATTCAAAAGCAGATAAAACTGCTTTAGCTCCTTCTCCACAAGCAACAATTATTTGTTTTGAAGCAACGTTTGTTACATCACCTGCAGCAAAAATTCCCGGTATGTTTGTTTCACATTTACAGTTTACAATTATCTCTTTATCTTTATTCTTTAAAACATCATTTATAAAATCAGATGCAGCAATTGAACCAATTTCAATAAATATTCCTTCAATTGAAAGTTCCTTTATCTTGTTATCCCTTGAAATCTTTATCCCCTCAACAAATTTATCACCATAAATTTCTTCAACTTTTGTGTTATTATAAATTTCTACTATATTACTATTTTTTGCTTTTTCTACCATTATAGGATCCGCTTTAAGTTTTGGAGCAATATCTATAAGATAAACTTTATTTGCAATCTTTATTAGCTGTAAAACTGCATCTAAGGCAGAATTTCCACCACCTATTACTGCTACATCTTTACCTGCAAAGAATGGTGCATCACAAGTTGCACAGTAAGTAATTCCTCTGTTTTTAAATTCTTCTTCTCCTTTAACATTTAGCTTTCTTGGCACTCTTCCAGATGCAACAACAACAGATTTTGTATAATATTTTCCTTTGTCAGTTTCAACACTTATAATATCGGCATCTTTTTTAACAAAAGTTACGGTTTCGTTTTCTTTTAGTAAGATATTAAAACTTTCTATGTGTTCTCTAAACTTATTTGCAAGTTCTACACCTGTAATAAACTGGTATCCAGTATAATTTTCAATACCACTACTAAGGACCGTTTGACCACCTACATCTTTAGTTATCACAATGAAATTCATCTTTTTTCTTGCAGCGTATATACTTGCTGTAATACCTGCAGGTCCTGCACCTATTATTATTAACTCATAAATATCGGTCATAGTTATATCCCAAGTTCTTTTGATATTAATTCTTTATTAAAACCTACTATTATTTTTCCTTCTATATCAATAACAGGGACTGCCATTTGACCTGTTTTTTGAACAAGTTCTTTTGCTTTCTGCGGATTACTGCTTACGTCAATTTCTTCAAACACAACATTTTTTTCTTTTAAAAAAGATTTTAACATATAACAATATGGACAAGTAGGTGTAGTGTATATTTTTATATTTTTAGACATAATTTTTACTCCTTAGTTAGATATTGTCTACTTTAAATTTATTATTTTAAAGTCAAAAAGTATTGCTAAAAACAAACTTACTGCTGAACTAAAGAATATTACAAAATAATTTATCGCATCCTTTTTAGATATTAAACTACACATTATAGAAGATAAAACTTCTTTATCATTTTCTTGCAATTCTGGGTTAACAACAATCTTTTCAATTAAGTTAGTATCAATGATAATCTTTCTTCTTATTTTTTCTGTTTTATATTTATAAACAAAGAACAAAAAGAACCCCACTACACCAGTATACCACAAAATTTTTGTAATAATTTCATTAAATATTCCTGCAATACCAATCGCTCTTATAGAGATTGTTGCAATTAATCCAATTATGAAAAATAAAGTTGTTATAGGAGAATCTCTGCAAATTTTATAATAGTTATCAGAATTTCTAATTTGTTTCATACTTAATAATTTTCACAAAGAATTTCAAAGTATGCTTGTGGATGGTCACAAGATGGACATTTGTTTGGTGCCTCTGTAGCTTCATAAATATAGCCGCAGTTTCTACACCTCCAAAAAACTTTTTGAGGTTTTTTAAAAACTTCTCCTTTTTGGATGTTCTCTAAAAGTTTTAAATATCTTTTTTCATGACCTTTTTCTACAGTAGCAATTGATTCAAAAACTTTTGCTATTTCTTCAAACCCTTCTTCACGGGCAATTTTTGCAAATTCTGGATACATCTTTGTATGTTCATAATTTTCACCTTCTGCTGCTGATTTAAGATTTGTTTTAGTATCAGCTATTATTCCTGCAGGAAACGAACCTGTAATTTCAACACTACCACCTTCTAAAAATTTAAATAATCTTTTTGCATGTTCTTTTTCATTTTCTGCAGTGTCAGTAAAAATCCAAGAGATCTGTTCATATCCTTCATTTTTTGCTACTGAAGCAAAGTATGTGTATCTATTTCTTGCCTGCGACTCGCCTGCAAAAGCAGTAAGCAAGTTTTTTTCTGTTTTTGTACCTTTTATAGACTTCATATTTCTTGTACCTCCTTTTTTAAAATTTTTCTATGCTTGTCATAAAATTATTTATCTTTAGGAAAATTTGTTAACCAATTTTTTATTACCCTAACTTAGCTACAATATACACTATAACTATAAATTTTTTTATTTTTTATTTTCTCTTATTAGATTTTTTTCTATCAATATTTCATCAGGCAGATAATGTCCTGTAAAAATTATCTCGCCTTTGAGATTTATTAAAAAATTTGTTGGTATACCTCTTACGCTATACTGTCTTGCAACTTTGCCTTTAGAATCTAACAAAATGGTATAATTTATCTGCTGTTTTTTAACAAATTTTGAAACTTCAGTTTCTTTCTCGCTAATGTTTACTGCTATAATTTTTAATCCTTTGTTTTCATATTTTTTTTGCAACTGTTTTAATTCAGGGATTTCTCTTAAACAATAAGGACACCAAGTTGTCCAAAAATTTAATAGTATCAAGTTTTTACCAACAAAAGAAGATAATTTTATAGTTTCATTTGAAGATAATTTTGGTAGTTCAAAATCTATATATTTGTAACTTTCTATATTTTTTGTTTTTGCACAGTTTATTGATGCCAAAAACAAAAGTGATAAAAGTATTGTTTTTTTCATATAGCCCTCATTTAAAAATTAAAATAATAAATCTAATATCATCATTAAAATAAAACCTGCTATTAAAGAAAAAGTTGCTAAATTTGTATTTTCAGCTTTTTGTGATTCAGGTATTAGTTCTTCAACTACTACATAAATCATAGCACCTGCTGCAAAGGATAATGCATAAGGTAATATTTTTTTAAAAATAGATAAAAGTAATACAGCTAAAACAGCACCAATTGGTTCTACAATAGCACTTATATGACCATAATAAAAACTTTTTGATTTTTTCATACCTTCTGCGTTAAACAAAAAAGATATTGCCATACCTTCAGGAAAATTTTGTATGCCTATAGATAAAACTAAAATTAGACCATTAACTAAATCTCCACTTGCTAAACTTACTCCACAAGCTAATCCTTCAGGGAAATTATGTATTGTCATTGCTAAAAATACAAGTACAGGTTTTTTAATATTAGATTTTATTCCTTCTTGTTTGGTTTCAGGTTCAAATATATGCAGATGTGGAGCAAGATTGTCAATAATAGTTAAAAAAATAGCACCTAAAAGAAATCCCGATGCTGAAGGTAACCATCTCGGTAATTTATAAATTTCTGCTAATTCTATAGATGGCAAAAGTAAAGAGAAAATACTTGCAGCAAGCATTATACCTGCAGAAAATCCTAAAGATGCATCAATAAATTTTCTTTTAGGATTTTTACTTATAGGATTTTTACTTAAAAAAACAACACTTGAACCTAAAGCTGTCAAAGACCATGTAAATATTCCTGAGATTAATGAGATTAAGACCAAATTCATTTTTAAAATAAATAATTCTAATCATTAGCTTCTTCAAACTGATCTTTACCAACACCACAGACAGGGCATACCCAATCATCAGGTAAATCTTCAAATTTTGTCTGTGGTTTTATACCATTTTCTGGATCTCCATTCTTAGGGTCATAAATATAACCACATACGCTACATCTGTATTTTTTCATATTGTTTTCTCCTTTATTATTATCTTGAATTTTTGTCTCAATATATGTTGGTGCAGTCTTCGGAGATTTGCCTTTTTTAACTAAATGGTAAAATTCATAAGTCATTGTTTCATCATCAGATAAAATCTCTGAATTTACAACTTTGCCTATAAACAACTTGTGGCTTCCTACATCAATACTGTTTACTACCTCTGCTTCTATATAAGCAATACAATTATCTAATACTATAGGAGCACCTGTTTTTTCTATCTTAAAATTTACACTATTAAACTTGTCTATATCTCTTCCAGATTTGAAACCAAACTTTCCTATAAACTGTATAGAAGTATTTTTTGATAAAACTGATATACTGAAAACATTGCTTTCTTTTAAGTATTGAGTTGTAAGATTATCTTTGTTTAAGCACACAGCAACCTGTGGTGGATTTGAAGTTACCTGAAAAACAGTGTTTGCAATCTGTCCATTAAATTTTCCCTCTTTGTTTTTTGTTGCAACTACATACATACCATAGCCAATTTTATAAAGTGCTTGTAAGTTCATTTGGTTTTTCCCTTTATTTGGCATTCTAAACATATTCCTTTAAACATACCACAAAATTTTTTTATCAAATGACCATTAATTTTTTGTTTTTTTATAATACTAAATTCTATGTTTAAATCATATATTTTAGAACATACTTCACATATGAAATGACTATGTGGTTCTACATAACCATCAAAACAAAGTTTTTCTCCCAAAGGTATCTCTAAAACTAATCCTTTTTCTTTAAATTCTTTTAATGTATTATAAATTGTAGTTTTTGAAATAGTAGGAATTTCTTTTTTAATTTCGTTATAGATTTTTTCCACATCAGGATGTTTCCTATTTTTTAATAAATAATCATAGATCTTTATTCTTTGTATTGTTGGTTTTATACTTTTTGATTTTAGCAATTCTCTCATTTTTATTTTAATTATTATAAATTTGTAATTATTACAGTTTTGAATTTATTAAAAATAAAGTTTTTTGTCAATAAGTTGGAAAAATTTTTTAAATTAAGTAAAAATATATAAAAATTTATTTTGTGATTTCTTTGATAACTTCTGCAATAAAATTAGTTAATTCTGAGGGTTTTATAGTAAATTCTGTTTTTATTTGTTTTGATAGTTCTGCTGAGGTTTGTTGTAAATAAACTGCTAAAACTGCAGATTTTAATAATGCTGAGTAGTTTATTAATGTTTTGTTGTAAAGTTTCACTTGATATATTAATCCTGAGATTAATCCTGCAAGGATATCACCACTGCCAGCCTTTGCTAAAGCAGAATTTGGAGTGTTTGTTTTAAATACATATTCACCATCTGAGATTATAGTTATTGCTGATTTTAAAACTAATACTAAGTTGTTAATTTTTGCAAATTCTTGAACTTCTTGACAAAAATCAAAATCTCTTATACTAGATGGTTTTTTGTTCCACTTTTCGTTTTGTATATTTAGTAACTTTTTATATTCACCCATATGTGGAGTAAGAATTATACTTTTTTCTGAAGAATTATTTGGATGGATAGATTTTATTTTTTTACCTTCTATTTCTAAAAGAGAAAATCCGTCAGCATCTATTAAGATTGAAATTTCTTTTGCTATATTAGAGTAAGAAGATGTTAAAATTTTTACCAAGTTGTTTACAAAAATTTTTGTTTCTTGATTTGTTGAAATTCCACAGCCAATACAAATAGTATTTACTTTTTTTGTATCTATATAGTTAATAATAATATCTAAAGAACTTATTGCAAAAGTCCCTTCTTTTGTAGAAGGTAAAGATAAGACAATTATTTCAGGATCTACTCTGGATATTAAATAAGGATAAATATTTTCAGGAACAGCTAAACTTATAACTCCACAGCCTGAAACTAAAGCACCAATTGTAGCTAAAATCGCAGCACCTGTGTAGTGTTTACTTCCAGCAATAATCAATATATGTCCAAAATCATACTTATGTGCTATATCAGGCCGTCTTGGTAAAAACTCTTTTGCTATATTTTTTGTTATTATTTGATGTATGTTGCACATAGAAAACAATTATTTGTTTAATAAAATAGCAACTGCAACTGCATATTCTTTTGTATGAGATAATGAGACCTCAATTTTTAAATTATTTAATTTTTTGTAATTAATTATGACTTGAGGTTTTCCATTTTGAATATTTTTTATTACTATATCTTTTAAAGATAAAGAATATTTTCCAGATAATGCTTTCCACACAGCTTCTTTAGCAGCAAACCGTGCTGAGTAATTTTGTTCTTTATTTTTTTTATTTTCACAATATTTTATTTCTTCTTTGTTGAAGACTCTTTCAATAAATTTTTTATTTTTTATTAATTTTTT
>CALFVX010000036.1 GCA_937928765.1 uncultured Endomicrobiia bacterium
AACAGGTGTTGTTGCTTGTCCAGATTTAAAATATCGCATAGCTCCAACAGGGTTTAATATCGCTGATTATGGTTATAATTTTCATCTTGGTAGGTATGGAGTTTCTCCTTTTTTTGGAACTATATTTAAAGTAACTAATCCATCAAGGACTATCCTTTTTCTTGAGAGTATTTCTGCCGTATCATATTATAAATCACTTATTTGGCAGTATACAATCGAACATCCTACGTATGCAAGACATCCGAAAGTTCCAATAATTAATGTTGTATTTGTTGATGGTAGTGCTAAAGGACTAAATAAGAATGAATTTTTAAGTGGTGGAGATGACTTTGCTAACCCTTTAAATTTTTAATAAATTATGGTCGTCAGTTAAGAGATAGTATTATCTTTGGAAAAAATTTTAAAGGAATATTGCCTATTTTATTATCTACCTGTATACTATGTCCTATCCCGAAAAAGTACAAAAACTTGACAAATTTTAAAAATAAAATATAATAAAAACAAAAAAGGTAAAAAATGGATAAAATCTCTCCCTCTCTGAACTGGTATTTTGGACTTCAAAGAAGACCACCTTTTTATGGCAAATTAGATAAAGTAAAAGAGCCATCACACACTTTACTTTTTTCTGAAAGTGTTTGTGGTTCTCCAAGTACAACACACATTGTTGTAGACCCTATAATAGGTGGTTGTCCTGACCCTAATCATCAATATGGTGGTCTCTATAGAAGACATGAAGATATTTCACTTATTTATGTATTATTTGTTGATGGTAGTGCTAAAGCATTAACAAGAGCTCAATTTTTAAGTAGTGAAAATACTTTAGATCTACCTATAAAATAAATGGAGAAAATTGGACTTATTGGATTAAGTTTAGACCTTTATAAGAATAAATTACCTAAATTTATAGAAAAACTTTCAACTTTTCAAAATCAATTAAAGGAAATATTAGAAAATTATAGTGAAGTTATAAGTTTTGGTCCAATTGTAGAAAAAACACAAATTGATGAGATTTCTGAAAACTTTAAAGAACAGGATATTTTAGGAGTAATTATTGTCTTCCTTTCTTATTCCCCAAGTTTATTAATATCACCATTTTTAAAAAAAATCAATAAACCTATACTTATCTGGAATACTCAAAAACTATTTAAAATTACAAAAAATTTTGGGATAGATCAATTATTGGAAAATCATGGAATTCATGGAGTTCAAGACCTTGCTTGTGTTCTCAAAAGAGAAAATGTTTCTTTTCAATTAATCACCGGGCATTACAAAGATAAAAATACTTACAAACAAATTAAAAATTGGATAGATGGAATAGAAATAGTTAAAAAGTTTAAAAAAAGTAGAATTGGCAACTTAGGAGGATTTTTCCCACAAATGGGAGATTTTTATATTGAGCGAGAAGTTTTAAAATCAAATTTAGGAATAGAAATAGTAGATATTTCATTTGATAAAGTAGCAAATTTTATAAAAACTATAAAAAGAACAGATATTGATAGAACAATAAAACAAGATTTAAAAAAATTTAAACCTAAGAATTTATCTCGTGAAACACATGAAAGGTCAGTTAAACTTGAACTTGCTTTGAGAAAAGTTATTAAGATGGAAAAATTAAATGGTATTTCTATTAATTTTCTTGCTTTTGATAAGTTTTGTGGATTAGAAACTGTTCCATTTCTTGCAATTTGTAAATTTTTATCTGAAGGTATGGGATATGCAGGAGAAGGTGATGTTTTAACTGCAAGTAGTGTTCTTTTATTACAATATCTTACAGGTGAGGCAAATTTTGTAGAAATGTTTACTGCTGACTTTTCAAACAATCTAATTTTAATGTGTCATATGGCAGAGAGTAATCCTAAAATGGCTAAAAAAGATGAGCCAATTTATATGGTGGAATTTCCACTTATTTTTAATGAATGTAAACCAGCTACAATATTGTCATTTACTTTAAAAGAAGGTATTGCTACTTTACTAAATTTTACTCAAACAAAAGAAAATAAAATAAAATTTATTGTTTCAAATGTTGAAGTAATTGATAGAAAACCTTTGAAAAATATAATTTCTCCTCATTTTTTTATTAGACCAAGTAAAAAAGTTAAAGAGTTTTTAACTGATTTTTCTTTACAAGGAGGAACACATCATTCAGCATTGTGTTATGGAGATCAGAGAGAAAAATTAAAATTAATTTCTGAAATAATTAATTTACCTTATTTTGAAATATAAAAAGGAGTTATTTATGAATCCAGGGAAAGAAATTAGAATGGCCAGGTTATTTAATAAAGAGACAGGGAAAACCATATTAATAACGATTGACCATGCAGTTTGTATAAAACCAATGAATGAATTAAGTGATGTTGTAAAAATTGCTGAATTTGCAGTTGAAGGAGGAGCAAATGCAATACTTGTAAATCCTGGAATGGCTAAAAAGGTATATAATGTGATAAAGGGAAGCAAAACAGCATTAATGATAAGAATAGATGGTGGTGGAACATCTATTGGTCCAGATTTGATTGACTGGTCTGTATATTGTTCTGTTGAAAGTGCATTAAAATTAGGAGCAGATGGAGTAGCAGTTTTAGGAAGTATTGGAGTTGAAAAAGAAGCGAAACTTCTTTTAAAGATAGGACAAACAGCAGATATATGTGAACAATGGGGAATGCCAATTTTAGCAGAAATGTTACCAAAGGAGATATTAGATTACCAGTTTTCAACAAAAGAAAAAAGAAAGTGGCCAACAAATTCAGAATATTTAGCATATTTAGCAAGAGTTGCTGCTGAACTTGGAGTAGATATTGTTAAAGGATATTATACTGGTGATTCAAAAACTTTTAGAAAAGTTATTGATTATTGTCCTATTCCTTACCTTGTTTTATCTGGACCTGCTGGAGATGATATAGAAAATTTCCTTAAATTTGTTAAAGAAGCAATTGATTCTGGTGCTAAAGGTGTTTCTGTTGGTAGGAATGTTTGGGCAAGCAAAAATCCAGTTGGAGTCATCAAAGCATTGAACAGAATTGTCCATGAACAAGAAGATGTAAAACTTGCAATGAAAGAAATTTAAAGAGGAAAAGAAAGAGTAGATATGAAAAAATTGAAAGTTGGTATTTTTGGATTGAAAAGAGGTTTTACTTTTTTTAATTTATTTAATTCAAATCCTTATACTACTGTAGTTGCTGTATGTGAAAAAAATGAAGTGATAAAAAAATTTTTTGAAAATAAAAATATTTACTTTTATACAGATTATGATAAGTTTTTAGAACATGAATTGGATATAGTTGTTATTTGTAACTACTGTACTGAACATGCACCAGCAGCAATTAAAGCACTTAATTCTGGGAAACATGTTTTATCAGAAGTAACTGCATGTAAGACATTAGCAGAAGGTGTAGAATTATGTAGAACTGTTGAAAAAACAGGTAAAGTATATATGCTTGCTGAAAACTATTGTTATTTTAGTTATACTCAAGAAATGAAAAATGTTTATGAAAAAGGGATTTTAGGAGAATATACTTATGGCGAAGCTGAGTATATTCATGATTGTCGACCTATTATGCATATAATTACTGATCAGAAAAACCATTGGAGAATTTGGTTACCACCTTCATATTATTGCACACATTCTTTAGGACCAATAATTACAATTACTAAAACAAGACCAGTAAAAGTAGTTGGGTTTGTTGTGCCTAATATTTTATCAAGAGAAGTAGGAAGATTGGGAGATGATTGGGGAATTTTTGTTTGTTTAATGGACAATGGTGCTATTACAAGAATAATATCTTGGTCTACAGGGCCACGTGATTCTATATGGTATAGGATTTATGGAACTAAAGGAGCTATAGAAAACAATAGATTAAAAGAGACAAATACTATAAATTTATATACAATTACTATGGATAAAAACTTAAAATTCAAGGAGAAAATAAAAACTTATCCTGCAAAATTTAAAAAATATACAAAAAAAGCAGAAAAATATGGGCATGGAGGGAGTGATTTTTTTGTTGTTTGGGAATTTGTTGATTCTATTGTAAAAAACAAAAAACCACCAATAGATGTTTATATGGCAATGGATATGACATTACCTGGTATACTTGCTTATAAATCTGCGTATTTAGGCAATATTCCTCTTGAAATCCCTGATTTTAGAAAAGAAGAGGTAAGAAAAAAATATGAAAATGATAATTGGTCGCCAGACCCAAAAGATAAACATATTGAAGGACAACCACTACCTTCAATACTTGGAGAAATTAAAATTCCAGATATAGTTTATGAAAAACTATTTAAGAAAAGGAAAAAATACTTAAAAGAATATGAAAAAAGTATTCAAGTCTGACCTTAAAAAGATAGATATAGTTTTCTATAAAAATCAAATATTACCAATCATACCTTTAAAAATATTTGATTTTCATACTCATATATGGAAAAAACAATATATAGGGGAAAACAAACAAAAGGGAAAATATTTAGTTATAGAAAAGGAAAATAGAATTGCGAAATTTATTAAGGATATAAATAATATTTTCCCTAATATAGATTATAATGCAATAGTGTTTGGTTTCCCTTCACCTGAAACCAATTTAGAGAAAAATAATGATTACATTTTTTATTGTTGTAAAAAAAATAATAATCTATTTCCATTGATGCTTATTGGCAAAAATACACATCTTCCAGAAAGAATAATTTACAGAATAAAAAAACAGGGATTTTATGGGTATAAAGTTAATATTCCTTGGTATGGTAATAATTATGGAAAAATAAATATCAAAGATATGATAGGTGACTTAGAAATGAGAATAGCTGACGAATTTAGTTTAATAGTTTTACTTCATGTTCCAACAGAAAAAAGATTAGAAGATAAAAAAGTTCAACAAGATATAAAACAATATGCTCAAAAATATCCAAATGCTAAAATTGTTCTTGCTCACTGTGGCAGATGTTATTTACCAGATCAAA
Organism: uncultured Endomicrobiia bacterium; assembly: GCA_937928765.1. Lineage (GTDB taxonomy): Bacteria > Elusimicrobiota > Endomicrobiia > DTEH01 > DTEH01 > JANXDG01. Next base: position 4,951 of record CALFVX010000036.1, read on the forward strand.
TGAAAAAATCAATAGGATTCTTAAAGAATTTGGACAATGTATATCTTGATACAGCTATGGTAATGGACCCACAAGTAATCCAAATAGTTCTTGAAAACATAGATTCAAAAAGATTATTATTTGCTACAGATTTTCCAATTGCAAAAATGAGAGGTAGGAGAGTATATGTTAAAAATCATTGGGTGGATATAGTTGTTGGTAAATATCCAAAAAGTCAATATCGGATTTTTGCAAAAAATATAGATGCAGTTTTTATGGCATGGGAGATTATTCTTGCAATCAAAAGAGGAAGTGAAATGGCTGGCATCTCAGAAAATCAATATAGGAAAATTTTTTATGAAAATGGAATAACTTTATTGAAAAGTGTTAAAAATGGAAAAATATAGATTGGGAATTGATATTGGAACATCAAATATTAAAGCAGTAATAACTGACTTTAATGGTAAAATTATTAATTTTGCTTCCCAAAAAAATAAATTATTTATTCACAACAACTTTGTTGAACAAGAACCAGACCAAATTTGGAATTCAGTTGTAAAAGTTATAAAAAAGGTAACAAATGAAAAATTTATAAAGAAAAATTTAGTAGGTATAAGTTTTTCTACACAAGGTGGAACTATTATTTTACTTGATAAAAATAAAAAACCTTTGAGAAGAGCAATAACATGGATGGATACAAGAGCAATAGAAGAAAATAAAATTTTAATTAGAAAATATGGTAGAAAATTTTTTTATAATATTACAGGATGGGAACCTTCAAAAGGATGTTTACCATTATCCCAACTCTTATGGATAAAGAGAAATCAAAAAGAAATATTTGACAAAATTTATAAAATCCATTTTGTCGATTCTTACCTTATTTATAAACTAACAGGAAAAGAGATTACAGATTATACTAATTCTGCAATAACTATGTTGTTTGATATAAAAGAGAAGAAATGGAGTAAAGATTTGTTAAATATCATAAGAATAAATGAGGAACTATTACCAAATATATCTCCTTCTGGAACAGAGATAGGATATATAAAGAAAGACGTTGTAGAAATGTTAGAATTGAATAAAGATACAAAAATATTTAGTGGTGGACATGACCAGTATTGTTCAGCACTTGGTGTAGGATTAAATAAACCAGGAGAATGCCTCTTATCAGCTGGAACTGCATGGGTTTTACTTGTTATAACAAAAAACCCTGTTTTTTCTACTAATTTTTCTTTTAGTCCTGGACCTCATGTAATTAATGGTTTATGGGGTGCTTTAACATCTATCCCATATGGTGGTGCATCTTATGAATGGTTTTTGAAAAATATACTCTTTAATAAATTTAGTTATAAAGAGATAGAAAAAGAATTAATTAAAATTGAAGATGACTTTCCTTGCTTTAAACCTTTTTTTTCTGATAATAAACCTGAAGCTTGCTTTTTAAATATAAAGGTTAGTCATACACCTTTTCATTTTATAAAAGGGATTATGGAAGGGATTGCTTATCAGGTAAAGAAAAAAATAGACCAATTGAAAAGTTCAAAAATTGATATAGAAAAAATAAAAATGGTAGGAGGATGTTCAAAAAATCAAATATGGAGAAAAATTCTTTCAAAAGAACTTTCTATTCCAATTTATGTCTTCCCAAAAATAGAAGCTGCAAGTTTAGGTGCTTCATTTTTAGTAAAATATGAAATTTAATAAACTGCGACTTTTAATTTTTTTCAAAATAGATTACTATAATAAATAAAGTTCTTTTAAAAAAATTTTTCTTAATAGATCTGTCTTGGGCAAGTTAAAAGTTCATTGACAATTTGGGGCATTGAGGAGATTGGTGGAAGTCGATTGGTTATTGGTTAAAAAAGAAAGGTTGGTCAGTAGTTTTAGTTAATCTTTGTAAATAGTTTTTTCCAATCATTCCAGAAGGAGTTTATGCAGAATTAAGAGAAGTAGGGACTGCGTATTTAAGGACGAATAAAGAGATAGTGATGAAGAAGTGTTATCTAATAAATTTTTTAGTTAAATATTTTCCGGAATATAGAAGAATATTTTCAGATATATTAGGAAAGAGTTCATTATATATACTAAGTCATTATCCATTACCCGAAGATATAAAGAGATTGGGGTTAAAGAGATTGGGAGAGATATTAAAGAAAGTAAGTAGAGGTAAGATA
>CALFVX010000037.1 GCA_937928765.1 uncultured Endomicrobiia bacterium
AAAAAAGAAAAGTATAATTATAAAGTGAAAAAGTAAATTAGTTAGTGCTAGCTGGTAGAAAAAAGTTGAAAGAGAAAGATGAGCTGGTTGTATTTAGTGAGTTATTGTATTAAGTTATTATTTAATTTCTTTCCTATTAAAATTTGATTATAAAGAGATGTTTTGCAAAAAATTTATTTTTATTCTTTAATTTAAAAAATTTCTAACAGGATAATTTTAAAAAAATATTAAAATATTTCATATAAACATAAGGAGGAAATTAATTATGGTTGAAATAAAACCTGTGGTATTAAAATTTGGTGGTTCTTCAGTTGCAACTATAGAAAGAATAAAAAATGTTGCTAAAATTATAGTTGATAGAAAAAATAAATTTAAACATATAGTAGTTGTAGTTTCCGCACCTGGTGATACCACTGACGAATTAATAGAAAAAGCATACCAAATAACTTCTGATCCTAACAAACGAGAGTTAGATATGTTATTAGCTACCGGTGAACAAATGTCTATTGCACTAGTTGCAATGGCACTACATTCTATGAATTGCGAAGCTGTATCACTTACAGGTCCACAGGCAGGTATTTATGCAGACGAAATTCATACAAAAGCAAAAATTATTGATATTGATACAAAAAGAATAAAAAAATATTTAAAACAAGATAAAGTTGTAATAGTTGCAGGATTTCAAGGAATAAATCCAAATGAAGATATAACAACCCTGGGTCGTGGCGGGTCTGATTTAACTGCTATTGCATTAGCTGCAAAACTTAAAAGTCCAATATGTGAAATATATACAGATGTAGACGGTGTTTTTACAACAGATCCAAGAGTTGTCCCTGAAGCAAAAAAAATTGATTATTTAACATATGAAGAAATGCTTGAAATGGCAGGTACCGGCGCACAGGTTATGATGGCAAGATCAATTGAAGTTGCAAAAAAATATAATGTAAAACTTGAAATAAAATCTTCACTTACAAGAAAATCAGGAACAATAGTTTATAAATGATAAAAAGAATTTATTTTTTTGTTTTTGCTATTATTTTATTTTTTATTTCATTGTCAGAAATAAATCTTACAAATTCAGACATTGGAAGACATATAAAAAACGGTGAAATTATACTAAAAAATTTTTCTGTTCCAAAAACAAATCTGTATTCGTATACTTATCCAGATTTTACTTTTTATAATCATCATTGGTTAAGCGGTGTAATTTTTTATCTTGTAAAAATCATTTTAGGATTTAAAGGACTTACAATATTTTTTTCTATACTAACATTTTTTACATTTTTGTTTTTTATAAAAGTAGTTGAAAAAGATATAGATTCTTTTTGGCTATTAGCAGTAATATTTTTATTAACAGTTGTTTTAATTTGTGTAAGAAAAGAAATAAGACCTGAAATTTTTAGTTATCTATTTTCTTCTATTTACTTTTTTATATTATACAAATTTTTATATGAAGAAAAAAATTTTCTTTATATCTTGCCAATTTTACAGATAATATGGACAAACTTACATATTTATTTTGTTATAGGATTAGTTTTAATATTTTTTAGTTTAGTAGAACTGTTAAGCAAATATTTAAAAAATAAAAGTGAACTAAAAATAAAAAAACAATTAAAATACTTATCCTTTATTCTTTTTTTAAATATTATAAGTTGTTTAATAAATCCTTATGGTGTAAAAGGAATTCTTATACCTTTTAACATTTTAAAAAATTATGGATACAAAGTTTTTGAAAATCAATCTGTATGGTTTATTGATAAAGTTGTAAGAAATTATATACCAAATTTAAATTATAAAATATTACTTGGTATTCTTATTTTAAGTTGGGGGCTAAAAATTAAATATAAAAAAACTAATTTCGCTATATTTAATTTTTTAATCTTTTTATTTTTTAGTATTTTATCATTATTTGCAATACGTAATTTTGCTATCTTCGCTTATTTCTGTATTCCTATTTTGATATTAAATCTTAAAGACATAAAAATTATAAAGAATAATTACTTTTTGTTTTTCGTTACAACAATATATTTTTTGTTTTCATATAGGATAAATTCTTATATTTGGAACTTTGATATTAACTTAATCGGGTTAAAAAAAGGAAATGAATCTGCAGCAAAATTTTTTTTAGATAACAATTTAGAAGGTCCTATTTTGAACAATTATGATATAGGAGGATATCTAATTTATTATCTGTTCCCAAAAGAAAAAGTTTTTGTTGACAACCGTCCTGAAGCATATCCTGAAGAATTTTTTAAGTCTATATATATACCTATGATGGAAGATGAAACTAAATGGTATGAATTGGAAAAAATTTATAATTTTAATTCTATATTTTTTTACCGGCACGATTATACTCCATTTGGACAACAGTTTTTAATTAATCGTGTGTTTGATACTAACTGGGCAGTAGTTTTTGTTGATCAAGATTGTATAATATTATTAAAAAGAAACGAAAAAAATAAAAAAATTATAGAAAAATTCGAAATACCTAAGGATATTTTTAAAGTAATAAAAACAAAATGAAAAAAATTTCAATTCTTCAGCTAGTTTTAATATTCATTATAACATTTATAGTTTATAGTAATGTGATAGATGGAAAATTTTTGTTTGATGATGAACATTTTATATTAAGGAATGTCTACATAACTGATTGGAAATATATAAAAAATATTTTTTTCTCAAATGTTACTTCAGGAGCAGGATTAAAAGATAATTTTTATCGTCCTTTGTCTACTTTTATGTGGTTAGTAATAAATAAAATCTTTGGTTTAAATAACAAAGTTTTTCATATCGCAAATATACTGTGTCATATAACAAATACTATAATAATATATTTGATCATATTCAAAATGTTCAACATTAAAACAATATCAATCTTTGCAAGTTTATTTTTTTCTCTGCATCCTGTTAATACAGAAGCTGTATGTTATATTTCAGGTTTAGCAGATCCTTTATCGTTTATTTTTGTACTTTTATGTATTTATCTTTATATTTTATTAAGAGAAAAAAATGATGTTATAAAAATTTTTATTTTTGTAGCCAGCAATATTTTAGCAATTTTATCAAAAGAACGTAGTGTTGTTTTACCGGCTTTGTTAATAATAACAGAAATTTATTTTTCTATAAAAGAAAAAACAACATTTTTATATTTATTAAAAAGAAAAACTTATCTTATAACGACCTACATCATTTCATCTTTATTAAGTATCTTGTGGTTTATATCAAGAATAACAATATTTAATTTCCAAAATACATTTAATTTTTTCAAATTACCAAATGTTTATAGCCAGAATTTGTCTGTAAGAATTTTTACATTTTTAAATGCTTTTAAAGAATATTTGAAATTAATAGTAAAACCATATCCTTTGTATATAGAACGAACAATACCTGTGTTTTTAAATTTTTTTAACTCTCAAGTAATATTAGGATTTTCTTTAATAATAGGATTTATGATTTTAAGTATTGTAAAACTAAAAAAATATCCTGAAATTTTTTTTGCTTTTAGTTGGTTTTTAATATGCCTTTTACCAACTTCAGGAATAATACCTATCAACTCATTATTTATGGAACACTGGTTATATTTTTCAATGTTTGGGATTTGTGTTTTTGTATCTTTATTGTTAAAAAATTATAGCTGGTTAAAGATTTTTATATTTTTCATATTAATAATTTTTGGTATACTTACATATAAACAAACTCTTATTTGGCTTGAACCATATACATTTTTTAGACATATACTTAAATATAACCCTAACTCAGTTGCTGCAAACAACAATTTTGCAATGGCAGCAGCTGAAAAAGGAGAACTTGAAACTGCAATTTTTCATTACAAAAAAGCAATATCCTTAGATGACACTTTTCCACAACCACATCATAATCTTGCAAGAATATATATCTTGATAGGAGAAATTAACAATGCCATTGAAGAATACAATAAAGCTTTAAAAATAGATCCTGATTTTATATATTCTCATTTAGATCTGTTTAATATATACACTCAACTTAAACAAAAAGACAAAGCAGATTTTCATAAGATAAAAATAGAACAAATATCAAAAAAGATTTATGAATAAAAAAAATCCTTTATTATTACACATTTGCTGTGGTATCTGTGCAATAGAATCAATAAATCAATTAAAACAAAAAAATTATAAAATCGTAGGTTTCTATTACAACCCTAATATCCATCCAGAAGAAGAATTTCTTAAAAGAAAAAAAGTTGTAGAAGAAATAAGTAAAATTTTTGATATAGAAATAATATATGGAGATTATGAACCACAAATATGGTTTGAAATTTGTGAAAGATATAAAGATCTACCCGAAGGCAAAAAACGTTGTGAATTATGTTATCAAATCAGGCTTGAAAAAACTTGTAATTTAGCAAAAAAATACAAATTTGATTTTTTTACAACCACATTGACTATAAGTCCATATAAAAACTCACAAAAAATTTTTGAAATTGGCAAAAAAATTGATAATGAAAAATTTTTAAAAATAGACTTCAAACAAAACGATGGATACAAAAAAACACTCGCGCAAGCAAAACAATATAAACTTTATAAACAGAACTATTGTGGTTGTATATATAGCAAAAGAATAAAATGAACAATTTAGCAGCTGTATTAATTAATAATAACATAAAACAACAAATAAATATTATTAAAAAATATAAAAATTACATTTACTTTATTGAATTAAGAGCAGACACTTTTTATCCAAAAATTAAAAATATTGAAAAAATATTAATAAAATTAAACAAGA
>CALFVX010000038.1 GCA_937928765.1 uncultured Endomicrobiia bacterium
GGGCAAAAAAAGAATTAAAATTTATATTGGAGAACCAATTACAGACATTTCGGATTTAGATATAGAAGAAATATCAGCAACTGTTATGGACAGAATAAAAAATCTAATTGAACAAGATAATGTAGAATCTCTAATAACAAAAATTGAACCATTACATAAATTTGAAACTCATAACTGGATTATTAAAATCATCCGATTATTTATTCTCCCAATTATAAATAATTTACCCGAATCTCTTTTAAAACAAATTCTTAGAAAAACTACAAAAGATAGTAAACATGTCTTGGAAAAAGGAGGATCGACTCATGCTCTAGAAGTTTTATATACTTTTCATGAAAGAAAAAAAGAAATATTCAAACAAGGTTTTTTCAATGGTCTTTTTACTATTTTTTGGCATAATATTCTTTCTCAGCCCAAAGCTGTTAGAAATAGATTAAAAATAGTAGAAGCATTATTAGTAAAAAATATTAAAAAAATTTTAGACGAAAAAGACTCGCTAAAAATTCTTTCATTGGGCGGAGGTTCTGCTCGAGGAATCATCCAAGCTTTTACTCATTTATTACTAAAAGAGAATTACAACTTTGCAAATAAAATTGTTTATTTTGTAAATATAGACAAAGATCCTAATGTTCTTAATATGATTTCTGAGAATTTTAGAAAATTTAATTTAAATTTTATCAAATTTCAACCAATTGTAGGTAATGTAAAAGAAATAGAAGAATTTAACCTTAAAGACAAATTTGACATAATAGAAATAGTCGGTCTATTTGATTATTTTAAAGATGAGGAGATTAGTAGAATATTAAATTATGTTTTTACAAACTTGCTGAATAAAAATGGTTCGTTAATATGGGGGAATATCAGGCCTAATAACGAAATGAAATTTTTACAAAAAATCGGCTGGCCAAATATGTTTTATAGAGATTATCAACAAATAATTAATATTTTGAAGAAAGCAGGTATATTTCAAAATAATGCTAAAATTTTAATATACGAAGAGCCATTGAAAATTCATTTCATAATAGAATGTAAAAAATATGAAATTACTTGATCTTTTTGCTATTTCGGGATTAGCCAACTTTATATTTACCATTTACTGGGGGTTAATGGTTTTTTTTAAAAAAAGCACAGAGGGTGTCAATAAAGTATTTGGATTACTCTCCCTTTGTATATCTTTTTGGTCATTAAGTTATTATTTGTGGTTATCCGCTACCTCTTATAAAAATGCTTACTTAAACGCACTATCTTTAGCTTTGTTCTCAATTTTTATTCCTATAATTTTCTATCATTGGATAATTTTATTGATCGACTTTTACAAAAACAAAAAAATGAAATTAATGATGTATATATTTTACGTATTAGGTATTTTAATAGTTTCTATAGGCTTATTGAATCCGAGTTTTATAATAACCAGCTTAAAACATAAAATAATATTTCCTTTTTGGCCGAGTGCAGGAATTTTATATACTTTTTACATTATTTTTTTATATATAGGGATTGTTGTTTTCGTTGTTTATTTAATTATTAAGAAATATAAGCTTGCAGAAGATAGAACAGAAAAAAATAGATTATTATTTTTATTAATTTCAATAGTAGTTGGGTTTGGCGGAGGAATTACCAATTTTCCCTTGTGGTATGATATAAAAATAATGCCCTGGGGTAATTTTTTAGTTTTTTCTTATGTATTAATTTTAGGATATGCTACGCTTGAGTGGAAATTCTTTAATATAAAACTTTTGGGGACAGAATTTTTTGTTTTTACTTTATTAATTTTATTATTTATAAATTTACTTAGACAGCTACCAATAACTACTCAAAATTTAGATTTTTTTTATAATTTAGCAATTTTCTTGCTCGTCTTAATTTTGGGTTTTATATTAAGAAGTTATGCTTATAAAGAATCTAAACAGAGAGAAAAGCTTGAGCAATTAAATAGAATTAAATCAGAGTTTCTTTCTTTTGCATCACATCAAGTTAAAGCACCAATGGCAGTTGCTAAAGGATATGCTGAGCTTATTATGGAAGGAATTGAAAATGTACCGGAGCAAGCAAAAGATTTTGCTAAAAAAATTAAAGAGTCAATCGATAATCTTTTATTTTTAGTTGAAGAATTTATGGATTATAGACGAATTGAAGAAGGTAGAATGGAGTATAACTTTGAAAAAGTCGAATTAATTTCTTTTACTAAAGAAATTTTTGATAAATTCAACTTTACAGCTCAAGAAAAAGGCTTGGAATATAAATTTGACACAAAAGTTGAAAAAGCTTTTGCTAAAATTGATAAAATTAGATTTGCTCAAGTAATTCAAAATTTAATTGATAACGCTTTAAAGTATACTAAACAAGGATTTGTTAAGGTTGATATTTGGCGAGAAGAAAAAAAATTAATCATTTGTATTATTGATTCGGGAATAGGTATGTCTAAGGAATTGCAAAATAGACTTTTTGGTGAATTTGTTAGAGATCCTTTAATTAAAAAAGAAATAAAAGGAACGGGTTTGGGG
>CALFVX010000039.1 GCA_937928765.1 uncultured Endomicrobiia bacterium
AGATGGTAATGCCAGGAGATAACATAGAGATGGAAGTAGAACTAATAACTCCAATAGCTTTAGAAAAACAACTAAGGTTTGCTATAAGAGAAGGTGGCAGAACTGTAGGCGCAGGTGTAGTAACAGAAATTATTGAATAAAGATTTATGAGGTAGAAATATGAATGTAGCACAAAAATATCAAAAAATAAGAATAAAACTAAAAAGTTATGACCATAGGATATTAGACAATTCAGTAAAACAAATAGTAGAAACTGTCAAAAGGACTGGGGTAAAAATTTCTGGTCCTGTATTGTTGCCTGTTAAAATAAGAAAATATACTGTCTTAAGATCACCTCATGTTGATAAAAAATCAAGAGAACAATTTGAAATTCGTATTCATAAAAGGTTAATAGATATATTAGATCCTACTCCAAACACTATTGAAGAACTAATGAAACTTCAACTACCATCTGGTATAGATGTAGAAATTAAAATGGCATAGTAGCTTAAAGCAAAAATGTAAAGGGAGTTAAAAATGATAGATGCAATTTTAGGAAAAAAACTTGGTATGACAAGAATTTTCAACGAATATAATGAAGTTGTTGCAGTCACTGTAATTGAAGCAGGTCCTTGTAAAGTTGCTCAAGTTAAAAAATATGATACTGACGGATACAATGCAGTACAACTATGTTTCGGAAATAAAAAATTAAGAAATATTACTAAACCATTATTAGAACATTTAAGAAAGAATAATATAAATTTTTATCCTGAAATTATAAAAGAAGTTAAAGTTGAGAATTTAGAAAATATCAACCCAGGAGATGAGATAAATATTTCTATTTTTAAACAAAACGAACTTGTTGATGTGCAAGGATATACAAAAGGAAAAGGATTCAGTGGTGTGCTAAAAAGATGGGGATTTGGTGGCGGGCCTATAACTCATGGCCAATCAGACAGACAACGCGCTCCTGGATCAATAGGTTCTCAAAGACCACAACGGGTTCCAAAAGGACGTAAAATGGCTGGACACTTAGGTGATGAACTTGTAACAATTAAAAATTTGCAAATTGTAAAAATTGATACTGAAAAAAATTTGTTATTTGTGAAAGGTGCTGTTCCAGGAAATAAAAATGATATTGTATTAATAAAAAAAACAGGAAAAATAGCAAAGATAAAATCACAACAGATCTCTGCTGAACAAAAAACTGAGAAGAAGAAGAAAAAATAAATGAGGTAAAAGAAAAATGGAAAATCTAAATGTAATAGATACAAACTCAGGAAAAGTTTTAGAAAGTATAGAAATACCTGAAAAATTAAAAAAGTATTTTGATTATAAAAATCCACAGTATGTAATTCATGAAGTGGTTACTGCTTATTTATCAAATCAAAGACAAGGAACACATTCAACCAAGACACGTGCTGAAGTAAGAGGTGGTGGTAAAAAACCTTGGGTACAAAAGCATACTGGTCGTGCAAGACAAGGAAGTATAAGATCACCATTATGGAGAAAAGGCGGAATTGTTTTTGGACCAAAGCCAAGAGATTATTATATAGATATTCCTAAAAAGAAAAAAATTCTAGCAAAATATCTTTGTATTGTTGATAAAATTAAATCTGGCAATTTAATCGTTGTAGAAAATTTTAATCTAAAAAGTCATAAAACAAAAGAAGCAAAAAAAATTATTAAAAATATGAATGTTAATTCTGAAAAAATTTTAATCGTAGCTAAACAATTTGACCAGAACACAAAATTAGCTACAAGAAATTTAAAAAATGTTTCTCTAAACAAACTTAAGGAATTAAATGCATATAATATATTAAATAACAAAAAAATTATTTTTACGAAAGAGGCACTGTTATGTCTATAACAGAATTTTATAAAATAATTAAAAGACCAATTATTACAGAAAAAACTACTAATTTAAAAAAACAAAATAAATATATTTTTGAAGTTGACATAAATGCAAACAAATCGCAAATTAAACAAGCATTAGAAAAATTGTTTAATGTTGATGTAAAAGAAGTAAAAACTATAATAATGAAAGGAAAACTGCGCAGGTATGGTAAATACGAAGGATATAGACCTGATTGGAAAAAAGCTATTGTTAAATTAAAACCTGGACAAACTATTAAACAAATTGAAGAACTACAATAATTAAGAGGACAAATATATGCCAATAAAAACTTTTAAACCATATACACCACCAAGAAGATTCTTAACTGTAGAGGATTATTCAGATATTACTAAAAAAGAGCCTGAAAAAAGTTTAACTGTTATGTTGAAGAAAAAATCTGGCAGAAACAATTATGGAGAACTTACTGTAAGGCATCAAGGTGGAGGAAATAAAAAATATTACAGAATAATAGACTTTAAAAGAGATAAATTTGATGTTGAGGGTAAAGTTGTAGCTATAGAATATGATCCTAACAGATCTGCAAGAATTGCTTTGATAGAATATCCTGATGGAGAAAAAAGATATATTATTCATCCTGCGGGTCTTAAAGTTGGTGATAAAGTTTTAAGTAGTAAAAACTCTATAGATTTTTCTTTAGGTAATGCTATGCCTCTAAGACATATTCAAGTTGGAAGTATTGTTCACAATATAGAATTAACACCTAGCAGTGGCGGAAAACTTTGTAGATCCGCTGGAACTTATGCGCAAGTTCTAGCAAAAGAAGGAGATTATGCCCATTTAAGATTACAATCTGGTGAAATAAGGTTAATAAAACTTGACTGTATGGCAACTATAGGACAAGTTGGTAATGAAGATCATATAAATATTTCATTAGGTAAAGCAGGTCGTATAAGACATCTAGGTATAAGACCAACTGTTCGCGGAGTAAAAATGAACGCAGTCGATCATCCTCATGGTGGTGGTAGAGGAAGGTCAAAAGGTGGAAATCACCCTCAATCTCCCACAGGTGTACCAGCTAAAGGATATAAAACAAGAAGAAAAAGAAATATATGGGACAAGTTTATTATACAAAGAAGAAAATAATAAAAATGAGGTAAAAAATATGGCAAGAACACCATATGTAGATATCAAACTTTATAAAAAAGTACAAAAAATTTTACAAAATAAAGAGAAAAAAGTTATAAAAACCTGGGCAAGAGATTCTACCATAATACCAGAGTTTGTAGGATTTACATTTTTAGTACACAATGGCAAAAAATTTATTCCTGTTTATATCACAGAGCAAATGGTTGGACATAAACTCGGCGAATTTGCTCCTACACGAATTTTCAGAGGACATGGTGAAGCTCATACTAAAGAAGCTACAGAACTAACATAAATTATATATTAATTTTTGAATCTCAAAAAGGAGAAAAATATGCAAGGTGTCTGTCATGCTAGATATATAAGATATTCACCGAGAAAGATTGCTCAAGTATTAAAAATTATTCGTGGTAAAAAAGTTTCTGAAGTTTTTAATATTTTAAACAATATTAATAAATCTTTTGTAGAAGACTTAAAAAAATCAATAAAAAGTGCACTATCAAATGCAAAAGGTCTTAAAGAATCAGACAAATTTTATTTAACACAATGTTATGTTACAAAAGGTCCGTATATGAAAAGAATTATGCCAAAAGCTTTTGGAAGAGCAGCATTGTTTACAAGAAAAACCGCACATTTAACTGTAGTAGTAAGTAATGAATATAACAAAAAAATTAAAAAGGAGAGTTGAAATATGGGACAAAAAGTTCCACCACCTGCTAACCGAATTGGGTTTATAGAAAACTGGAAATCAAAATGGTTTGTAGATTTCAAAACGACCGCTGATTATGTAGAACAAGATCATCGTATAAGAGAATATATTAAAGAAAAATTCAGAAATGCTATTGTTCCAAGAATATTTATAGAACTTACTGGAAAACAAATTATTATAGATATCCATACGGTAAGACCAGGAATTGTTATAGGTAAAAATGGTGAAAATATAAATGAACTTACAAAACATATAGAAAAGATTACTGACGCTGAAAAAGTTTCAATAAAAGTTACTGAAATACAAAATCCTACCTTAGATGCACAATGTGTAGCTGAATTTATTGCTTTATCATTAGAAAAAAATATGAATTATAGAAGAGTTATAAAAAATGCTATAGCAAGAACAATGGAAAAAGGTGCTTTAGGAATAAAAATTCGTATTAGTGGAAGGTTAGCCGGTGTTGAAATAGCACGTAGTGAATGGTTCAGAGAAGGTAGAATTCCTACTAATACATTTCGTGCTTTAATAAGCTATGGATTTTCAGAAGCAACTATTAAAAAAGGAAAAATAGGCGTAAAAGTATGGATATTCTTAAAAGAACTTCTAACCGAAGAAGAACAACAACTTGCATACGAAGGTAGAATTGACGAAATATTAAATAAACAAAACAAACAAGAATTATATACATAACGGAGGAAATCGCTTTATGTTAATGCCAAGTAGAGTAAAATATAGAAAACATCATCTAAGATATCCAAAAGGTACATCTGAAGGTGCAAAAGAATTACATTTTGGCGATTATGGTATTAAAACATTAGAATCTGGATATATCACACAAAGACAAATTGAAGCTTGTAGGTTAACATTGTCAAGGTTTTTAAAACACGGTGGTAAAATATGGATAAGAATATTCCCAGATTTGTCTGTTACTAAAAAACCTGCTGAAACAAGAATGGGAAAAGGTAAAGGAGACCCTGCTTATTGGTGTGCTACTGTGAAAAAAGGTAGAATACTTTTTGAACTTGAAGGACTATCTAAAGAAGAATCTTTGCAAGCTTTAACACAGGTTTCTTTCAAACTGCCATTGAAAACAAAAATCGTAGTAAGAGAAGAAGTTTAAAAGAAAGATTTAAAAGGATGCTAAACATATATGAAAACAAAAGAATTTAATCAGTTAAAAGAACTGTCAAAAGAGGAACTTTTGCTAAAATTAGAAGAATTACAAAAAAAATTTTTTGATCTAAAAATAAAACACAGCACTATAAAAATTAAAAATACTTTAGAAATAAGAAATATTAGAAGAGATATAGCAAGAATTAAAACACTTATAAAAGAAAAATTTAACATTAAAACATAGTTTTAAAAGGAGTTTTAAATATGGTAATGATTACAAAAATAGGTAGCGTAGTTTCTGATAAAATGAACAAAACACGCGTTGTAAAAATAGAACGTGTTGTTCAACATTCAAAATATAAAAAAATTATTAAAAAATTTAAAAAATATTATGCTCACGACGAAAATAACTCTACCAAAACAGGAGATGTAGTAAAAATTAAACTTACCAAACCTATTTCTAAACTAAAAAGATGGCAAATTATAGAAGTTATAAATAAGGGAGAAACACAAATATGATTCAGAAAAGGTCAATGTTGAATGTAGCAGATAATACCGGAGTTAAAAAGGTTATGTGTATCCAATCTTTGGGTAAAAACCAAAGATTTGCAGAAATAGCTGAAGTTATAGTGGCTTCAGTAAAAGAAGCAACACCTGATGCTATAATTAAAAAAGGTGAAGTTGTAAAAGCTGTAATCGTAAGAACCGTAAGACAGATTTCTCGCAAAGATGGTTCTTATTTAAGATTTGATGAAAACGCATGTGTTATAATAGACAACAATGGAGACCCTAAAGGAACACGCGTTTTTGGTCCTATAGCAAGAGAGTTAAGAGAAAATAAATTTTTAAAGATAATTTCTTTAGCACCAGAAGTTTTATAAGTTCTTATAATGAGGGAAAATATGAAAAAAATAAAGAAAAAAGATATAGTAATTGTAATTTCAGGAAAAGATAAAGGGAAAAAAGGTGAAGTTTTAAAACTGTTAAAAGATGAAAAAATATTAGTTTCTAAAGTTAATTTAGCAAAAAAACACATGAGGCCAACTCAAACAGGACCTGGTGGAATAAAAGAAATTGAAAAACCTATTTATATATCCAAAGTAAAACTTGTTTGCCCAAAATGTAATCAACCAACAAAAGTAGGATTTACATTTCTAGCTACTGGTGAAAAAGTTAGGTTTTGCAAAAAATGTAAAGAAATGATATTATAATTATAACTTTTAATTTGAAAGGCTAATCTATGAAAAAAGAAGAAACTTATATACCAAGACTAAAAAAACATTATTTGGTTAATGTAGTACCTAAATTAATGAAGATATTTAATTATAAAAACATCTATCAAGTACCTAAAGTTAAAAAAGTTGTATTGAATATGAGCGTAAATGAAGCAAAAGAAAATATTAAAGCATTAGATATTGCTACAGAAGAACTTTCTATGATCACAGGACAAAAACCTAAAATTTGTAGAGCTAAAAAAGCTATCTCAAACTTTAAACTAAAAAAGGGTATGCCTATAGGATTGAAAGTAACTCTTAGAGGGAATAGAATGTATGAATTTTTAGATAGATTAATCTTTATAGCTTTACCAAAAATCCGTGATTTCCACGGAATACCTAATAACTCTTTTGATAGCAAAGGAAACTATAACCTTGGTATAACAGAACAATATATCTTTCCAGAAGTTAATATAGAGAAATCTGATAAAGTAAGAGGAATGAATATTACCATAGTAACTTCAGCAAAAAAAGATGAAGAAGCAAAAGAACTTATGTCTTTATTAGGATTTCCATTCGCAAAAAAATAACTTTTTAGGAGCAAAGATATGGCAACTTATGCTGATTTAGCAAAAATGCGCAAAGTACCAAAGTATCCAATAAGATACAGAAACAGATGCAGGATTTGTGGTAGACCAAGAGGATATATACGAGATTTTGGTATTTGCAGAATATGTTTTCGTAATTTAGCACATAAAGGTGAATTGCCAGGAATAAGAAAATCAAGTTGGTAAAAAGATTAATAAATTTCTAAATTTTAAAGAATAACCGGAGGAATATATGAGTAGTGATGTAATTTCTGATATGTTAACTGCAATAAGAAATGCTACATTGGTATACAAAGAAAAAATTGATATAACATATTCTAACATCAAATCTGAAATTGCAAGGATTCTTAAAGAAGAAGGTTATATTGCAAATTATAAAAAAGTTGATGCTCCAAATAAAAGTTATCTAAGAATATTCCTAAAATATGGTCCTAACAGAGAACAAGTAATTAGAGAAATTGTTCGAGTATCAAAACCAGGAAGAAAAATTTATGTAAGTTATAAAGATATAAAATCTGACGAGTTTACTACATATATATTAACTACACCAAAAGGAATTATCACAGATAAACAAGCAAAAAAATTAAAAGTTGGCGGTGAAATAATTTGTTATGTGAGGTAAAAAATTTATGAGCAAACTAGCTAAAAAACCTATTTTGATACCTAACAATGTAAAGTTATATTTAGAAAAAAATTTAATAAAAGCAGAAGGACCATTAGGATCACTGCAACTAGAAATTAAACATCCACAATATGTATCATTTAGACAAGAAGATACAAAACTTTTTGTGGATAGAAAAACAGAAAATAAAGAAGGAAAAATGTATCAAGGGTTATATTTTGCATTGACAAAAAATATCGTCAAAGGGGTATCTGAAGGATATAAAAAAGTTTTGGAAATAGTTGGTGTTGGATATCAAGCACAACTTCAGGCTAATAATTTAATATTAAAATTAGGATTTTCTTCACCTGTTAATTTTGAAATCCCAAAAGGTATAAAAGTTACCTTAGATCAAAAAGGACAAGAAATTACTATTTTTGGTATTGACAAATACCTAGTTGGAGAAACAGCTGCAAAAATCAGAAAAATTAAACCACCAGAACCTTATAAAGGCACAGGAATTAGATATAAAGATGAACATATTATAAGAAAACCAGGAAAGGCAGCAATCGCTGCAGGAGCTGGAGGGAAAAAGTAAAATGAATATTAACGAAAAAAACAAAGCTCAACTGTCATTACAAAAAAGAAAATTTAGAATAAGAAAAAAAATCAAAGGCACAAAAGATAGACCACGTGTTTCTGTATATAGAAGTTTAAAACATATATATGTACAAGCAATCGACGATACATCTTTAAACACTTTAGCAAGTTGTTCTACTTTGTGTAAAGAAATTCAAGAAAAACTTAAAGATAAAACCAAAACTGAACAAGCTTTTATCGTAGGAATGCATCTTGGTGAAAAACTTTCTAAAATAGGAATTAAAAAAATAGTTTTTGATCGTAATGGAAGAAAATATACAGGAAGGATTTCTGCTTTAGCAAAAGGGTTAAGAGATTCTAATATAGAATTTTAACAAATTTTTTAAAAAAGGGTAAAATCTATGGATAAACAACAAGTTACAAATGATGAACAAGTTGTTTCTACACCATATTCTTCAGAAGAAACAGAAGAAATACAGAAAGAAAGTTTTGAATCTTTAGAAGATCAGCAGTTTGAAAAATATGTGGTATCTATAAGACGAGTAGCAAAAGTGCTAAAAGGTGGTAAAAAACTTTCTTTTTCTGCTATGGTTGTTGTTGGAAATAAAAATGGAGTTGTTGGCTACTCTATGGGAAAAGCAAACGAAGTACCAGCTGCAATAGACAAAGCAGCAAAACGTGCTATGAAAAATTTAATAAAAGTACAGATAATAAACGGAACCATACCTCATCAGGTTATAAGTAAATTCGCAGCAACAAAAGTCTTACTAAAACCAGCAAAGATGGGTAGCGGAGTGATAGCTGGATTAACACTTCGTGCTGTAATGGATGCTGCTGGGATAAGTAATATAGTAACAAAAATCATAGGTTCTACAAATCCTATAACTGTAGTTCAAGCAGTTTTTGAAGCATTAAAAAAATTAAAAACTAAAGAAGAAATTTTATCTTTAAAACAACAATAATAATTTAACTTTTTCAAAGGAGTAAGTTATATGGCAATTTCTCTTTCTAACCTAAAACCAAAAGATGGTTCCAAACATAAACCTAAAAGAATTGGTTGTGGTGAAGGTAGTGGTCATGGTGGAAGTGGCTCAACTCGTGGTATGAAAGGACAAAGAGCACGCTCTGGTGAAGGTAAAAATCCAGGTTTTGAAGGTGGGCAAATGCCTTTGATAAGAAGAATACCTAAACGCGGGTTCACAAATAAAAAATTTAAAATTGATTTTCAAGAAGTACAAATTGATAAAATTATACAAAAAATACCAAAAGAAATTACTGAAATAAATCCTGAAGTAATGAAAAAATTTAATCTAATAAAAACATTGACAAAACCTGTAAAAATACTTATGGGTAAATCAGAAAAAATTTCCACTGATAAGAAATTTAAAATTTATGCTCATAAGTTTACCAAACCAACACAAAAAATTTTAAAACAACTAGGAGTAGAATATGTTCAACTCAATTACTGATATATTTAAAATACCCGAATTAAGAAAAAAAATTTTTTATACTTTAGGAGTGTTAGCAGTATTTCGTCTTTTTGCATCAATACCTTTGCCTGCAATAAATGTTCAAGCATTAAGAACTTTGTTTGAAACAAACAGAGCTGGCATGTTAGGATTCTTAGACATTTTTTCTGGCGGTGCATTAAGCAGAATGTCAATCTGCGCTTTGGGAATTATGCCTTATATAAATGCATCAATCATTATGTCTTTACTTCAAGGTGCCCATATGATCCCGTACCTGGAGCAATTAATGAAAGAAGGCGAATCTGGAAGAAAAAAAATTAATCAAATCACAAGATATATGACAATGATTCTTGCAGGAATTCAAGGTATAGGATTAACCTTGATGTTAATGAAAATGCCTGTGGCAGGAAACATCCCTGTTGTATCAGAGCCTAATTTTAGATTTGTTTTCATAACCGTTATTACTTTAATTACTGGAACAATGTTTGTTATGTGGTTAGGAGAACAAATTACAGAGTTAGGTATAGGTAATGGAATATCACTATTAATTTTTGCTGGAATAATAGATCGTCTTCCTTCTTCTTTAAAAAATTTTTTTCAATTAATATATGCAGAAGAAATAAACTTTATCTCCGGTTTAATTTTATTAGTTATAATAGCAGCTGTTATTGTTGGTGTGGTATGGCTAGAAACAGCACAAAGAAGAATACCTGTACAATACGCAAAAAGAATAATAGGAAGAAAAATGTATGGTGGTGCCTCAACATTTTTACCAATAAGAGTTGATACTGCTGGGGTTATAGCAGTAATTTTTGCTGTTTCTATATTAACTGCTCCACTAACAATCTTACAATTTTTTCCTCAAGCTACATGGGCACAAAAAATTTCTTCTTTCTGGAATAGAGGTGGAATTTTATACGAATTAGTATACGCATTTCTAATTATTTTTTTCTGTTATTTTTATAACTCTATAATATTAAATCCACAAGAACTTGCTGAAAATATGAAAAAATGGGGAGGATTTATCCCTGGAATACGACCAGGAGAACCTACAGCCCAATATATTCAGTATGTGTTAGAAAGAGTTACTTTAGGCGGAGCTTTAGCAGTTGTTATAATAGCTACGCTACCAGATTTTTTAAGAAAATTATTCAATGCGCCATTTTACTTTGGTGGAACAACAATTTTAATTGCTATAGGTGTAGCTTTGGATACAATAGGACAAATAGAATCATACCTTCTGATGCGTCATTATGAAGGTCTAACAAAAAGTGTAAAAGTAAAAGGAAGATGGTTTAATATACAATAAAATTTTTAATTTTAGTTATTTTAAAAACTGAAATAGTTAAAATTTTTAAATGAGAAAAAATCTTCTTTCAAGAATAATTTTTTTAGGACCTCCTGGTTCAGGAAAAGGCACTCAAGCACAGAAAATTTCTAAAAAATATAAAATTCCACATATAGCACCAGGAGATATATTCAGAAAAATTATAAAAACAAATAAACCTAAAAAAATTGCTGATAAAATAAAAAATTATGTACAAAATGGCCTATTAGTACCAGATAAGATTGTTTTTAATGCTGTAAAATCTGTTTTAGATAAAAAAAAGTTTTTGTTAGACGGATATCCAAGAAATCTTTTGCAGGCAAAACTTCTAGATGATTATCTTAAAAACAAAAATTCTGTTGAAAAAGTTATATATTTTAAAATTTCAGATAGAGAAGTTGTTAAAAGATTATCTTCAAGAAGAACTTGTCCAAAATGTGGAAAAATTTATAATATTTATACTTTGAAACCCAAAGAAGATAATCTCTGTGATATATGCAAAGTAAAACTCATAGTTCGCAAAGATGATAAACCAGAAACAGTAAAAAAAAGATTGAAAGTTTATAAAAAAGAAACCAAACCTTTGATTGAATATTATAAAAAGAAAAATTTACTCTATAGAATTAATGCTGAAGATAATATTGAAAATATTTTTCAAAAAATCTGTAAACTTATAGAAAATAATTAATGTATAAAAATTTTTATTTAATAAATAACAAAATAATAGAACAAAAAACAGAAGAAGAAATAAAAATCATAAAACAAGCAGCAAAAATTTTATGTAAAATAATTGAAGTAGCAAAAAAAAATATTAAAGTTGGTATTTCAACAAAAGAATTAGACGAAATTATATACGACAGCATTTTGAAATACAATTGTCAAGCAGCATTTAAAGGTTACAGAGGTTATCCTACTAGTAGTTGTATATCTATAGATAATGAACTTGTTCACGGAATACCCAAAAAAGAAAAAAAAATTTCTAAAAATCAGATTGTATCTATAGATGTTGGTATAAAATACGAAGGATTTTATGCTGATGCTGCAACAACAGTTCTTGTAGGAAAAAAAGACATAAAAAAATGGAATCTTTTAAATACAACCTATGACTCAATACTAAAAGTTCTACCTTATATAAAAGAAAATACTACTGTTGGAGAGATAGGATTTCAAATACAACAATATGTAGAAAAAAATGGATATAATGTGATAAGAGAATATGTTGGCCATACAATAGGCAGAAACTTACATGAAAAACCTGATATTCCTAACTTTGCTATACAATCTGAAACTGAACGGCTAATTTCTGGAATGGTTATATGTATAGAACCTATGGTAAGTATGGGCGATTATAAAACTGCTGTTTTAGAGGATGGATGGACTGTTGTAATGAAAGATGGTTCTTTATGCGCACACTATGAACATATGATTTTAATAAACAAAGATTCTGCAGAATTGTTAACTGATGAAAATGTAATAAAACCACAAATAATAATATGACAAAACAAAGAAATGATAAAATAGAAGCAACAGGGACAATAGTAGAAATTCTTCCATCTACAATGTTTAGAGTAAAAATTGATGGTACTGAACACATTGTATTAGCACATCTTTCTGGGAAGATGAGATTAAACTTTATAAAACTTGTTTCAGGAGATAAAGTTAAATTAGAAATGTCACCATATGACTTAACAAAAGCAAGAATTGTATATAGAATAAAGGAAAAAAAATAGAAAGCTAAAAAGTTTTAATAAAATTTAAAAGTAATGGAGATTAATTCTATGAAAGTTCGTAGTTCTGTTAAAAAAATTTGTAAAAACTGCAGAGTAATTAAAAGAAAAAATCGTACTTTAATAATTTGTTCTGATCCTAAACATAAACAAAGACAGGGATAATTTTTTATAAGGAGGAGAAAATAAGCATATGGCACGTATTGCAGGAGTTAATCTACCAAGTAATAAAAGAATAGATATTGCTTTGTCTTATATATATGGAATAGGAAGAAGTTTAGCAAAAAAAATTTTGCAAGAAACAAACATTGATGGTTCTATAAGAACTAAAGATTTGACTGAATCACAAATTGCAGCTTTAAATTCTTATATTGAATCTAATTTTAAAGTAGAAGGAGATTTAAGAAGAGAATTACAGCAAAACATAAAAAGATATATTGATATTGGTTCATACAGAGGATTAAGACATAGAAGAAATTTACCTGTTCATGGACAAAGAACAAGAACTAATGCTAGAATAAGAAGAGGAGCAAGAAAAACTGTTGGTTCAGCAAAACCCGGTTCTACAAAACCTACCACACAACAAACTAAAAAATAATCATAAAAAGGAGAAAAATTTATATGGCAGTAAAAAAGAAAAAAATTTTAAATGAAAATAATGGTAAAGTTTATATAAAATCTACATTTAATAATACAATAATTACAATAACTGACATTAAAGGAAATACTATTGCTTGGAGTTCTGCAGGAAGTTGCGGATTCAAAGGAACAAAAAAAGGTACTCCTTTTGCAGCACAAATTGCTGCGCAAACAGCAGCAAAACGCGCTGTAGATTTAGGATTAAAATATGTTGCTGTATATGTAAAAGGTCCAGGCCCTGGAAGAGAAGTTGCAATTAAATCTTTACAAAATGCTGGGTTAAACATCACTACTATTTATGATATAACACCAATACCTCACAATGGTTGTAGACCTAGAAAATTAAGAAGAGTATAAGGAGGCAGATTATATGGGAAAATATATCGGACCAAATTGTAAACTTTGTAGAAGAGAAAATCAAAAATTGTTTTTGAAAGGAGAAAAATGTTATTCTCAAAAATGTCCTATTGAAAAAGGAAAAAAATTTGCTCCAGGACAACATGGTAAAAAAACAACTAAATTATCAGAATATGCTAAACGTTTAAGAGAAAAACAAAAATTAAAACGTATGGCTGGTATTAAAGAAGAACAACTTAGAAGATATTTTGAATTAGCTAAAAGACAAAAAGGATTAGTAGGAGAAAATTTATTAAAACTAATAGAAACAAGACTAGATAATGTGGTATACAAACTAGGTTGGGCATTATCTAGAAAATCTGCAAGACAACTAGTATCTCATAAACATATTTTAGTAAATGATAAACCAATAAACATTCCTTCTTATCGTGTAAAAGTTGCTGACAAAATAAAACTTGTAGATGGACTAAAAGAAAATATATATCTACAAAAATCGCAAGAAAAAATTTCTTTTATACCAAAATGGATAAAGTATGATCCTGAAAATTATACTGCAGAAATTTTATCTATTCCAACAAGAGAAGACATATCATTTCCAATAAACGAATTGTTAATAGTAGAATTTTATTCAAAATAAAATTTTTTTGTATAAAGGAGATTAACTTTTATGGAAAAAATATTGCTGCCTGAAAAATTTGATGAAATGATAAAAGACGAAAATTACGGTAAATATGCAATATATCCACTCGAGAGAGGATTTGGCCATACACTTGGAAATTCTTTAAGAAGAATTCTTTTATCTTGTTTAGAAGGCGCGGCTATAACAAGTTGTAGAATTCCTGCGGTATCTCATGAATATTCAACTATCCCAGGTGTTAAAGAAGATGTTATCTACATACTTATGAATTTAAAAAAAGTAAGGTTTAAAATGTATACTAACCAACTAGAAAAAATATCCTTAGCTGTAAAAGGACCAAAAGTTGTTGTTGCAGGAGATTTTAAAACTTCTCATAATCTAGAAATTGTAAACAAAGATCAGTATATAGCAACTTTAGATGATAATGGATACTTAGAAATAGAAGCAGATGTAAACAAAGGAAGAGGATACTCTCTTGCAGAAAATAATAAAAAACCAGGTTTTCCTGTTAATACTCTTTATATAGACAGCATATTTTCTCCTATAATAAAAGTTAACTATGAAGTAGAATCTATTCGTGTAGGAGAAAAAACTAACTATGACAAACTTATTATAGAAGTATGGTCAGACGGGGGAATTGATCCTAAAGATAGTATAATATATGCTGCTAAAATACTGAAAGATAATTTAGATATATTCTTCAAAAAAGCAGATATATTAATTGAAAAACAAGAAGAACTTTCTAAAGATGATGTTGCTCAAAAAGAATATCTTAAACAGCTTCTTTCTCAACCGATAGATATTCTTGAATTATCAAACCGACCTAAAAACTGTCTTAAAGAAGCAGGAATAGAAACTATCGGTATGCTTGTTAAAAAAACAGAAGATGAAATAAGAACACTAAGAAATCTAGGAGAAAAATCTTTAGAAGAAATAAAAGAAAAACTTAATTTACATAATCTAACACTGGGGATGAAACTATGATAAAAAATATTTCCAAAAAAAAACTTAATAGGCCCTCATCACACAGACAAGCAACTTTAAGAAATCTTTTAGGTAATATTATAAGATATGGTAGTATAAAAACTACTAAACCAAAAGCAAAAGAATTAAAGAGATTTTTAGAACATTTGATAACAAAAATAAAAAATACAAAAGAAGTTTTTAACCAATACAGAATTGCTAATAAATATCTATACACTAAATCGCTGTCAGAAAAATTAATAAAGGTGATAATTCCAAAATATCAAGATATTAATTCTGGATATTTAAAAACAGCATTTTTAGGAAATAGAAAAGGTGATAATGCACCTTTATATATTGTTAAATTCAAATAAAACTTAAAGATAAAAATTATGTTTGATTTTATTTTTAAACTTTTTTCAAACGATATGGGAATGGATTTAGGTACTGCCTCTGTACTTGTATATGTAAAAGGTCAAGGAATTGTTCTGTGCGAACCTTCTGTAGTAGCAGTAGATAAAGACACAAAAGAAGTTCTTGCTATTGGTGCTGAAGCAAAACGAATGTTAGGAAAGACACCAGCAAACATTGTTGCAGTAAGACCGCTGCGTAACGGAGTAATAGCTGATTTTGAAATCACAGAAAAAATGATAAGATATTTTATACAAAAAGTTCATAATAAAAGAACATTACTGCATCCAAGAATTGTCATTGGAATTCCTTCTGGAATAACAGAAGTTGAACGAAGAGCTGTAAGAGAATCTGCTTTACAAGCAGGTGCAAGAGAAATTTATTTAATTGAAGAACCGATGGCTGCAGCTATAGGTGCTGGAATAGAAATTCAACAACCACAAGGAAATATGATAGTTGACATCGGTGGGGGAACAACAGAAGTAGGAGTGATATCATTAGGAGGTATGGTTGTAAGTAAATCAATAGACATTGCTGGCGATGAACTTGATGAAGCAATTATACAATATTTTAGAAGAAGATATAATTTATTTATTGGAGAAAATACTGCAGAAGATATAAAAATTAAAATTGGTTCTGTTTATCCTTTAGAAGAAGAGCTTACTATGGAAGTGAAAGGCAGAGATCAAGTAACAGGTTTGCCTAAAACAATTACAGTAACTTCTGAAGAAATTAGATCTGCTTTGATGGAACCTGTAAGTGCGATTGTTGCGCTAATAAAAGATGCTTTAGAAAACACACCTGCAGAACTTGCTGCAGATCTTGTAGAAACAGGAATAACATTAGCTGGTGGCGGATCTTTGTTAAGAGGTATTGATAAACTGATAAACAAAGAAACAGGGCTACCTGTAGAAATAGCAGATGATCCTATAACTTGTGTAGTAAGAGGTACAGGAAAGTACTTAGAAGAACTTGACCATATAAAAAGAAAAAAACTATATTAAATGACTCTCTCAGATTTTGTAAAAAAAAATAAGCCAACATTAATATACTTCTTATCTATTATTTTTACCTTAACTTTTTCAAACACACAAACAACTTATTATCTAAAAACTATTACCTATTTTATAAAATATTTTTTATATTTAAACTATAAACCCATTTATGAAATAGTCGACTATCCTATAAATGTAGCAAATAAATTTATTTATTTATCATATATGTATGAAGAAAATTTAAAGTTGAAACAAAAAATTAAAAAAGATTTTCTAAAAAATATAACACTACAAGAGCTTTTAGCACAAAAATTTCGACAAGAAGAATTAATTAATATCAAAAAAAATCTAAAATATAAATTTTTAGATTGTAAAGTTATATTTAGAGATTATCAGAACTGGTATGATTTTGTAGTTGTTTCTCTACATAACAACTATAAAGAAGTTAAAGAAGATATGCCTGTTTTATTAAATGAAGATATTGATAAGTTTTACTTTATAGGTAGAATTTGGTCAATAGAAAATAATAAAGCAAAAATTTTATTAATTACAAATCCGTTAAGTGCTATCCCTGCTAAAGTTAAAAATAAAAATATAGAAGGAATAATAATAGGCAGTTCTTATTCAAATTTAATATTAGATTATATTATGCCTGATGATGATATTAAAATTGGAGATATTATTGTAACAAGTGGATTAAATAATATTCCTGAAAATGTAGAAATAGGTAAAGTAATAAAAATAGAAACTTCTCAAACAAAAATTTTTAAACAAGCAATTGTTAAACCTAATTTTAATATAAATTCATTAAAAAATCTAATAATTATCTTAACTTCAGAATAATGAAGAAAGTTTTAGTAAATTTAACATCAATTTTATTCTTATTATTCCTAGATATTTTAATATATAAAACTTTTCCATATTTTATAAGAGCAAATGTTTGGTTAATATATATAATATTTACTGCACTATTTTTAAACCACATAACATCCACTATAACTGGTTTTGTTTTAGGTATAATTGCTGATTTTTTACACTTAAAATTCTTTGGATTGCAAACTATATCACTTTCTACTTTAGGATATCTATCAGGATGGTTAAATAAAAGAATAAACGAAA
Organism: uncultured Endomicrobiia bacterium; assembly: GCA_937928765.1. GTDB lineage: Bacteria > Elusimicrobiota > Endomicrobiia > DTEH01 > DTEH01 > JANXDG01. Next base: position 17,473 of record CALFVX010000039.1, read on the forward strand.
AATTTATAAAAGTACAAATTATTGTTTTATTTTTAAGTTCTTTAGCTTATTTTATAATATATTTTTTGTTATCAAGATTTCTAAATCTTGAAAAAGGAAATTTTACTTATTTTATCTTAAGTCCGATTGTAAACTCTATTTTTGGACTTTTTTTAATACAAATTTTTGTATGGTATTATAAAAAATGGAAATTAATATAGACTATGGACTGGGAAAATGCTCCATATATCTTAAAACAAAGATTACAAAAAAATATTTCTACCATAACATACATACTGTTAAGCCCACCTATTTTATTATATGTGTTAATTTTTTACTATCAAATTATCCGTGGAGAATATTATTATAATATTGCAGAACAGAACAGACTAAGGATATATACTCTAAATGCTCCACGAGGTAATATCTATGATATAAAAGGTAATATTTTAGCAGATAATCGACCATCTGTAACTATCTTCTACTATCCAATAAGAGAACCTAATCCTAACGAAATAAAAACTTTATTAACACTTTTACCTCAAAGTAAAGAAAAATTATTTTTTGCAATAAGAACAAAAAAAATTCTACAATTAGCAGATGCTGTTGACAGGAAAATTGTCTTTAAACTTTTGTCTATGAAACACAGAATAAGCAACATTTTTATTTCTACAGAATTTAAACGTAGATATATAGAAAATGAAAATTTTTCACATATTATAGGATATATAGGTGAGCTTACTTTAAACGAGTATAATATGTTAAAATCAAAAGGATATAATTATTCTGACTATATTGGTAAGCAAGGAATAGAAAAAAGTTATGAAGAATATTTAAGAGGAAAAAATGGAGCTTTAATAATTGAAGTTGATGCAAAAGGTAATCCTACAAAAATATTAAAAGATCTTAAACTATCAGGAGGTGATAACTTATTTCTTACAATAGATAGTGATCTACAAAATATTGCAAGAAAATCTTTAGCATCAACTGGCAAAAACGGTGCTATAGTGGGAATAGATCCAAATAACGGTGCTGTAAGAATATTAGTTTCATACAAAGATTTTGATCCCAATGTATTTATATCTTTATCTAAGGACGAAAGGAAAAAATTATTACAAGATAGAAATTTACCTTTATTTAACAGAGCACTACAAGGTTTGTACCCGCCAGGTTCTACTTTTAAAATTTTAACATCCATTGCTGCTTTAAACGAAAACTTAGTATCAACAGAAGCAAAATATTTCTGTTCTGGAGGCTTTAAACTAGGAAATAAAATTTTTAAATGTTGGGAAAAAAATGGACATAAAAGTATAGATTTTTTTAACGCAATAAGATTATCCTGTAATGTTTTTTTTATCAACTTAGGATTAAAAACAGATATTGATAAGATTGAAACATATGCAAAAATGTTTAATTTTGACAGCACAACAGAAATAGATTTACCATTTGAGGCAAAAAATATTTGTCCATCAAAAAAATGGAAAAAAGAAAAGTTTAAAAGTATTTGGTATGATGGTGATACTGCTTCTGTAAGTATAGGTCAAGGATATATAACAGCCACACCTATACAAATGGCACTATTTGCTTCTGCTATAGCAAACAAAGGAACAATATATAAACCATATGTTGTAGAAAAAATTGTAGATAAAAACGGAAACATAATGTATCAACATACACCTGTAAAAAAAAATTATATAAAGATTAAACCAGAAATATGGAATTTTATTCATAAATCAATGATCGAGGTAGTAAATTCTGGTACTGGATATGCTGCATATATACCTAACTTTAAAATAGCAGGAAAAACAGGTACTGCACAAAATCCGCATGGTGAAGACCATGCATGGTTTATATGTTTTGGACCTGTTGAAGAAAATAAAATTCCAGATTTAGCATTAGCAATATTGGTAGAACACGGAGGCAAAGGTGGTGCTGTTGCTGCACCTATAGCAAAAGAAATTTTTACTACTTATATAAAAAATAAAAATTTAAACATTGAACTTAAACAAAAATTTTATAGAGAAACCCAAGAGTATGGAGACTAAAAATTTTATTATTTTATCAAAATCTAACAAAGAAGAAAATTTAATTAAAAAAATTATCTTATCTTCTAACTGGAAACTAATTTTGTCTTCAATAATAATTTCCCTAGTTGGCCTTTTAATGATATGGTCTGCAACATTCTACAGCAACACACAAATTTATGTTACAAAACAAGCAATAGCGTTAATAATAGGTATTATTCTGTTTATTATTTTTTCAATAATTAATTACCAAATATTTGAACCATATTTTATTTATCTATATATTTTTTGTATATTAACTTTGATTTTGGTACTTTTAATAGGAACAACCTACAGAGGCACAAAAGCATGGATCGACTTAAAAATTTTCACTCTACAACCATCAGAAATTGTTAGAATAATTTTTATACTAGTCCTTGCAGGATATTTTGACAAAAACTGGCGTAATAAAGAAAGTTTTGTAAGATTTTTTATACCAACAGCAATGTGTAGTATAATTTTTTTATTACTTTTGCTTGAAGGAGATTTTTCTGCTGTTGTAGTATATATTCCTATATTAATAAGTATATTCTATTTAGTCGAAATTAACAGAAAAATATTATTTTATAGTAGTCTATTTTTTATATTTACATTTACACTATTTATTATAAAAACTTATTTATCCTTAGCAAATATAACAAAATTTCCTAAACTAATCAAATGGTTTTACATATCTCTGACAAGGTTTAATATAAACTGGGTCATTATAATTTTAATTTTAGGTATAATAATATTTTTCATATGGTGGATTTTAAAGAAACTTTTATTTAATGTATCAATAGAATCTCTGATACTTACAATTTTTATAATATGGACAAGTTATAGCTTTGTAGTAATAAGTCATAAAATTATAAAACCATATCAACAAAAAAGAATAGTTGCTTTCTTAAATCCATACTTTGATCCTTCAGGTGCAGGATATCAAGTAATACAAACAAAAATTGCAATAGGCAGTGGAAAATTTTTAGGTAAAGGATTATTTAATAGCACACAAGCTAAATTAGGTTTTGTGCCTGAAAAACACACTGACTTTATTTTTGGATTGTTAGCAGAAGAATTTGGTTTTATAGGAAGTACTTTTGTTATAATTTTATATTTTATTCTAATCTTAGAAAGTATAAAGATCACACAAACAGCAAGAGATACTTTTGGAAGCATTATTGCTTGTGGTATTAGTAGTATGTTTTCTTTTTATTTTTTGATGAACATAGGAATGTGTTTAGGATTATCACCTGTTGTAGGAATACCATTACCATTTTTATCCTATGGTGGATCAAATTTGGTAGCATCTTTTTTAGCAGTTGGAATTTTAAATTCTATACATATAAGGAAATTTGTATATTAATTTAACATTATGGAAGAAAATTTACTAAAATTAGTTAGCACACCTGCACAATACATTAATTCTGAATGGAACTGTGAAACTTCAAATATAAAAAGAAAAAAATTTAAAGATGACATTATAAAAATCTGTTTATGTTTTCCTGACAAATATACTATAGGAATGTCAAATCTAGGAATTGAAATTTTGTATAAATTGCTAAATTCTTATGACTATATAACATGCGAACGAATATTTGCTGTAGATACAGATTTGGAAAATATTTTAAAAAAAGAAAATATAAGTTTATTTTCTTTAGAAACAAAAGAAGATTTAAAAAATTTTGATATAATAGGATTTTCGTTACAAAGTGAGTTAAATTATACTAACATTTTTACTATCCTCTACCTTGCTAAAATACAATTCAAAAGCAACCAAAGAAATAATTTGTTTCCTTTAATAATTGCAGGAGGACCTTGTAGTTCTAATCCTTATGTTTTAAAAAATTATTTTGACTTTTTCGTTTTAGGAGAAGCTGAAGAATGTTTTATAAAAATTATAGAAGTTGTAAAAAAATATAAAAGTAAATTTTTAAAAAATCCTAATTTAAATCAACAAGAGTTAAAAAATGAACTATTGAAAGAAATAAATTTATTAAAAGAAACTTATGTGCCTTTATATGAAAATAAAACTGTTATCCCTGCAACAGTTGATATAAAAAATAGTTTTTATCCAGAAAATCCTACAGTGCCAATAATAAGAACCACACATAGTAGGATAAACATTGAGCTTACTCGTGGTTGTGGATATAACTGCAATTTTTGCCAAGCAGGATATATACATAAACCGTTAAGATATAGAGATAAAAATAAAGTTTTAGAACTTATAGAAAAAAATGTATCTTCTACAGGATATGACGAAATCGCATTAACTGGATATTGTGTGACAAACTATCCATATCTATTAGAAGTTATTGACTTTATAAATGAAAGATATTCCACCAAATATATATCTATTTCCTTGCCATCGTTAAGAATAGAAGATATTAACGAAAATCTAATCTCAAAACTTGGATATGTAAGGAAATCTACAATAACATTAGCACCTGAAACTGCTACTGAAAGGTTAAGAAAAGTTATAAATAAAAATATAACAAATAATGAAATTTTTGAAAAAATATTACTTCTTTATAAAAATGGTTTTAATAAAATTAAACTTTATTTTATGCTAGGTTTACCTACTGAGAGTGAAACAGATATAGATAACATCCCAAAATTTATTAAAGAAATTAAAAAATATATAAATATATCATTTAACATTACAATTTCTGCTTTTATACCAAAACCTCATACTCCATTCCAATTTGCTAAAATGGACAACTTTGAAAATCTATATAAAAAAATTTTGTTTTTAAAAAAACAATTAAACAGAATGATACATATAAAAAATATAGAAAAACATATTTATTCATCAATAATAGAAGCACTAATTTCTCGTGGAGATGAAAAAATAGGTGAACTAATAGAACAACTATGGTATGAAGGAACAAGATTTGACAATTGGGAGGAAAATTTTAATCCATCATTATGGTTAAAAAAAATTAAACAGCTAAACATAGATCTAAATCATTATCTTTATACTGAACGAGACAAAAACTTTAATTTTGCCTGGGACAACATAAAGTATTTCACAACAAAAGAAAAATTATACGAAAAATATATACTTACAAAAAATATAACTTATGACACAGAAAAAAATTTAAATTTTGAAAACATAATTATATCTAAAGTAAACAACAAAAACAACAACCAATCTGCACAACAAAATAAAACCATAAAAGAAGATTTTATAAATACAGTAAGATTACGTTTTGAAAGAAAAAACAAATTAAAATTTTTATCATATTTTGATCAAATAGAAATTATAAAGAGAACATTAAGGATGGCAAATTCCCCTTTGAACTACACCTGTGGTTTCAATCCACAAATAAAAATTTCTTTTTCTCCTCCGACACCAGTAGGTTATGAAAGTAAGTCAGAATATGTAGATGTAGAATTTTATAAAAAAATTTCCAAAGAAGAACTAACTGATAAAATAAAAAAATTTTTGCCTGAAGGAATGAATTTGATAGAAATAAAAATTTTTGATTTGCCATTGAACAAAATTGTTCCGCTAAACAGTTGTATAAATCTAACTGAATATATAATCACTTCAAATATAATTTTTAATGAAGAATTATTAAAAGAATTTAAGAAAAAAAATAATTTTATAACAGAAAAGTACGATCATAAAGATAATAAAATAAAAAAAATTGATGTTTGTGAATTAATAAAGGAAATAAAAATCTTAGAAAAAACAAAACTTTATTTGTTACAACGTTTAATACCACAGAAAAATTTAAAACCAGAAATTATTGTAGGCGAGATTTTTTCTATACCAAAACAAGAATTATATAAATTAAATATAACAAGAGAAAACTTATACATAGAAACAAAGACAGGAAATATTATAAGTTTGATTTAAAAATTACAATAAATTCTATGACAAAAAATTTTTTTAAGTATATAATTATAACATTAATTAGTTATATAATTTTTACAATAAACATAAAAACTACTGCACAGCAAGATATTTTAGAAATTAGAAAAAATTACTTAGAAGATAAAATTACTAATATCAATGAAATTGAAAATTTAGAGTTTCAAACTGAAGAAGAAAATATTATTAAAAATCTCACATTATTTGAATTTTATATTGACAAAAAAAGTATAGAACAAGCACTACAATACGCTAAATATTTAAACAGTTTCTTTCCTATAAATCAACTTGTAAATTACAGATTAGCAGAGTATTATTATAACTTAAAAAATTATGAAGAAGCAGTAAAATATTCTGAAGAATGTGTCAAAAACGATTCAAGATTTCATGAAGCAAGAAATCTTCTTGCTAATACATACTATATATTAAAAGATTATCAAAAAGCTTTAAAACACTATAAGGTTCTGTCATGGTTTAAATCAGATAAAGAAATAACAACAAAATTAGAATACTTATCATCACAACTTGGATATAATATCACCACTAATGGACAAAAAACAATAAATTTTTCTAAAATTTACACATCTACCTTAACAACAAATTCTCCATATATAAAAGTAGGTATTTCAACAAAAGATAATGGTAAACTTATTAAAATAGATGCAGTAAAATTTTATTTCAGTGACGATTTTGAAATCTACGATGACAAAAATAAAAAAGTTATATTCTGCAAAGGCGGAATAGATAATGAATGGACAATATTATATAGAACGCAACAAAAATTTTTCGGTATTATATTAAACAACGAAAAAAATAAAGAATTAAAAATAAAATCTCAATATATAACTATAAAACCTTTGTCTGAAAACTCTACTTTTATAATTAAAGAATATAAATGGTTTAAATCATCTTTTGCTGTAAACAAAGAGTTTAGAGGAGAAATAATAGTTAAACATTTAAAAGATCAAATTGTTGTTATAAATAACATAAAAATTGACGAATATTTATACAGTGTAGTAGCAAAAGAAATAGGTAAAGACAAACCTCAAGAAGCATTAAAAGCACAAGCAGTAGTAGCAAGAACTGTAGCTTTATATAGAAAAAATAACAATTTTCATAAATATTTTGATGTTTGCTGTGGACAACATTGTCAAGTTTATGATGCAATAAAATCAGAAACAGAACAAACAATCAACGCTGTAAATAAAACCATAGGCGAGATTGTAACTCATAATGATAAAATTATACATGCATTTTTTCACGCAAACTGTGGCGGAATAACCTCTTCTGCAGAAAAATTTTTCTCTAACAAAGAATATCTACAACCAACTTATGACATCATAAAAGAAGAATCTCATACGGAAACACAAAATTATGAGATTAAAAATTTTTATTATTGGTATCTAACACCACCAAAACTATTATGTAAAGATTCTTCTTTTGTACATCCTGGAGTTTCAAGATGGCTAAGAGTAATAAAAAAAGATGAACTTAAAAAATTTTTGAATTCTAAACTTGCAACTGTAGGAAAATTAAAAGATATAATAATTGTTTCTCGTGAAGATAATGGATATATTAAAAAAATAAAAGTTGTAGGAAGCTATAAAACTATAACACTAAACAAAGAACATAAAATAAGAAATATTGTAGCAAGCTCTTTAAAATCTTCTTCGTTTATTATAGAATACAATAAAAACAATGATTGTTACTATTTTTGGGGAGCAGGATGGGGACATGGTATTGGTATGTGCCAAAGCGGTGCTTGCGGACTTGCAGAACAACAAAAAAGTTACAAAGAAATAATTCAACATTATTTCAAAAATACTGAAATAAAAAAATTATACTAAATAACTTGGAGGGGTGCGTGAGCGGTTGAAACGGTCCCGCTCGAAACGGGATTCTCCACTAATGTGGAGACGGGGGTTCAAATCCCTCCCCCTCCGAAAGATTAATCTAAAAACAAAAGTCACAACTTTACAATGGATTTTTAATACAAGAAAAATTAAAAATTTATAGTTGTATTTATTTATCAAAATTTATAAAATATATTTTTTAACAAATAATTTCTTTGGCACTTATTGAAATATTGAAAATTATTTTATAGTCAATATAAAAAATTTTATAAAA
>CALFVX010000040.1 GCA_937928765.1 uncultured Endomicrobiia bacterium
AAAAGATTCAAAAATAGTGATACCACAGCCATTTTATAGAAGAATTATAGGTAAAATTTTCCCAATACTTGTCAGATTAATTGTTATAAAAGATTTTAAAGATACTCAGTGTGGATTTAAATTATTCAAAAAAGAACAAGGTAAAAAAATATTTAGTCAACTTAAAACAGGCGGATTTGCTTTTGATGTAGAAGTTCTTGCAAAAGCAAAAAAAGAAGGATATAAAATTGCAGAAGTTGGAATTGTGTGGTATAATTCTCCTTGTTCATCAGTTAGAATATTTAGAGATTCTTTTAAAATGCTTTTTTCTCTTTTAAAAATTAAAAAATATTATGAAAAGAACAATATTCCATCCATAATTTTCTGGTGTGGTACAAAAGGCGAATTTATTAAAATTGCTCCTTTAATGCAGCAAATGAAAAAAAATAATATTCCATATTTTTTTATAGCTACTGGTCAGCATACAAAAGCAATATATGAATTATCTAAAATCTTTGAGGTTAAAAAACCAGATATTATAATTACAAAAAGAAAAAAAGACCTAAGCAATATTATAGAAGCAGTTATATGGTGGATCTTTTGTTTCATGAAATCTCTTTTAAAAATAAGAGGATATAATTGTAAAAATGAAGTTCTAATGATTATTCATGGAGATACAGAATCAACATTAATGGGTGCTTTCGTATCTAAAATTTTTTCAATGAAACTAATCCATATTGAAGGGGGATTGCGGTCGTTTAATATTTTTGAACCATTTCCAGAAGAAATTATAAGAAGAGTTGTAGATAGAATTTCTGATATTATTTTTTGTCCTAATGAATGGGCATGTCAAAATATTTCTTCAAAAAGAAAAATAATAGTAAATACATATAAAAATACTGTTTTTGAATCTATTGAATTTATTATTAATAAATTTTCAAAAATTGAATTCCAAAAAAATTATCTTCAAAAACCATATGTGATTGCTTCAATCCATAGAAAAGAGAATTTATACCATTCTACAAGAATTTCTCATATTATTTCAACATTACAAAAAATTGCTAAAGAGTTAAATGTGCTTCTTATTATTGATAGACATGCAATGAGTATTTTATACAGAAAAAAATTATTACAGAATAATCCTAGAATTATAATTTTACCTTCTATAAGTTATCCACAATTCCTTTATCTTGTGACTAACTCAGAATTTGTTTTTACAGATGGAGGCACTCTTCAAGAAGAAACCTATTATTTAAATAAACCATGTTTAATATGTAGAAAAAAAACGGAAAGAATAGAAGGCATTGGAGAAACAGCATATATTTCATTTTTAGACGATGAAAAAGAAGATTTTTTTATTAGAAACTACAAAAATTTTAAACGAACCAAACAGAATAAAGAAATATTAGCATCTCAAATAATATTATCTTTTATTAAAGAAAAAATTCTAAAATGGGGAAGATAAAAAATATTATAAATTTATTGAAAAAGAATAATTTTTTATTAGGAGTTTATTTTGTCATAATTTTTTTCTTTTACATATTTGGTATTAATTGGGGAATCCCTTCGAAAAAGATTAATATGTTGTATTTTTATAAAAAGGATAGTTTGAATGAGACATTAAAAACAATTAAACAATTTAAACAAGAAGAACTTTGGAAAGGATATGGGTATTATCTTTCTCTCCATCCCGAATTTGAAAAAGAAAAATTACCTAGAAACTTATATAATTCAATAAGGAGTTATCATCCTGATGAATATTTTATAATTAAGGTAATTTCTACAATGAATCCCGAAAAATTTGATTTTAATCCACACCAGTTTGGTATAGGTGGTGCTTATATTTATTTTATCGGTTTGATATTTTTCTTATTTTACAAATTAAAATTTTTAAAACTTACAAAAAATCTGGATTTTTATTTTTTAAATCCTGACGAAATTGGGAAATTCTATATTTTAGGAAGAATAGTTAATGTAATTTATGGTGTTGGTGTAATAATTTTATCTTATTTAATTTCAAAAAAAATATACAAAAAACAAATTAATGCATATATAGTATCTTTTTTAATTTCGTTTTCTCCTTTAATTATCCTAAATTCATCTTATATGTATGTTGATATCCCTGCTCTTTTCTGGACAATGTTCTGTTTATATTATTCATTAATAGTACTTCAATATCCTTCTTATAAAAGATTTTTTATTGCAGGAATAATATGTGGATTTACTTTTGGTATCAAAATACCCTTCATAGTTTTACTTTTTATTCCATTTTTAACTGCTTTACTAACAAATAAAACAATAAAAAGGAGTATCAGTTCGTTAATATGTATTATAGCAGGTGCCTTAATTTCTTTTGCGATAACAAATCCTTATTTTTTTATAAAATTCCCATTACCACTTTTTGAACTAAAACAACATACATCTTTTAGTTTTAAATGGAAGTTTTACTTATTTGCTCTTGCATATGGAATTGGGCCACCTATATTTTTCATATGTTTAATTGGATTTTTTAATAAAATAAACTTTATTGATAAAAAAAGAGTATTATTGTCAGGATGGACAATTTTTTATTTTCTTTTTATATCTTTATTTACAAAAAACTATGCAAGATATATCTTACCAATAGTCCCTTCTTTTATTGTTATTGGAATTGGATTATGGCTTAATGATATAAAAAAATTAAATATATTAAAAAATTTTATTGTAGGGATATGCATTTTATTTTCTTTAATTTATGGGTTAAGTTTTAAAGGACTTTTTATAAAAGAAAACAATAGGACAGAAGCAGGAATATGGATAAAAGAAAATATACCAGAGGGAAAAAGTATAGGAGTATGTGAAATTCCGTGGCAATTTCAATTACCACCGTTTGATTACTTTAAATATAAAGTCACTGTGATAAACTATGACTTTGAAAAATTAAAAAAAGAAAAACCAGATTATTTTATTTTTTCTTCTTTTCAAGGAAAAATACCTCCTTATCCATGGAATTTACAAAAGGATAGGATTAAATTTACAGAGGAATTTATAAATTCAAAATTATATAAACCTATAAAAGTATTTGAAAAACCATTTTGTTTAGGACCTATTAAATTCAAATTCAAAACTTTACCTGAAGATTTAATCTATATTAATCCAACTATAATTATATTTCAAAAAAATGTTTAATTTTAATTTGCCAAAAGAACTAATTGCTCAGCATCCTTTAAAAGAAAGAGAAAAAGCAAAATTGATGATTGTTTATAAAGAAAGAGGAGAAATAAAAGAGGATATTTTTGAGAACATTGGTAATTACTTAGATAATAATTATGTGA
>CALFVX010000041.1 GCA_937928765.1 uncultured Endomicrobiia bacterium
AACCTTTCTTGAATATTTATAAACTGCTTTTTGATAAGGTTGTCGGTTAGGAGGTAGATACAATCTGAAAAGAAAAATTTTTAAAATATATCTCTATCAAGATTTACTACTGGAAATAAACAAACTTATATTATACATCCACTCCAACTTTATCTTTCTCCATATAAACTCTTTTTATTTTTGCTTTTTTCTTCTAAAAATTTTATAGTAGGAATATCGTCTATTTTATTATCTACTGAATACTATGTCCTAACCTGAAAGAGAAAATAAATTGACAAAAAATGGCATTTTTTTTTATAATTACATTGTGGTTTTTAAGGGAAACCAGGAAAAATAAAAAAACAATTATAAAAATGTTATAAGGAGCAAAACTATTGGTGGATACAAGGGTTAAAGAAAATTTTAAAAGTTTAATTAAATATTGTTATGAAATTCTAAAACATCAGAGTAGTAAAGATTTATTTTTTAATATTCGTGAAGAATCAGAGTATTTTATAGATTTATCAGATATTATAAAAAAAGAGATTCTATTATTTGGAGAAGAGGATGAACTTTTTATCTCAAAGGCTGATTTACGATTGGTAAACTCCTTATCTCAGGAAAAAGAAATTTTTGATAAAGTCCGTCGTATTTATGACAATTATACTAATAACCCATATGAACTTGAAATTGTCTATTGCTATTTATTCATCTTAGGGAAGAAAAATGATGGGAAAAAAATATTTGCTCCACTTTTTAATACTATTGCGGATTTGAAATATGACGAAAACAAAAGGGGTTTTTCTATAAGTTTAGTAAGTGACGAGATACGGCTAAATGTTTTTGCTTTAGTGGAACTTTATCCGGAAAAAGAAAGCGCTTTAATGAGTAAAATAGCAGATGTAACATATCTTGAGTTTCCTCTGGATTTAAAAAATGTAAATGGAATTTTACATAAAATAGCGGATTTGCATCCTGCAATAAAATGTAATCCATTAGAATCAAAAGATTTTTCGTCATTAGTAAATGATTTAAAAAACGGTGAATTCACTATCTATAATTCCAGTGGAATAGCATTAACTAAAAAGTCAAATATTTATATAATTAATGATTTACAAAAACTTTTAGAGATAAAAGAACCTGATATTAATTCCTCAGTTATAAAAAGATTTATTGTAAAAAATATTGATGATGATTCTATATTAGGTAAAACTTCATGGAAAACACTTTTAATACCTTTTCCTGCAAATCCTGAACAAATTAAGGTTATTAAAGAATTGGGAGATAATCAATTCATTCATGTTCAGGGACCACCAGGAACAGGAAAATCACAGACAATCGCTAATCTTGTGTGTCATATGGTAGCTAGTGGTTATACTGTGTTAGTTACAAGCCAAAAAAATAAAGCACTTGAAGTTGTATCGGAAAAGTTAGAACAATTACAAATAAAGTATTTATATATGAAATTGCTAAAAGATGACAAAGAATCTAAAAAGAAGATCAAAGAGTTTATTAGTGAATTGATAAGCGACGTTCTACAACAGGATTTAAAAGATTTGGAAGATGAAAAGACGCAACTTGAAAAAAAACTTGATATTGTTAATGAAAAACTTTCTAAATTATTTAAAGAGTTTGAACAGAGTAGAAATCTTGAATTTGAAAAAATAGATGAATTAAATCTTACAATTGGAGCGATATATTCTTGTTATGAGAAATTAAAACCATTTGATATGTTTGAGGAAAATGAATTAGTTTTTTCATTTTCTGAAAAATTATTTGTAAAAGAAAATTTAATAACTTATCTTAATGAATTAGAAAAAATTGGGGATGAGTATTTTAAAATAGAGAAATTACTAAACACAGAAAAGGATCTTCCTAAAGATCCGCTTGAAATAAAACAATTTTTAGAAGATTTAGAAAAAATAAAATTTAACTTTGAACAAGAAATATCTCTTATTTCTTCAGATGAAGCAAACTACTTAATTGAAACACTTCCCTGTTTTCAATTTTTGAAGGAAAGCCGATTAAAAAAATTAGATTCTGAAATGAAAAAACTTAAAGAACAGGTTGAACAATACCTAAATTATTTGACTATTATAAACGAATGTAACAAATATTTTTTAGGGAAGATAGTTAACTTTATTTGGCGACAATTTAGATTATTTATCCCGCGAAACAAACTTCGCTTTCAATTAAACAGGTATTTTGGCAAATGGCTAAATATAAATGATTTTAATTCTGCAAACGAAAATAACGAGATATTAGTTAAAATAGATAAAGTTATATCTATCTTAAATGTTCTTGATATACGTAAGCAAGTAGAATTTCTAATTAATAAACTTAATCTTTCTGTTAAAAACATTAGTATTATTTGTCCTTATTGTAAGCAAAAGTTGAGTTTAGACTTGAATAAAAGTAAATCAAGAACAAAATGTTCCAAATGTGAAAATGAATTTTATTTCTGCCCTACCGATATAAAAGATGATGTGATAAGTTTTAATCTATTGAAATACAATCTATATTTTTCCTACAAAAACAAAGATTTTACTCATTTTAATGATGTGTTTAAGAAAACCAAAAATTTAATTACAAAAGCCACTTTTTTGCTAAATGTTCTCAGGATTGAGAAAAGTTTTATAAATTGTAGAAACACAATTTTAAAAATTAAGAGTAGTCTTCTATCTGATAAAACCAAATTTGATTTCTTCCGGGACAATATAGAAAAAATAATAGAATGTGGTATTTTAAAAAAAATAATTAAAGAGAAAGACAAAAAATTTCGTTCTACGCAAACTATTGCTGAAGAAATTAAAAATCTTAATAAAGAAAAAAACAGAATTATAAAGAAATTAATAGAGGTATCTATTAGATATAACTTAAGGAAGAAACTTGATAAAAAATCATTACAGAATGATTTGTTGTATTTTGCTAAAATTTTACAGCAAAATAAAAAAAGATATATTACTTTTGAAAAGTTAAAAAACTACCAAATTGTCGATTTTAAAGAGGTCCTATCTGCTTTGCCATGTTGGATTATAAGTATTAACGATGTAGCTCGGGTTTTCCCCTTAAATGCTGGGTTATTTGATGTTGTTGTTATTGACGAATCTTCTCAATGTGCTATCCCTTCTGCTATCCCTGTTTTATATCGTGGCAAAAAAGTGGTAATAGTTGGAGATGATAAACAACTTCCGAATGTAGAAATGCAGTTTGTAGATGACCAATTTAATCAGTCACTAATTAAAGATAACAAAATTGATAATTTGCCAAGATCACAATCATTTGATTGTAAAACAAATTCATTATTTGATCTTTGTGGGAATTTTGCCGATACTCATATTTTCCTCCGTGAACATTTTAGATGTTATCCTGAAATAATTCGTTTCTGTAATGAAAAATTTTACAATGGAAGACTAATTTTAACAAAAAGTAGTTTAAATAATCATTTAGGTAGAATTTTGAATATTGAATTAGTTGAAGATGGTTATGATGATGAAACTTTAGGTGTGAATAAAAAAGAAGCAGAAGCAGTGGTGAAAAAAATAAAAATGTTGATAACTATGCCGAAATATAAAAATTTAACATTTGGAATAATGTCAATTTTTAGAGAACAGGTTGAATATATAAAAGATTTAATATATACCTCTGGGACAGGATTTTATATTGATCCAGAAACACGTCGGAAGTTTAAGTTAATAATTGAAACTGCTGATGGATTTCAAGGAGACGAGCGAGATGTAATACTTTATAGTTTTCGCTTTGCTTCAAATTCATCTCCAAATATTCTTGCTCATACTCGAAGAGAAGAAGATTTTAAGCGGCTCAATGTGGCTTTTAGTAGAGCTCGATATCAAATATTTTGTTTTGTGAGTACAAATATTTCAGACTTCCCTAGAGGCTTTTTAAGGGATTTCTTAGAATATGTACAAAATCCAAAAAGTCTTGATGTAGAATACCAACCGTGGGATAGTGAGTTTGAAAAAGAAGTTCAAACAGAGATTGAAAAACTTGGATTCAAGGTTTATCCACAATTTAAAACGTGCGGATTCAAAATTGATTTAGTTGTTTTAGATGAAAAAGGCAAGGTTTTAGCAATAGAATGTGATGGTTGGAAATACCATTATGATGAATATGGGAATTTATACCAGAGAGATTTAGAGAGACAACAAATTTTGGAACGAGCTGGTTGGAAAGTAGTTAGAATTACTTCTCGAGATTTCTACAGAGATCGTAAAAAAGTATTAGATTCTATTATTAGGTTTTTCAAATAATAATTTTTTTTAATATTTCATATTTTGCTTCTTTACCAAGGAGAATAGGTTGTCGGTTAGGAGATAGATACAATCTGAAAAGAAAAATTTTTAAAATATATCACCTTAACAAATTTACTACTGGAAATAAACAAACTTATATTATACATCCATTCTCATCTTATTTTTCTCTATATAAACACTTCCTATTCCCTCTTTTTTCTTCTAAAAATTTTATAGTAGGAATATCGTCTATTTTATTATCTACTGAATACTATGTCCTAACCTGAAAGAGATGAAGAATTTTATAGGATGTTAAATGTGTTATAATAGATGATATGGAGATATTAAATGAGAATTTAAAAGAATGGGAGAAATTTTATAACTATTATAAACCACATGCTTGGTTATACAGAAAAACTCCTTATGAAAAATTGAAAGAAAAATTAACTTCTATTAATGTCACTACTTATTGGCAAACATACACCTTTATTGCCCAGGAAAAATTTGGTTTCCTCTCCCTTATTTTCTTTTAAAAATTTAATTTTCAAAGAGTCAAAGTTATATAATATTATATTTTTAACCAAATTCAACTAGGAGGTAAAAATGAATCTAAAAAAGATAAAGTTACTTTTAATTATGAATATATTTTCTATTTTAATCTGGTATTTAGGCGAAGCAGTAGAAAATCACGAAATAATAGTTGATAAGATCTCATCTTATTTTACAAAAATCTTTTCTATTCAATTTGAAGGTGATATGGAAATGAATTTAATCTCATCAAATCCAAATATTTCTCCCCTTCTTATATCAAATCACAATTTAAAATTCAAATTTTTTGCTAATGGGAACAAATACAGAACAGAAGTGTCTTTCTTTGATCCGTTTATAAAAAGAAATATTCAAAAAATTATATGCTGGAATGGGGAAAAATATCAATTGTTAGAAATAGGAGCAAAAAGACACCTTTTAATAAGTAAATTTCTTCCAGAAATAAATCCTTATTTTATACCTAATCCTTTATTATTCCCTTTTACTTTTTTATTTAAAAAAGAAGACAATTTTTCTTTAAATTCTTATCAAAATATCTCAATGATTAAAGAGCGTTTGAAAAATATTGAAAAAATAGAAGAAGGGAAAAGGGGAGAATATAAAGGTGTTTATATTTATCTTTTAAAAGAAGGATTATGGGAAGATAATAGATTTAATAAAATAGAACGTTATGAAATATTTTTAGTTAAAGATTTAAATTATTTTCCAATTTATTTCCAGATTTTTATAGGAAAAGATATCAGAGAAGAAATGGAAGTAAAAGAGATTTTAATGTATAAAGATATAATAATCCCAATCAGTATTTATTCATCTATGTATGAAAAAGGAAAATTACTTCAAACTGTAAAAGTTGTTTTAAACAAAGAAAGTGTAAAAGTAAATATTCCAATAGAAGTAGATTTTTTTAGTATTCCATTTTCACATGCTGATGAAGTATGGGATGCTGATAGCAGAATTAGGATAAAGTAGAAATGGGGAAAAGTAAAATTTTAGTGGAAAGATGGTTTATTTTCATTGTAGGATTAGTGATGGGTGTATTAATAAATAAGATATTTTTTAAGAAATATTTCAATGGACCTTATTTGAAAATTGAACCCCCTTTACTTAACATAGGAGAACTAAAACCAGGACAAAAATTAAAATATACCATTACTCTAAAAAATGACGGCGATATGCCACTCATAATTAAAAAAATTAGAAAGAGTTGTTCATCATGTATAGGAATAAAAATAAATAAAAATATCATTTTACCTAAAAGAAGTGAAAAAGTGGAAATATTTATTACTCTTTCTGAAAGATATCCTTTAAATACTCGCAACTTTAAAGATTTTATTGTATTTCATACTAATGAAAAAAATCCATCGTTTAAGATTTTCAAAATAGAAGGAATTATAAAACCCTTATTTGAAATTAGACCACCAGTATTAAATTTGGGTATTATTCAAATAGAAGAATTACCAATAGAAGAAAAAGTTTTTATAGGAGAAGTTGATGGAGATATACAAATAATTTCTAATTTTTATAAGGGGAATTTACCATTATCATTAAATATAAAAAGAGAAAAAAATATTTTGAGGATTATTTTGAATGACTCAAATTTTATAGGTCCTATAAATGGGGAATTGAAGATTTCATTTTTACAAAAAAGTAATTTTTCCATCGTAATACCAATATTAGGAAAAATCATAGGGGATGTATATGCAACACCAGAAGAAATAAATTTTTTATTCACACCTAACTTAAATATCAATAATAATCAATTAACAATCTTACTTCA
This sequence comes from uncultured Endomicrobiia bacterium, assembly GCA_937928765.1. Classification (GTDB taxonomy): domain Bacteria; phylum Elusimicrobiota; class Endomicrobiia; order DTEH01; family DTEH01; genus JANXDG01. The sequence goes on from CALFVX010000041.1 coordinate 6,559, forward strand.
TTTTAGAAAAAATGTTCAATATAAAATTAAAAATATTAGTCTAAATCCACCTGAATTAAAAAAGTTTATATTAGTAGAAAAAAAACAAATTCGGAGAGAGAACTTATTGTAAGAATATTAAAACCTTTATTTTCAAAAAAAGAAGGTATTTGTATAATTTCTGTAGAGAGACATGATAACAAAATTTATCATTTAATAATTCCTATTTCTTTATTTTTTATTTCAAAAGAAATATAATTTAACAAAAAGGAGGAGTTATGAGATTAGAAAAAGTTGTTTTATTAATATTCCTTTTTTTGTTACAAACATTAATATGCTCTTTCGCTGAATGTAATACAAATAATGAGACAGTTATAGTTCAATACTATCCTTCTGGAAAGAAAAAGGGAGAAGGAAAAAAGAAAGGAGAAAAATTTGTGGGCAAATGGGTTCTTTGGTGGGAAAATGGGAATTTAGCAAGAATAATTAATTTTGATGAAAATGGACTTTATCATGGAGAACAACTTTTCTATTCGCCTGATGGGAAATTTTACGAAAAAAAATATTATATTCATGGGAAAGAGGTAACTAATGAGGAATTTGAAAAATATAAAAAAAATAGCCAACCTCAAAAATAAATCTGAATCTCTGAAGTTTAAATAATTAACAATTAGAAATGGAAGAAGTTATTTTTAAAAAGGTTTGGGAATGGCAGTTTTTTCTTAACATGTTGACTGCTAAATTCCCATATCTTGTTAAAATATTTATAAAACCATGGCTAATTTTATTATTTATATTTTCTTTTTCTTCTCCAAATTTTTGTTTAATCCGTTTTTATACTTTTATTTCACCTAATTGTCCTAAATGTGAAATAGTAAAGGCAGAAAATCTTAATAAATTAGCCAAGAAAATCAATTGTAAGATAGAAGTGAAGTATTTTGATGTTGACCAAATTGAAAATTATAAGAAATTGTGTGAACTTGAAGAGAGATATAATGATACAGATAATGATTTACCAGTTGTCTTTATTGGGAAGTATGTTTTAGGCGGAGAAAAGGAGATAGAAGATAAGCTTGAAAAGATAATAAAAGAATATGCAGAGAAGGGAGGGATAAACTGGCCTGATGAGATTAGAATAGAAAACACAGAAGAAGAGACAGAATTACCAAATTATGATAAAAAAATTTATTGTGGTTTTTTCTATGAATTTAATTGTAAAGAATGTGAGAGAGTTTTTTATTTACTGAGTTATTTGGAGAAAAAAAATCCTAATCTTGTTATTAAAAAATTCAATTTAAAAGAAGGACAGAACAAAATAACATTTGAATCAATAGCAGAAAAATTAAATATCCCAGAAAAGAAAAGATTAACTTCTGCAACTTTAATTATTGGTTCTGATTATTTACAAAAACGAGATATAAATTTAAAGAATATAGAAATAATTTTATCAAAATATGAAAAAACTGGTTCTGTCTGTTTCTGGGATTTAAATAAAGAAGAAATTGAAAAAGCAGAAAAGAAAATAGAATCAAGGTTTAAATCATTTAGAATTTTTACAGTCATTTTTGCAGGATTTATTGATGGGATTAATCCTTGTGCATTTACGGTTCTTGTGTTTTTTATTTCTTTTCTTACTGTTTCTAAAAAAAGAAGGAAAGAAATTCTT
>CALFVX010000042.1 GCA_937928765.1 uncultured Endomicrobiia bacterium
ATTTTTTTAAGCAATTTAAAAGCTTCTATTTCACGATTATAATTTACATTTATTTTGTTATAATAAGATAAGGTTTTTTCTGTATCAATATGAGGATTTTTCCCGTATTTCTAATCACTTACAATTTTTTCTACATCTGTAGGATAAACTTCAACTGGATAATGTAAATATACTTTTATATTTTTTTTCTAATACTGTTTTAAATTTAAAAGCTTGTGGTTGGTTATTAAATCTTGTGATTACTATTGCTTTTACTTCTATTCCATAATTATCTCTTAATTCATCAATTAATCTAAACATATCAACACCATAGGTACTACCAAAATCACCTTCTATTTTACCTTTTTCAATATCTCTTGCATAAATACAAATCATTATTACATCAATCTTTGTTTTTAAACATTGCAATAATTTTTATATTTGGATCATATCAAGGCAATACTCTTGCTGCATTAATTTACCACCAAATTCAAGATAAAGTTTTCTTCCTTCTGTCAGAGAGATTCTGTCTAGTATAGCCTTGCTTTGTTCTGTAAGATATTTTTCGTTATCAAAAAATAAATATTTAATTTTTTATCTCTCATCTCCTTTATTAAACTAGTTCTTCTTTAGGAATCTCTAACCCATTCTCTAAAAAATTTTTATTATAAAAAACTTTTTTATCTAATATTTCTAACTTTTTTTCAGAAATTAATTTCAATGTTTTTTTAACCAAAGGCAGTTCATATCTTATTCCTTCCTGGCGAATTTTGTCAAAATCATATTCTTTTATTTCAAATATACAATATGTTAACACAGGACCTCTGTCAACATTTTCAGTAACAATATGCATCATTACACCATGGTATTTATGTTTTTCTTTTATTACTTTATTTATAACTTCCTGCCAGGTACCTTTTGGTCCCCATGGTAATGCAGGATGTAAGTTTATGAAAGTAAATCTTTCACATAAAAATTGGCTTAACACTAACATATACCCAGCCAACATCACTATGTCAACCTCAAAATTTTTTATCATTTCATAAACTTTTTTATCAAATTCATTTCTCCACAATTCTATATTAGATTTCTTAAGTTCAGGCAAAAATTTTAACGAAGATAAATTAAAAATTGGAATTCTGTATAAACTTACAGTATTTATAAATATATCGGAATTTTCTTGTTCTTTCAACTCACGATTAACAAAAACAAATTTTATTTCAGCATTAAGTTCACCAGAATTTATTGAATCATATATGTAATTAAATATTTTAAGTGATGTAGTGCCTCGTGATGTTGCAAACCATCCTAAAGAAAGTTTTTTGTTCATATTAATTCAACTTCTGTTTTTTTTGAATAAACAATTTTACCTATGATTTTACCTTCTAATAATTTAGCAATTTTTTCAGCTATTTTTTCTTCTACAATTAATACCATCCCAATGCCCATATTAAAAGTTCTATACATTTGTTTATCTGAAACTTTAGCTTTTTGCTGAATAACTTTAAATATTTCATGTGGTTTAAACGAACTTTTATTTATCTGAGCTTTTATATTTTTTGGCAACACCCTTATTATGTTATCATAAAACCCACCACCAGTAATGTTTACTATTCCTTTAACTTCTTTATTTGGCTGAAATTTTTTTAAAAGTTCATTTATTTCTTGAACATAAATTTTTGTTGGTTTAAGCAATATTTCTGAAAGTTCTATTTGTTCTTTCTTAGAAAAAATTTTTCTAACTAATGAATAACCATTAGAATGTAATCCAGAAGAAGATAAACCTATTATTATATCGCCTTCTTTTATATATTTGCCTTTTATTAACTTATCTTTATCTACAATACCACAAGCAAACCCAGCTAGATCGTATTCATCAACTTTATACATCCCAGGCATTTCTGCTGTTTCTCCACCTAAAATTTTACAATTTGCAATATCACATCCTCTTATTATTCCACGCATTATCTGCTTTAAAACATTAAGATTTATCTTTCCACAAGCAATATAATCTAAAAAAAATAACGGTTTTGCTCCACAAGTAATTATATCATTAACATTCATTGCTACTAAATCAATACCTATTGTGTCATGTTTATTTATAAGTTGTGCTATTTTAAGTTTTGTACCAACACCATCTGTTGTTGAAACTAAATATCTATTTTTTTCTATTTCATAAAAACCACTGAAAAAACCTATCTGTGGAATTTTTTTCTTTATCCAGTCAACAAACCTATTTGCTTTATCTACATCCACACCTGATTTTTTATATGTTATCATAAATACTCTCCATTATAGAAAATCCTTTTTTAGCTATATCTTTACGATAATATTTGTTTTCGAAATTAATCTTTTCTACTGCAAAATATGACCTTTCAACTGCTTCTTTTAAATTTTCTGCTATTCCAACAACACCTAAAACTCTTCCTGAAGAAGTAAAATATCTGTTTTTAACTTTTTTTGTTCCAGCATGAAAAACTATTACATCTTTTAATTTTTTTACTTCTTCCAATCCAAAAATTTCTTTATTAGTTTCATATTCTTGAGGATATCCTTTCGACGCCATTACTACACAACAAGCTGACTTGTTATAAAAAGATAATTTAATATCTTTTAATTTTTTTTCTATTGTAGAAATTATTACTTCTAATAAATCATTTTTTAATAATGGCAATATAACTTGTGTTTCAGGATCTCCAAACCTACAGTTAAACTCTAAAACATATGGTTGTTCGTTTTCTTTTGCAAGATTTTCTATCATTAAACCAAAATAAATTATACCACAATAATTTAAATAAGAGTCTTTTATTCCTAAAAGAAAGTTTTTTATTATTTGATTATAAATTTTTTCTTCTAGCTTTTTGGAAATAAAACCCAAAGGTGAATATGCTCCCATACCACCAGTATTAGGTCCTTTATCTCCATCATAAATTTGTTTATGATCCTGGGAATGAGTTAAAGGCAGAATTGTCTCTCCATCGCAACATGCTATTAAAGATATTTCTATACCTTTAAGCTTTTTTTCTATGACAATTTTTTCTCCTGCAGTAGCAAAAATTTTTTTTACCATAATGTCGTATATAACACCTTCAGCTTTTTCAATTGTATCGCATACAACCGCACCTTTACCTGAAGCTAAACCATCTGCTTTAACGACTACACCCTCAGGATATTTTTTAAACATTTCTTTCAACATCTTTTTTGCTTCTTCATAAGTGTTGCAAACAACAAAATCAGCAGTTGGTATTCCGTATTTATACATAAATTTTTTTGCAAAAACTTTGCTTCCTTCAAGCAACGCCTGGGTTTTTGTTGGAGAAAAAACAGCAATGTTATACTTAGACAAATAATCTTTTATGCCATCAACTGAAGGTTGTTCCGGACCAACAACTACAAGGTCTACTTTATTTTCTAAAATAAAATCATAAATCTTTTCAAATTCAGAAATTTTTATTGATGGTTCACAAATTGCATCTTCAGATATCCCACCATTACCAGGAATACAATATATTTTACTGTGTAATGATGACTGCTTTAACTTCCAAATAATAGTGTGTTCTCTTCCACCAGAACCTAAAACTAAAATTTTCATATTTTTTGTGTGTATTTTAAGTATTTACAATTTTAAAAAAATATTTTATACAACTTGATTAAAAAAATTTCAATATTTTAAATCTAAAAACAGCTGTTGTTGAAAAGATTTATTATACTTCCATGTAGGACCAAAATAAGATAAATTATATTTTTGTGCAATATTTATAATTTTTTTATCAATAATTTTTTGATATCTGATATCAGGCAAGAAACTATTTCGGTATAATGACTCGTAATTATCTATTAGATTAGAAAAATATTCTTGTAGAACTTTATAATATAAATTTTTTTGACTTTGTTTTTTTATATTCTTAATATTTTCTCTCAAAGTTAAATATCCCCACCATATATATCTACAACCGTTTTTTCTTAAATTAAAAAATAATTCCTCAAAATTTTTTTCTGAATCTGTAATATATGGCAATATTGGCATAACAGCACATCCACAACTTATTCCTTCTAAATTTAAATATTTAATACAACTTAACCTTTTTTCTATACTATCTGAATTTGGTTCAAAAATTTTTTTAATTTTTTCATTTGCAGTTATCAAACTAATAGAAATATTTATTCTATTACTAAATTTTTTAAATAAATCGATGTCTTTTAAAACTAATGAGGATTTTGTAAAAATGTGTACATTATAAGAAGTATGATTCAATATGAAAGAAATTATTTTAGAAGAAAAAAAATATTTTTTTTCTTTATCCTGGTAAGGATCTGAAGAGGTTCCCAGATATATAACCCCTGAAAAATATTTTATTTTATATTTTGATATTTCTTTTAATAATATATCTAAAATATTATATTTAACTTTTACAAAGGAAAGATCTTGTGTCTTTGAATATTTATCAGCTTGAACATAACAATATTTACATTGATGTTGACAACCTACATATGGATTTATTGAAGCATAAATATGGTTTTTAACTACATCAACATTTAATGCTTTATTACATCTTATTATTTCATCATAAAACATATAAAGAAATATAAAATTTTATCTTGCAAATCTACTTTTAACAATTGGTATTTTTTTAATAATGAATGATTTATTAATTTTTCTTCTAACTTTAAATAAATTTTGGGTCTTTTTAGATATTTTAGCTTTACTGAACAATTTTAATAATCTTGCTGAAAAAAAATTTCCTAAAGCACCCCCTAAAGACAACACAAAAACTAACCAAAACTTATTCTCTGAAGAAGTAAGTATGTCTGCAAAAACTAAACCTGTTAACATCCAACATATAAAACCAACTATAGCACTATATGAAGATCTTATTCTTACAGAAGAATAAAAATTTTCTACATTAGAAACAAAATTTATTAAAAATCCTGCTAAGAATATTAAAAATAAATCTAACAATTTTATCATTATCCCACCTCCTGAAAATTAAAGTTCTGTTAACTTTATTATAATTCTTTCCTAAATATAAAATATGTAGATTTTTAAAATCTTTTATTTATTTTAGATGAATTAAATTTGAAAAAAATATAAAAATAAAATGAAAAATTTTATAAAAATATCTTAAAGATAAGCCTATATTATTAGATAATAAATTTTTAAAATAGTTGCAGTAATTTTTGTATTGAATTTTAAAGAAGAAAAGTTAAATCTTTAAATATTGAAGCTCTATACTATTTAATTGGAAGACAAATTGATTTTAAAAATCTTTCTATTTCTAAAGTTTTACTTTTTATATTATCTTCCTCATCAATATATATAGGTTTTCCGTAGATTATCCACACTTTACTAAAAGGTAAAGGCAAAATATATCTATCCCAGTTATTAAGTTGAATTTTTCTTTCTATAAAGACTCTTACTGGAACTACAGGAAGTTTTGTTTTTTGTGATAAAAACACGACACCAGGTTTTACCTTGAATGCTGGTCCAGCAGGACCATCAACTGCAAATGCACAATTTTGTCCTTTTAACAATTTTTCTATAATACTTAAAGTTCCCGAAGTAGCACCTTTTTTTTCAGCAGAACCTCTAACTATATCATAACCAAATTTTTTAAGAATTTTCGTTTGCAACTCACCGTCTTCTGAATAACTTGTCATTATTAAAATCTTTGTATGTCTATGTATATAAACTAATACAAATTGTTCGCCATGAAAAAAAGCGTATATTACATTCTTAATATTTTTTATATTTTCAAAATTTATCTTATAAATTTTAAGTGTCCTGTTTAAAATTTGTATTACAAACCATGCTACACAACTTAAAAAATTTAGTTTTAAAATTTTAACTATTTTAATTTTTTTAAAATAATTTAAAAATCTACTAATATAGCTCATCTACTTCTTTCTAAAACAAAATAAATAGTTCAAAGAAGTATATTTAGGCAAGATTTGTTTGGTTTTTTCTTCGTAACTAACACCAATCTTATCTGCAGAAAGTAATTTTATAACTTCATTATAAAAATTTTCTGGCAATAAGAACAAAGAGCCAACTTCTATATTATCTTCAAATTTTTCTTGCAAAACTTTAGTAACAAATATTAAAGAAGAGGTTATATATTCTAATATTATTGATTCTGCCACATTTTTTTTAATCTCGTCATTTATATAACTTATAAAATCTTCAATTTTATCTCCTAAAGTTAAAATAATAAATGATACTGATTCAACATTTTTTGGTATTTGAAAAAAATTTACAAAATTTTTTATTCTTTGATCTTTTTTGACATCAAATGTATCAAACAAAACCGACGGAAAAATCACATCTTTTAATTCTTTATCTATAACATAAACTAAAGTTTCTATTTCTTTAGTAAATTTTATATTTTTTTGCTTTAAATTATTATATACTTCTTTTATTCTAAGATTTATTTTAAAATTTTTTATCTTCATTTTCTTTTATTTATCAAGCTATATTCTAATACTAAAGCTGAAGCTATAAAAATAGAAGAATAAGTACCAATAATTACGCCAAAAACTAATGATAAGGCAAAATCTCTTATAACTTGATTGCCAAAAATAAATAAAGCTAAAACAGCTGTAAGTGTTGTGCCTGAAGTTAAAATTGTCCTTGTTAAAGTTTGATTAATACTAAAATTCATAATTTTTTCTAACGACTCTTTTTTTAATAATTTTATATTTTCTCTGATTCTATCAAATATAACAATTGTATCATTAATAGAATATCCTGCTAAAGTTAACAATGCAGCTATTACAGTAATTGTGATTTCTTTACCTAAAATTGTCAAAAATCCCAAAGTTAAAAAAACATCATGAGCTAAAGCAATAACTCCTGCCACACCCCATATAGAAGAACCAAATCTTAATGCAACATAAAAAACTATACCTAATAAAGAAAAAATTATTGCATATAAAGCTTTTGAAGTCAAATGTTTTCCAATAGTAGGACCAACATATTCTATTCTTATTATTTCATATTGAATATTGTTTTTATTAAACATCTCTGTAATTTTTTTAGCAATTTCTTCTTGTTGTTCAAATTTAAATTTTATCAAAAATTCTTTTATATCACTAAAAGAAACTATACTCTGTAATTCAAAACCCTTAGTATAACCATTATCAAAAAAGAGTTTTCTTAGCTTTGAAATATCCATATCTTTATCTTTAATATTTAACTGTATTAAAGTTCCTCCTGTAAAATCTAAACCTAAATTTATTCCTTTGTTTACAACCATCACAACTAATGTTATAGCTACTAATATTAAAGATAATATTAAAAAATTTTTTCTATACTTAATAAACTCTATTTCTTTCATAATTATTAAAACTCCTTTTCAAAATAAAATTTTAGGATCAACTATCTGGTTTGCAAGAATTATATCATAAAATATTTTTGTTAAAAAAGCAGCAGTAAATATGTTTGCAACCAATCCTATAAACATAGTAATACCAAAACCTTTAATAGGACCTGTTCCAAAACCAAACAAAAATACTGTTGTTATCAAAGTTGTCAAATTTGAATCTATAATAGTTGTTAAAGCTTTTTGATAACCTAAATCTATTGCAACTCTTAATGTTTTTCCATTTCTTATTTCTTCTTTTATTCTTTCTAAAATTAAAATATTTGCATCTACACCAATACCTATCATCAAAACTAACCCTGCAAGACCAGGAAAACTTAATGTTGCTTTAAACGCAGTAAGAAATGCTATAATTAAAAATATGTTTACAACCATAGCAATATTTGCAATAATTCCTGAAAATTTATAATATAATATCATAAATAATAATAATAATACAGAACCTATTATCAATGCTTTTGTTCCACTAATCACAGAATCTTTCCCTAAAGTAGGACCTACGCTACGTTCTTCAATAATTTTTACAGGCGCAGGCAAAGCACCTGCCCTCAATATTGTAGCTAAAAACTTTGCATCTTCTATATTAAAATTACCTTCAATAATAGCACGCCCATCTGGTATTTTTGACCTTATCACAGGAGCAGATTGTACAACACCATCTAATACAATAGCTAAATGTCTGTCTATATTTGCTTCCGTAACTTTTGCGAAAATTTTACTACCTTCAGGATTAAATTCTAAAGAAACATAAGGCAAACCAGTGTCTTGCCTACCTAATTCAACTCTCGCTGTTGTAAGATATGCACCTGTAATTTCTGCTGTAGATTTTACAAGATAAAAATTTTCTTCTCTACCTGGTATAAGCATATATCCCGTAGGAACCAAAGATAAAATTGTTGGATTTTTTAATGCTTCTTTAGGTTTTAAGGCTAACTCTTGAGCTTTTTCTACAATTTTTCTATATGGTTCATCAAAATTTACCAAAATAAATTCTAACAATGCTGTTTTACCAATAAGCTCTTTTGCAATCTCTGGATCTTTTACACCAGGAAGTTGGACAGAAATCCATCTATCTCCTTGTTTTGTTATCATAGCTTCAGCAACACCATATTGATCTACTCTATTTCTTATAATTTCAATAGCACGATCTAGTGCATCTGATAAATCTATATCTTTGGGAACTTTTTCTTTGTCAATTTCTAACACAAGATAAATTCCACCTTTAAGATCTAATCCAAGTTTCAGAATTTTCTTTAAGATTGGATCTTTTGAAAATTCTTTATTTTGTCTTTCCTCTACTGAAGTAAAAAAATACCATTGAATAGTAGGAAATAAAAAGAAAATACCTAAACAGATAACAAATATCACAGTTATTATTCTAAATTGTAAATTCTTCATAATAATTTTTCTCCTTTATTGAAAAATTTCAATAATTTATTATTAAATAACTTTCTGTCCATTTATAATCATCTCAAATTTGCAACCTAAATAATTTGCAGCACGACGACATATCATCAACCTAGGCATAAAGATTTCAAAATATTCCATAATGTTTGAAAGATTTGTGTCTATATCAATATTCAAAGAAATAATTTTTTTATCTTGTAAAACTTCTATAAAATTCCTTTCTACTGCATAATTAACTCTATCATGAATATCTAAAGAAATCATTTTTGGATTTCTTACACGATTCTTGTTAACATCAGATTTGTCAGCCAAAATCAATGCTGCACATACAGGATTAACCGGCTCGCCTATTTCTTCTTCATGATTTCCTATAGCTGAAATTATTACTGCAATTTCTTGCGCAGCTATACCAATAGAATCTAAAATCTCCATTGCTAACAAAGCTGAAGATTGTCCATGATCTTTACGATTTATTACATTACCAATATCGTGTAAATATCCGGCAATCTCTGCTAATTCGCAAATTCTTGAATCATATAATAAATGTCTCAAAATATTACCTGCAACTTCACTAACAAAAGTTACATGTCTAAATCCATGTTCAGTATAGCCAATCACTCCTAAATATTCGTTTGCTGCTTCTATAAAATTTTTCACTAAAGAATTATTTTTTATATCTTTAACAGTGATTTTATTCATACTTTGATTAACCAACAATTGATTTCATCTGCTCTTCTGATATAATTTGTGAAACAGTTGTTTTTAAAACATTAATCTTAACATTTTCCGCTACTTTTAATTCTACTATATCAGCTTTGATATTTGTAATTGTTCCATAGATACCGTTTGATAGTAAAACATTATCTCCTTTCTTAAGTTTCTCTAACATCTGCTGATGTTCTTTCATTTTTTTTTGTTGAGGAAGTATCAGTAAAAAATAAAATATTAAGAATATTACAACAATAGGTATAAAACTTGCCAAACCACCACTTGAACCTTGTTGAGCAGTTCCACCTGCAGGAATACATTCTTGTGCATATAAAAATAAATTCATATCGCCTACCTCCGTAATTAAAAAGTTTTGTTAAATTTTAGCTATTTTATTAATGAGTTATAGTTTTGTGGAAAATTTTATTCTTTTTTATTTTTAAAAAAAGATGGTCCCAAAACTTAATATAGTAAATTAAAATTTTGTTTTTATAATTTTAATTTTTTAATATATAAGAAAATTAATAATTTATCAAGTTTTAAAAAAAATTTGTTGTTAAAAAATAAATAGTTAAAGAAAAGATTTTATTGTTTCATTAAATTTAAAAGTTTTTCTTTGTTTAAAACTTTTATATTATTTTTTTGGCGAGAGATAGCACCGATTTTTTCTAATATTTTTAACATTCGTGATACTGTTTCTCTTGAAGCAGCAACTTTCTCTGCCAGCTCTTTGATACTTATATCAAGATTATCCTCTTTATTTAAATTACACAAAATTTCTTCTGCTATTCTATAAAGCACAGGTTTAAATGCTAATTTTTTAACTCCTTGATTTGTTTCTATCAATCTTGAAATTAAAACTTTTATAAAATTTAAAAACAAATCTTTTTTTATTAAAATAAGTTTTTTGAAATCTTTATATTTAATTACTCCTATTGTAGAATCTTCTAAAGCAACACAGCTTGCTATACGTTTTTTAGTAAAGTATCCAATCTCGCCAAAAATATCTCCTGGATTTAATGTTTTCAATATTATTTTCTTTTTCCCTTCCTCAAAATAAACATTTATTCTTCCATTAAGAACAACAAAAATATCTTGTCCTTTTTCTCCTTCTAATATGATTTTTTCTTTCTTAAAGACTTTATATGTATTTATCAAATCAATAATCAAATTTAGATCTTTCTCTTTAAGACCATAAAATAGAATTGTTTTTTTTAATAAAATACTTAGCAGTTTTTTATCTACTAAAACTTTATTCATAAATACTTACTTATCTGCTCATGAGAAACAATACCACCTGAAACAATTATTTGTATTGCATCTTCTACTGAAAGGTTGGTATATTGTAGTTCTTCTCTTGGAACTAAAAGAAAATATCCAGTTGTAGGATTTGGTGTTGATGGTATAAAAACTCCTAATTTATCCTTATCTTTTATATCTAAAGTAAGTATACCTAAACAATACAAACCTTTTCTTGGGTATTCTACAATAACAACTTTGTTGCTTTTATAATATCTATATTCTAAAAAAAAATTTATCAACTTTTTAGTTGAAGAATATATTTCTCTTACTATTGGAATTTGTAAGAAAAAATTTTCTATTTTAAAAAGTAATTTTTTACCAAATATACTATTTGTAATAACACCAAATAAATAAATTATTAATATAGAAGAAAAAAAACTTAAAATTCTTATTAAAAAATGGGTCTCTTGAATCTCAAAAATATAAAGGAAAGTTAAGATAAAAGGACGTGAAAGGTTAGAAAAAATTTTTATAAAAACCCATATTACATAAATCGTAACCAATAACGGAATTAACAAAACTAATCCTGTAAAAAAGTTTTTTTTAATATTCATTTTAAAATATATCTAATTCCAATTGCTGGGTATATATATGCTGAAGTTTCTGGCAGTAAATTCAATGTAGGTACAATCTTTACAAAAATATTAAATGGTATTTCTTCAAAAATATATTCAACACCACAAACAAATCTGACTCCAAGCAATGTATCTTTTTTAATGTTTTCTATTTTAATACCTAAACCGTAAAATACAGGTATTTTACCGGTAATTTCTTTAGGTGTTATCTTTCCATAATCATATTTTAAAAAATCAATACAAAACAAAAAATAATTATCTTTAGTATTAAATCCTATACTATTATCTAAAACAAAATTTTTATTTTGTTGTAATTTTAAAGACAACCCATTAGGCTCACCTAAAACAATTCCTAACGAAATTTCTTCACTAAATATAAATAACGCATCTAATAAGAAAAATAATATACACAGCAACTTTTTAATATTCATAAATCTTATACTACTTTATATTTTTATTATTTAATAAAACTTTTATTTTCCAAAATCAAGTCTTTTTATTAGAAATTCTGGAATTTTTAATTCCAGCATCTTTTGTTGAGTATGAAATATGTTATATTTTATTCTTTTAAACTCTATAACTGAATTATCTTTATCATAAATTACAACACAAGCACGGTTATCAGCATCTCTTGGTTGCCCTACAGAACCAACATTTATTATATATTTTTTCTCACCTTCAATTTCAAACTTATATATTTCTTTATCAGGAACCTTTAAATCTTCTTTATTATTCTTAAAATCATAAGAATATACAAAAGGTCTGTGTGTATGTCCACAAAAACATAATTTTTGCTTTAAAAATTTAATATTCTTTCTTAGCAAATACACATTATCTAAATATTCCACCAAAGGATCTTCAATTGAACCATGAACAAATAACATATCTTCAAAAATTTCTTTTTGTTTTATGAGTCTTAAAAATTCAATATTTTCCGGTACTATCAAATTTTTATTTATAACAATTGCATCTTTAGCATAGCGATTAAAATAATCTAGTTCTATAATATCTAATAAAGCAGCATCGTGATTACCTAACACAGACAATATATTTTCTTTTTTAAAATATTCAATGCATTCGTTAGGTTCAGCACAATATCCAACTATATCTCCGCAACAAAAAATTTTATAAATATTTTCTTTTTTTAATTTTTCTATGCAACAAACAAGTGCACTATAATTAGAATGGATATCAGATATAATTGCATATTTCATTTAATAGTTTGTAAGCTAACCAATGACTTATAAAAAAAATTTTTTTGCATTAATTCTTTATGTGTCCCATAACCAACAATTTCTCCATCTGAAAATACATAAATGCGATCAAAATCTACAACTAAATTTAATCTATGAGTTATAAGTATAACAGTTTTATTTTTGGCAGCATTTTTAATTGCTTCTAATACAATACTTTCAGATTCAGCATCAAGTGCAGAAGTTGGCTCATCAAAAATAAAAATTTGTGGATTTATCAACAAGGCTCTTGCAATAGCAAGCCGTTGTCTTTCTCCACCACTTAAACAATATCCTCTCTCCCCTACAATGGTATCAAATTTTTGTGGCAAACTTTCAATTGTGTCATATATATAAGCTATCTTTGATACATTAATAATTTCTTCATCATTAGCATTTTCTTTACCGTATGATATATTATACCTAATAGTGTTATTAAATAAAAATGTTTCTTGTAGCACAACACCAAAAATTTTCCTTAAAGTATTTAAAGAAAAATCTTTTATATTAACCCCATCTATTAAAATCTCTCCTTTGTCTGCATCATAAAATCTTAAAAGTAAATTTAATATGGTGCTTTTTCCTGACCCAGATGGACCAACTATAGCTACTTTCTCACCTTTTTTAATCTCTAAATTTATATCTTTTAATACAGGATTACTTTTATCGTAACCAAAATATACATTTTTAAAAACTATATTATTTTCAAATTTTGCAGATAAAGCATTATATAGTTCTATCACAGAACTTCTTTGTTCTAAAATTTCAAAAATTCTTTCTATCGAAACTATGCCTTGTTGTAAAACAGGATTAATCTCAGAAATTCTTTTTAATGGTTGATAAAAAGATAAAACCGTAGCTAAGAATGCAAAAAATCCGCCTGGTGTCCACTTACCATAAATAACATCAACACCACCTAGTAATATCACTAAAGCAACTCCTAAAGCTCCTATAAATTCCATTATAGGAGAAGATAAAAATTCTGTTTTTGAAAATTTCATTATTGCATTAAAAACTTTAATATTTATATCATTAAAATTATTTATTTCTTTTTTCTGTTGATAAAAAACCTGTGTAATAAATATCGCAGAAATGCTTTCTTGAATGCGGTTGTACAAATTAGTTATTTCTGTTTGTATTTTTTTTGAGTAATATCTAAGCTTTTTAGTAAAAATATATATTGGCAACAAAGCAATTGGCAAAGCTACAAAACTTAATAATGCAAATTTTAACGATAAATAAAATAATAATACCAACAAACCAATTACTGAAATAACATCTGTAATTAATACTGAAGGTGCCTTTGATAACATCATAAAAACATTATTTAAGTCATTTGTAAGTTTTGTTAAAGTTTTTCCTGTAGTAGACTTTGTTATAAAATAATCAATTGAAATAGATTGTAGATGAGAGTATAAATCATACCTTAAATTTTTTACTACATTGTTCGCTATCCATACATTTATGTAGTTTTTAATGTAGTTAAATATACCATTTAATAAATATACAATAGGTATTATAACAACTAACAAAGACAACAACTTTAAGTCTCTGTAATAAAAAATTTTATCAACTACTGGTTTTACTAACCATCTACTTAAAGCAGTAAATCCTCCTACTAATAACATACATAAAGATGAAATTAAAAATTTGCTATAATATGGTTTTAAATAAGGCAATAACTTTTTAAATTTTTCCATACACAAACTCCAAAATTTTTTCTGCAACTTTTAATGCAACATTTTTTTCTTTAGATAATAAAATCATTATTTTATTGTATTTTTCAATCATAAGATTCCTTTTGTTTTTATCATTTATCAAATTATAAATTTCTAAAGAAACTTTTTTAATATCAATTTCGTTTTGTATAAACTCAGGAATAACTTTTTCTTTAAGTATTATGTTTGGTAATGAAATTTTGTTAATATAAATTATTTTTTTTATAAAAAGATACATTAAAAAAGGAAGTTTATATATTACTATAGTAGGTATCTTATAAAATACATTTTCTAACAAATTAGTCCCACTAACTGCTAAAGATAAATAAATTTTATCCCTTAGTTCATTATTATATACTATTCTAATATTACCTCTCAAATTAATATCAAAAAATCTATAAACTAATTTTTCATACAATTTTTTATATTTTTTAAACCCAAAGATATAAAATTTTTGTTCTTTAGAATAGTTTTTTAAATAAAATTTTACTATTTTAAGCATTTCAGGAAGGTTCCATTTTATAACCTGTTTTCTGCTACCTGGAAACAAACCTATAATTTTTTCATCTTTCTCTTTGTTGGATTCTAAATTAAAATCATTCATAGATATAAAATCTAACATAGGATGACCAAAATAATCTGTTTTCATATCTTCTTTCATAAAAAATTCTTTTTCAAAAGGAAATATTACTATCGCATAATCTACATATTTTTTAATCTTTTTTATTCTATATTTTCTTGTAGCCCATACTTGTGGAAGTATGTAATATATAACTTTGGTTTTATATTTTTTTGCAAGTTTTGCTATTTTAATATTGAAACCATAATAATCCATTAATACTACAGCATCAACACCTTCTTTTAATATCTTTTCAATTTTTTTTATAACATTTATGAATTTAAAAATTAATTTAAAAGGAGAAAAAAATCCGTGTGCATCATAAGATACAAGATTTTCTATAAATTCAGAAGCCAAACTTTGAGATCTATCTCCTGCTAAAACAACGGTTTTTATGGTATTTGAAGATAATTGCTTTAAATTTTTAAGTAGAAAAGAAAGATAAATATCAGCAGATCTATCACCACAAGAAAATAAAATTTTATTGTTAAAATTTTGATCAGTCATTAAAATTTCAATTGTTCAATAATCTCTACAGCCAAAGACAAAGCATTTTTTGCGTGTTCTGCAGTAACTTCTGGAGGTTTTTTATGAATTATTGAATTGATGAAATGTTGTAATTCTAACTTTAAAGGTTCATCTTTTTTTATTTTTGGTTTTATTATTTCTATATCTTTTGGAGAAAAAACTTTTTTTTGTTTTTTCTTAAATATTTTTGCTTGTTGTCTCATAAAATCTATAGATATATAACTATCTTCTTGGAAAATATGCATTTTTCTATATTTGTAAACTGAAATTCTTGAAGCTGTTAAATCACAAATTGTACCATTCTTAAATCTTAACCTTGCTTTTACAATATCTTCTTTATCTGTAAAAACTTTGGCTCCATATGCTTCAACACTGTGTAGCTGTGAGTTTACATAATTTAATACAATGTCTATATCATGTATCATCAAATCCAATACAACACCAACATCTGCAACTCTTGGATCAAAACTTCCTAACCTTACAGATTCTATGAATTTAGGATTAAAAACATATTCTTTAGTTTTAGATATCACTGGATTAAATCTCTCTACATGTCCTACTTGTAAAATTAAATTGTTCTCATCTGCTATTTTTACTAACTCTTCTGCCTCTTCAACTTTTGTAGTTATTGGTTTTTCTATTAACAAATGTTTTTTTGCTGCTAATATTTCTTTAGCAATTTCATAATGTAAATTTGTTGGAACAACTAAACTTACTGCATCAACCTTATCAAGAATTTCTTTAAAATCAGTTGTAAATTTTACATATGGGTAAATCCTTTTAAACTTTTCTAATTTTTGCATATCTACATCAACCAAAGCTACTAACTCAACATCATTCATAGAATTATAAATTCTTGCATGATGTTGACCCAAATTACCAACACCTATTACTGCTATTTTTATTTTCTTCATATTCCATAAAGTTTTATACCTAATTTTTTTGTTTTTTCAATAACATATTCCTTATTTAATATCAATGTTTTTTCACTTTCTACTGCTAAAACCTTTGCTTTAGCAAAGTTCAAAACTTTAACAGTTTTTGGTCCTATCACAGGTAAATCAAATCTCATATCTTGATTTGGTCTTGCGACTTTTATTATACAACAACCTTCACCAGCAAGTTTAGCTCCTCTTAAAATACATTTATCTGTTCCTTCCAAAGCTTCAACAGCAATTATTATTTTATTTTTTACCACCACAGTAAGACCAATATCTAATCTTGCAATTTCTTTTGCTATCTCATAAGCAAATTTAATATTTTCAAATTCGTCTTCTGTAAGTTTTAATCCGTTAATTTCACCTTTTTCTGCAAAACTGTTTTTGATATATTTGTCTATTACATCAATTTGTATTCCTGAACTACTAAATTCTTCAACTAACCCTTTAAAAATTTCCATCGCAGAATTTTTTTTTAATTTATTAAAAAGATCTTGTGCTTTGCTGTCTAGTTTAATCTTATCTTTTAAAAGTATTTTATGAGGAATGTATCCTAAAAAAACAACATTTTTAACACTGTTCTGTTTAAAAAAATTTATTAATTCATTTAGGTTCCACTCATTTAGTATCTTAAATTTTTTAGCTGATTTTAATATTTTTTTGTTTAAATAATTTTTAAAACTTACAATATAAAAATCTATATTCTTTACTTCATTAACAAAAGATTCTGCTAACAATCCTAACCCAGCAACAATCCCTAAAGAAAACTTTGTTTTCATCTATTAAACTTATTTTTTCCTCGGAGGTCTACAAATTCCTCTTTTTGAATTTTTAATAAACTCTAACATATATCTAACTTCTTCAGAATAAGAATTTTCTGCTTCTATTTTTTTAATAGCTTCAGATAAAGGTAATTTTGATCTAAACAATTTTTTGTATATATACTTTATCTGCATAATTTTTTCTTTACTAAGTCCTTTTCTTTTTAAACCTATTATATTTATTCCCCAAAGTTCTGCTCTATCTCCAACAACCATCACATACGGTGGAACATCTTTTGAAACCATTGCACCACCACCTAACATCGATAACCTACCTATTCTTACAAATTGATGTACAGCTACCAACCCACCTATATTAACAGAATCCTCTACAATAACATGTCCTGCAAGAGTGCCTCCATTAGCAAAAGTTACATCGTTGCCAACTCTACAATCATGTGCAATATGCGAATATGCCATAATATAACAATTATTTCCTACAGAAGTAAGTCTTGTAGTAGTTCCTCTATGTATTGTAGTAAATTCTCTAATTACACAATTTTCTCCTATAATAACCCGTGTTTTTTCTCCTTTGTACTTTATATCTTGTGGTAATGTTCCAATACAAACACTATCAAATATTTTTGTATTTTTCTTAATTGTAGAATATTCAACATTGCAATAGCTACCTATTTGAACATTTTCTTCTAAAATTACTTCTGGTCCTATAATAGAATAAGGACCTATTTTAACAGAAGGATGAATTTCGGCAGTTGGATGAATTATAACTGTAGGATGAATATTTTGTTTTGAAGATATCTCTAAAGATTTATTATATGTATCTGTTCTATCTACTAATACAAACATAAATTCTGATTCTGCTACAATATTACCATCAACATATGCAACACCTCTCACTTTACCTGCTCGTTCTCTTGTTTTAAGCACTTCAACTTTTAACTCAAGCACATCATTTGGTCTTACAGGTTTTCTAAATTTTGTTTTGTCAATAGACATAAAATATGCAAATTTACCTCTCAAATCTGGCATAAAAAGATAAAGAACACAAGCCGTCTGAGCCATACTTTCTACAACTAAAACTCCTGGCATTATTGGATTACCAGGAAAATGCCCTTTAAAAAAATCTTCATCTCCTGTCACATATTTATACCCAACCGCAGACTTTTGTTTTTCTAGAATTTCAACTTTATCAATTAAAAGAAAAGGTTCTCTATGAGGAATAACTTTTTTTATTTCTTCTTTTTCTAATATCAACTTTTCACTTTGAGTTATTATATTATTACTAGATTCGCTCATTTCTTCTTTTACCTCCTATAACTAATTCAAAAAATTTCTTATTTTTTTACAAAATTCAAAATTACAATAATGATTAGGATTCACAATCTTTATCTTCGCATTAACATATTTGTTTAATAACGAAAAATCGCCAATAAAATCTAAAATTTTATGTCTTACACATTCATCTTTATAAGTAAGTTTTTCTGAATTTATCACTCTGTCATTATCTATTATAATAACATTTTCTAAACTTCCACCTAGACCATATCCTGAAGATCTTATCTTTTCTATATCTTTTAAAAGACAATATGTTTTAGCAAAAGAAATTTCTTTTATATAATTTTCAGTATTAAACCTTAAAACAAATCTCTGTCCATTTAAAAAAATAGATTCTTTAGAACAAATTTTACACTCTATTTCAAAAAAATCTGAAGGTAAAATTTCATACTTTGAATTATTAAATTCAAACTTAATTTTTTTTTTGACACTGACTTTTTCAATTTCTTGCTTTTCTTTCAATCCACTATTCAAGAATAACTCAACAAAAAACTTTGCACTACCGTCATATGCAGGAATTTCTTCTCCTAAAACATTTATATTTATATCTGTAATGCACAGCCCATATACTGCTGATAGCAAATGTTCCACAGTAAAAATCTTAAATTTTTCTTTTCCTAAAACAGTAGCATTTTTAGTGTCAATTACATAATTTAAACCTGAAGGAATTTTTATTCTTTGAACATAAAAATTTATCCCAGAAGATTCTTTCGCTGGTTCAATTATAACTTTAGTATTTTTCCCGCTATGAATACCAACACCTTCAAACTCTATTTTCTGTTTTATAGTTTTATAGTTCATCTAATCATCTTTAAAACTTTTTCAGTAATATCAATTTGTGGTTCACCGTATAAAATACCAGATTTATCTATTACAATATTAAGTCCTTCTTCAGTTGCAATTTTTTTTATTATATCATAAAGATTAACAAACAATTCTATCTCATACTTTTGTTTCATTTTTTCTATTTCTGATTGTATTTCTTTTTCTTTTTGTTTCAATATCTCTTTTTTTTCATTAATACTTTTTTCAATCTCTTCAATATTTTTTTGTTTAATATCAATATCATTTTTTATTTGCTCAACCTCTTGCTGTTTTTCCTGAATATTCACTGAAGAAGAATTAACTACTACTGAAACAATATCTGTACTTACAGAAATCTTCTCATACTTTAATAGCTGTTGTTTAAGCTGTTCTATTTCATTAAATACCTCTATTTTTTTTTTAATTAGATCCTCTATTGCCTTTTCATAACTCACTAACTCTAATTTTTTATTTTCTTCAAATAATTTTATCTCTTTCTGAAATTCTTTAGACTTCGAATGTTCAGAGAAAATTAAATCCATATCAACTATGCCTACTTTAAAGACATAAATATCTTGTGTGGTAAGTTCAATAGAATTTAACATAAAAGGTAAGAAAAAAAATACAAAGAAAAAAATTCTTTTCATAACTAATATTTTCTCCTTAAAAAAATCTAAAACATTTGTCCTAATGTAAACCAAAATTGTAATCTATCTCTAAAATTTACTGGATTTAACGCCCAGGACCAATCAAGCCTTATAGGAAAAACTGGTGTTGTAAATCTTATTCCGAAACCTAATGAATGTTTTAGTTTATTATCCCAAATAGCACTATCTTCCCACCCAGTATCTGCTCCTATTGTAAAATTAACATCTTTAAAATCGTTCCATGCACCACCTACATCATAAAAAATTGCTCCTTGAAGAATTGTCCTTTTATTTTCTTGTACAATTGGAAATTTATATTCTGTATTAAAAACAAACATAATTCTTCCACCGTTTTCAGGTGCTAACATTCTATATCCATAACCTCTGACTGTTTCTGCTCCACCAACATAAAATTTTTCATATTTTACATTTTCAAGATCGTATCCATCTATACCTTCAATGTATCCACCAACAGCATTAAAAGATAAAACAAACTTCCAAAATGTTGGTATAAAAACTGAAGAACGTATTATTGGTTTATAAAATTTTACATCACCACCTAAAATTCTCCATCCGGCAAGTTGTAATGTTAAAGAATGCCTCATACCTTTGGAAGCATCATAAATATAGTCTCTATTATCATAAACAATTTGTGATGCAAAACTTGAAGTAATCTTTTTACCTTCAGGAATATCGATAGGAAACTTTGATTCTGAAATAATAACATTTTCATAAGAATATGAAAAATATAACCCAAATTCATCAGAAATTCTAGGTCCTAACTTAATTTCTCCACCTTGTCTTTCTTCCTTGTAAGCATTTGTAGTATTAGAATATTCACGAATTCTTGTTAAATCATACAAAGAAAAACCTAAAGACATCGGTTTTTTAAGAAACCATGGTTCTGTCCAAGAAATTTCATAATTTTGTCTTCTTTCCCCAAACTCCCACAAAAGATTTAACCTCTGTGCTCTACCAAAAAGGTTTAAATGCGAAACTTGTAAATTACCAACTAATTTATCTACACTTGAATACCCAGCACCTGCAGATAACATCCCAGGTCTACCTTCTATAATATTAAAAACTAAATCTACATTATCTTCTTTACTGCCAGGCTGTAAGTCTATTTTTATATCATCTAAAAAACCTAAATTATAAATTTTTTCCATACTACGTCTGAGTTTTTTGCTGTTAAAGACAGCGCCTTCTTTTAATAATATTTCTCTTCTTATAACTTCTTCTTTTGTTGACACTAACCCATCTATATAAATTTTGTCCACATATACAATGTCGCCTTCGGTAATATTAAAAGTTAAAAATATCTTACCTAAAATAGAGTCTTTTCTAACCTCAGGTGTGATATTAACTTTTAAATATCCCTTTTCTGCATATAGTTCTGCAATTGATTGTACCGAAGTATCAACTTCTGTTTTTTTATAAATTCTATTTTTTTTCAATGGAATAATTTTTATTAATTCTTTTTCAGAATACTCTTCATTACCAAAAAAATTTATATCTGATATTTTATATTTTATTCCCTCATATATTTTTATAAAAATTTTAACTTTTTCTTCTGTTTCATCAAACTTTACTTCAACTGTTGAAATTTCTACATCATAAAAACCATTATCTTTATAATGTTCAACAATTTTTTCTAAGTCAGAATTTAATTTATTTTCTCTGAAAACTTTTTTCTTTTTTGTTTCTATAAGAGATAAAATTTTTCTTTTAGAAACTTTCTGATTACCAAAAACATCAACCATACTCACTATAAATCTTTTACCTTCGTTGATAAGAAAAATTATATTAGTTTCATTTTTTTCTTTATTTAATATTGTCTCTGTATCTACAAAAGTATAATTATATCCTTTCTCATCATATAAACTTAATATTTTATTTTTACTTTCAGATAACTTTAAATCATTAAAAAATTCTTTTTCTTTTAAAGGTATCTCTTCTTTAATTTTACCTGTAGAAACTTTTTTATTTCCACGAACTTCTATCTTTCTTATCTTAGGTCTTTCAATAAATTTGTAAACAAGTTTTTTTGTTGTAGTATCAAAATCTACTTCTACATTATCAAAATATTCAGTAGATAGTAATGACTCAATATCATCTCTAATATTTTCCTTATTAAAATAAGTTCCCTTTTTTGCTTTTATTTTTGTTTTTACTTCTGACAGTTTAACATTTTTTAAACCTATAAATTCAACTTCTAAAATTTTTTGTTGTGGATACAACAAACAATCCATAGCAAAAAGTACAAATATTTTTATTATAAAAAAACTAAAAAATTTTTTAAAATTTATCATAAAAACTCCTTAAAAACATATTTTTACTTTATATAAAATTATTTTAGAATTTTACAATAGAAAGGAGTAAATTTTTTTTAAAGGTAAGAACTGGGCGCGGAGGGATTCGAACCCCCGACCAACGGATTATGAGTCCGCCGCTCTGCCAGCTGAGCTACGCGCCCTTAATTTAATATTTTACTAACTT
>CALFVX010000043.1 GCA_937928765.1 uncultured Endomicrobiia bacterium
ATTTTTTATTAATTTTTTTATCCTTTTTATGTCTATTATATCTATCCCTATCATAGAAAAGATTTAATAAAAAACTTTTTTACTAATAATAAGTCTAAATCTGCTAATGAAATTTTTAGTTTTTTACTAAGTTTTATTAATATATTTGGTTCTAAATTTTTTTTATAATTATATATAAAATCAAATTTTTTTGCAACTTAAAAAAATATTTTATAATTTCTTAATTTATTTACTTTAAAATAAGCCTAGCTGTCCACAAGCAGCGTTTATATCTGTGCCATACGGTTTTCTTATAAATGTTAAAAACCCTTCTTTAATAAGAATGTTTTTGAAATTTTCAACATTTTCTTTTTCTGGAGCTATGAACTCTTTAGACTTTTCTACAAGATTGTATGGTATAATATTAATCTTTATTAATTCTTTCTTATTTTTTGTTAAAAATTTTAGTATTTTAGATATACCTAAAGCATCCTCCTCTTTATCATTAAAATTTTTTATCATAACATATTCTATAGTAAGTTTTGTTTTCGTATTTTTAGCATAATAAATTGCTGCTTTTAAAATTTCTTCTACTGTAAAATTTAAGTTTTTTACTACTTTTTTTCTTTTTTCATCATTGTATGAATGTATAGATACTGCAAGTTTTATTTGAAGATTTTTTTCTAACAATTTATAAATATTTGGTACAATTCCTGAAGTAGAAACTGTAATTTTTCTTTTACTTATACAGAAAGCATCATCGTCAACAAAAATTTTTATACTCTTTACTAAATTTTCAAAGTTTAGCAGAGGTTCGCCCATTCCCATAAATAAAACACCATTTATTTTACCAACATCTTTTTCTATTCTTAAAACTTGTTCAACAATTTCGCTACAATTAAGATTTCTTTTATATTTAAATTTTCCAGAATTACAAAAACTACACCCTATACTGCAGCCAATTTGTGTAGATATACATACTACATTGCGACTAACTTTAGGTATAAAAACTGTAGGTATGATGCTGCTGTCATCTGTTTTGAAATTGTATCTTATGGTTTTGTCTATTTTAGAAACATCTTTCTTTTCTAATTCAAAACTATAGATTTTAAATTTTTCTTTTAAAATTTTTCTAATTTCTAAAGGTAAGTTTTTAAACTTTTCAAAATCATCGGTCTTATTTTTGTAAATCCAGTTAAATATTTGTTTTGTTCTATAAGATTTTTGATTTAAATTTTTTGTTAAAAAATCATCAAGCTCTTTTTTTGTAAATTCAAGTAAAGAAATTTTTTTATTAATCACTTTTTGTGTCTAATTTGATTTAAAATTAATTTTTGATGTGATGAAAAAATAAAATTATTGTGTGTTAACAAATTAATAAAAGTTAAGTCGAGTTATAATTTTTTAAACCTTATCGGAGGGGGCGGGATTTGAACCCGCGATCCGCATATTCTGCGGATACACGATTTCCAGTCGTGCTCCTTAAGCCACTCGGACACCCCTCCTTATTGATTAAATCATATATATTCTTTTATTAAAGAAATAATTTTTTTTATAGCTAAAAATCTGTGACTTAAAAAATTTTTTTCTTCAGATGAGAGTTCTGCAAAAGTTTTTTGTTTTGGTGGATAAAAAAATACTGGGTCGTAGCCAAAACCATATTCTCCTGAAGGATTAAAAGAAATAAATCCTTTAACTTCGCCAGTTCTAGTATAATATTTATTAATTTTTGGAATATACAAACATGCTACACAGACAAATTTTGCAGTGCGCTTTTCCCATGGAACGCCTTCTAGTTCTTTAAGAAGTTTTTTATAGTTATCTTCATAAGTAGCAGTGTGTTTTTTTGGATTTTTATCTGCATATCTTGAAGAATAAACTCCTGGTGCACCATTTAAATAATCTACAAACAAACCTGTATCTTCACTTAATGCTGGAAGACCAGTTGTATTACCTACGATTTTTGCTTTTTTTACAGCATTCCCTTTTAATGTTTTAGCATCTTCTTCTATTTCAGGTATATTGTTAAAATCAGAAAAAAATAGAATTTCTATATTTTTAAATTTCAATAATTCAAAAATTTTTAGAATTTCTTTTACTTTATCTTTATTCTTTGTTGCTAGGACTAGTTTTTTTTTCATTTTATAATTTTAATTCTTTGATAATAGTTTTTATTTCAGGCGGTATCTTTTTAATTTTTACATATTTTTTTGATGTATCAATAGCACAGTCAGGATCTTTTAGACCGTGTCCTGTAAGAATAGCAACAATTTTAGGAATATATTTTGAAGATTTGAATTTTTTAAAATAACCAATTTTTAAGTATTTTATAATTCCAGCTATTGATGCTGCAGAAGCAGGTTCTATAAAAAGTCCTTCTAATGAAGACAAAGTATAGTATGCTTGCAAAATTTCTCTGTCAGAGACCGTGTCTATTACACCTTTTGATTCATCTTTTGCTTGTAATGCGCCTTTCCACGACGCTGGGTTTCCTATTCTTATAGCAGTAGCAATTGTTTTAGGATTTTTTATTGGTTTTCCTAAAACTATTGGAGCAGCACCTTTTGCTTGAAATCCCATCATTTTAGGCAACTTGTTATCTTCAACTTTAAATTTTTTAATTTTTGTTTCTTTTGGTAAATTTACAAATTCTTTGTATCCTCTCCAATAAGCAGTGATGTTTCCAGCGTTGCCTACTGGCATAAATTGATAATCAGGTATAAAACCAAGTTGTTCAATAATTTCAAAAGAAGCAGTTTTTTGTCCTTCTATTCTATAGGGATTTAAAGAGTTTACAAGTTTTATAGGATATTTTTGCGAGATTTCTTTTGCAAGTTTTAATGCATCATCAAAGTTACCTTTTATAGCAAAAACTTCTGCACCGTGCATAACAGCCTGTGAAAGTTTACCTAAAGCAATTGCTCCATAAGGAATTAATACAACGCATCGCATATTAGCTTTTGCTGCATATGCTGCAGCTGAAGCAGAAGTGTTTCCTGTTGATGCACAGATTATAATTTTTGAATTTTCTTCTTTAGCTTTGGATATAGCAACAGTCATTCCACGATCTTTAAAAGAACCAGTGGGATTTGCTCCTTCATATTTTAAGTAAATGTTAAGTTTTATACCATATTCTTTTTCAATTTTATATTCTAAATTTTCTGCTTTAACAATAGGTGTATTTCCTTCATACAAAGTAATAATAGGTGTTTTATAAGAAATAGGTAAAAATTCTTTAAAATGTTCTATTACTCCAGGCCAAATTCGTGTCATAGTTTTTAGTTTAATTCGTTTAAAAATTCTTCTATTTGATTAATTTGATTTTCAGCAGTAAATCTTAACTTTGTAATTTTTTCTTTTATTTCAGCAGTTACAACATCTTTTACAGTATAATTTTTTGTTCCAATTTCATTTTTAAGTTTGTGATATAAAAAAATTATTGTTTTAAGCATTAGATATTGCTTTTTTTTAGAACAGTATGTGTCTATAGGATCAAAAGCAGACTGGTAAAGAAAATCCTCTCTTAACATTCTTGCAATTTCTAATACAAGTTTGTCTTGTTCTGATAATGTTTCATATCCTACTAAACGAACAATTTCTTTTAATTCGGATTCTTTCTGTAGTAAAGCCATTGCTTCGGTTCTGAGTTCTACAAAATCATCTCCTAAATTTTTTCTATAATATTCTTCTAAAACATCATAGTATAAAGAATAACTTGTAAGCCAGTTTATAGCAGGAAAATGTCTTGCATAAGCAAGCCAATCTTCTAATGACCAAAATACTTTTACTACTTTTAATGTTGATTGCACAACAGGATCTGATAAATCGCCTCCAGGTGGTGAAACAGCACCTGTAACTGTTAAACTTCCAACTCTATCTTCGCAACCAAGACACTTTACTTTACCTGCTCGTTCATAAAATTCTGCAACTTTTTTTGATAGATAAGCAGGATATCCTTCTTCACCAGGCATTTCTTCAAGTCTACCTGAGATTTCTCTTAATGCTTCAGCCCAGCGCGAAGTGGAGTCAGCCATAAGTGCTACTGAATAACCCATATCACGGAAATATTCTGCTATAGTTATTGCTGTATATATTGAAGCTTCTCGTGCTGCAACAGGCATATTTGAAGTGTTTGCAATAAGAACGGTTCTATACATTAAAGGATAACCAGATTTTGGATCTTTTAATTCAGGAAATTCTATTAAAACATCAGTCATTTCATTACCTCGTTCTCCACAACCTACATATACGATAATTTCTGCATCAGACCATTTTGCAAGTTGGTGTTGAATTATAGTTTTTCCAGAACCAAATGGTCCTGGGACACAAGAAGTTCCTCCTTTACCTACCGGAAAAAATGTATCAATTACTCTCTGTCCGGTAAAAAGAGGTTCGTTGGGAACAAGTTTTTCTTTGTAAGGGCGTGGTTTTCTTACAGGCCATTTGTGATACATTTTTAGTTCTTTTGTTCCATTATTTGTTAAAATTTTACATATTACATCTTCAACTTTGAATTTTCCAGATTTAATTTCTAAGATTTCTGCATCTTCAATATCTGGTGGGACTAAAATATAATGTTTTACTACTTGAGTTTCCTGAACATAACCTATGATATCACCAGATTTTATTTTATCTTTTACATTTTTTGTTGCAACAAAGTCCCAAACTTTGTTTCTGTCCAAAGAAGGAACAAAAATTCCTCTTTTTATAAAATACCCTGATATAGATTCAATTTTTTCAAGAGGTCGTTGGATACCATCGTAAATTGTTGTTAACAACCCAGGACCAAGCTCTACTGATAAAGGTTCGTTTGTTGTTTCTATTGGGTCATCTACAGCAAGTGCTGTGGTTGCTTCATACACTTGAATATAAAATTTATCTCCGTGTAGTTCTATAACTTCACCAATGAGTTTTTCTTTTCCTACTTTTACCACATCATACATTTTTATGTTTTCAATATCAGTTCCTACTACTAAAGGTCCTGAAACTTTTACAATCCTTCCTGACATTTTATTCTCCTTAATTATTCTAATCTAATTCCTGTAGCAATAGAAGCTAGTTTTTTATATTTTTGTTTTGCAAAATTTTTTGTTCCACAAATTCCTGGTAGTGGAATTATTGGAATTTTAGTTTTTTCTAATTCAGAAGAAAATTTTTCTTGCAAAATTTTGTATATATCTTCTATTATAAAAATCTTGTCATATCTATTACTATTAATTACAGGAAAGGTTTTTTCTAAAAGTGAGTCTAAATTCTTAATATTAACATATAAAACATCCCAACCAAAAATTTTGTAAATTGATGCGGACTCGTAATCACCTATAACTATAAAGTTTTTCATGGTTTTTTATATTTTTTTATACAAATTAAAAATATAAAAATCAACAATAAATACTTAATTGGGTAAATATT
>CALFVX010000044.1 GCA_937928765.1 uncultured Endomicrobiia bacterium
ATTTTATATATAGCTAACAAAAAACTTTGTTTTTTAATCAATTTTACTTTTAGAATAGTATTATTTATGTGTATAATAACAACTGCCTTAGTCTTTTATTTATAGAATATATCTGTGATGAAGATTCTTGATAGGATGAAAATTATTAAGTATATAAAGCATATAGTTGAATTTCTAAGATGAGTTTTTTAATAAAAAGGCAAATAATTTGTAAAAGATAATATAGCAAGAAGTTAAATTAAGTTATTATTTATAATAAAAGTTATATTGACTTATAAATTTTTCAAAACTAAAACTAATAAAGGAGGTATAATTAAATAATCCGTTGGATTCTGGTTTTATATTCAAGGGCAAATATAGTTTCAGAATTCAGCGTGAAGAATATAAATATATCAAGTAAGCTTTGCCCTAAATTTTATTATAGGAGAATAAAATAATGAATATATATGTAGGCAACCTACCAAAAGATGTTAATGAAGAAGAATTAAAGCAACAATTTATCGTATACGGAGAAGTGTCTTCTTGTACGATAATAAAAGATAAGTTTACTGGTGAATCAAGAGGATTTGGATTTGTAGAGATGCCATCTAAAGAACAAGCACAAAATGCAATTTCTTCTCTTAATGGTAAAGAGTTAAAAGGTAGACCTATGACAGTAAACGAAGCTAGACCAAAGAATAATAGAAATAAGAGACACAACACTAACAAATGGGAAAACAATAGAAGAAATAACAATCGCAGGTTTAATATGTGGTAAGATTTAGTAAAAAATATATATAGGTGCATAAAATCTATTCTATCTTTTAGAATAATTTATGCACCTTATATAAAAATTATCATTTGCTTATCTTTTTATAAAAAAAACATCTATCAAAAACTTGTCATATTTTCAAAAATTTTATATAAAAGCTTAAAACTTTTCTATATTTTCTCAAATTTGTATGAAAAAAATTTTTGTTAAAACTTTTGGTTGCCAAATGAATATTGCAGATTCTGAAAATGTTGTTTCTATGTTAATAAACAGTGGTGATTTTGAAATAACAAATAATATAAATCAAACAGATGTTATAATTGTTAACACTTGTTCTGTTCGCAAACACGCAGAAGATAGAGAAGAATCTTTTATAGGAAATCTTAAAAAATTAAAAATTAAAAATGAAGAATTAAAAATTATCATATTAGGTTGTTTTGCACAAAATGCTAAATTAGAACTACAAAAAAAATTTCCTTTTGTAGATCTTATAGTGGGACCTTTAGATTACGAATATTTAGCAGAAATTTTAAGCAATGTTTTCCAAAGAAATATATCAAAAAATTATAAATATTTAAATTTATTTAACAAAGTATCAGTTTTCGTACCTATAATGACAGGCTGTGATAATTATTGTTCTTATTGTATAGTGCCGTATGTTCGCGGAAGAGAAAAATCTCGTTCTTTAGATGAAATCTTAGATGAAATAAAAAATTTGTTATATAAAGATATAAAAGAAATTGTTCTTATAGGGCAAAATGTCAATTCTTATAAATATATTGATAAAGAAAATTCTTATATTGGGTTTTCAGAGTTGTTAAAAAAAATTGCCAATCTTGGAGTCAACAAAAAATTCTGGATAAGATTTTTAACAAACCATCCTAAAGATATGAGTTATGAGATAATAAAAACAATCAAAGATTTTCCTAATGTTGCAAGACATATCCATCTTCCCTTGCAGTCAGGCTCTAATAGAATACTAGAATTAATGAATAGAAAATATACTGTTGAAAAATATAAACAAATAGTTAATATGATAAGAGATAATATAAAAGATATTGCTATTACTACAGATCTAATAGTAGGTTTTCCTACGGAAACAGAAGAAGATTTTAAACATACATTGCAAGCAGTAAAAGATATAAGGTTTGATTCTGCTTTTGTGTTTAAATATTCACCCAGAGAGAAAACAAAAGCTACAGAATTAAAAGATGATATACCTAAAGAAGTTAAAGAAGAAAGACATTATAAAATTTTAACTTTATGTGATAATATTGCTTATCAAATAAACAAATCTTATATAAACAAAATAAAAGATGTTCTAATACATTCATATGTAAACAAAAATGGAAATGTTATTCTTATTGGTAAAACAATAGAGAATAAAACTGTAGAAATTTTTTCTGATAAAAAAAATTTTGTAGGAAATTTTGTAAAAACAAAAATTGTAGATGTAAAATTTCATACTTTGGTAGGAGAAATTGTAGGATAAAAATTATGAAAGATATAAACATTGAAGTTGATAATATTACACCATTGATGAAACAATATCATCAAATTAAACAACAATATAAAGATTGTATTTTAATGTTTAGATTAGGAGATTTTTATGAAATGTTTGGCGAAGATGCAATAAAATCTTCACCTATATTAGGTGTTGTACTTACTAAGAGACAAAATATTCCTATGTGTGGGGTTCCTTTTCATAGTGTGAATAATTATATTGCAAAACTTTTAAATTGTGGTATGAAGGTTGCAATTTGTGAACAAGTTGAGGATCCAAAAATTGCAAAAGGTATAATAAAACGTGAAGTTGTAAGAGTTATTACTCCAGGAACTGTAATTGAAGAAAATTTGTTAGATTCTAAAAAGAACAACTTTTTAACATCTATTAACATTGAAGACAAAAATAATACTTTTTATATAGGTGTTGCAAGTGTAGATATTTCTACTGGTGATTTTCTTATAACTCAGTTTGAAGACAAAAGTCTTTCTAAAGTCTTAGATGAAATAATTCGTATTTCTCCTTCAGAAATTGTAGCAAAAGAAAGTAAAAAAGAAAAAGTGTGTAATTTGATAAAACAATATAAAGATATACACATAGAATTTTTAGAAGATTGGTATTTTGATTCATCTACAGCAGAAGAGAAAATTAAACAAATATATAAAATTTATTCTATAGAATCATTTGGGTTAAATATCAATAAAAATTATATAGTGCTATCTTGTATAGGAGGATTGTTAGAATATTTAGACAGGACTCAAAAAAATGCACTTCCTAAACTTAAAAGTGTAAAATTTTATATGTTAGAAGATTATATGTTTTTAGACAGTAGTTGTATTCGTAATTTAGAACTCATTGAAAATCTTTATGATAGAACACAAAAAAATACGCTGCTTTATGTTTTAGATAAAACACAAACATCTTTAGGTGCAAGATTGTTAAGAAGTTGGATTTTAAAACCGTTGCTGAATGTTGAAGAAATAAAAAGACGGCATAGTATAGTAGAACTTTTTTATAACGATGATTCTATAAGACAAAAAATTAGAGAAAAACTAAAAGTTATTAGTGATATTGAAAGGATTACAAACAGAATTACTACAAAAAATGTTAATCCAAAAGATCTGTTAGCTTTAAAAGATTCACTTGTAGTTATTCCTGAGATTAGAAATTTAGTTAACCAAGTTGTGAAAGGTTCAAATTTAATTTTAGATTCTAAAGATTACTCTGAAATTTCAGACATACCAGATTTGTCAGAAATAGTTGAGTTGATAGACAAAAGTATATATCCAGATGCACCAATAGATATTAAAAAAGGTAATATAATAAAAAAAGGCTATGACAGTTCTCTTGATGAAATTAAAGAGGTTTATTTATCTTCTAAAGAATGGTTGTTAAAATATCAAGAAGAACAAAGACAAAAAACACAAATACAGTCTTTAAAAGTTGGTTATACTTCAGTTTTTGGCTATTATATTGAAGTTACAAAATCTAATTTAGATTTAGTTCCTAAAGAATACATAAGAAAACAAACATTAAAAAATGCAGAGAGGTTTATAACTCCAGAATTAAAAGAGTTTGAAGATAAAATTCTTTCAGCAGAAGAAAGGATTTTAAAATTAGAAGAATTTTTGTTTTATGAAGTTGTAGATAAGACAGCAGAATTTTCTTCTAAATTATATGACATAAGTTATAAAATCGCGTTGATAGATATTTTTACAAATTTTGCAGAAATAGCAAAAAGAAACAATTATAAAAAACCAATAGTAGACAACTCATATGTGATAGAATTAAAATCAAGTCGTCATCCAGTGGTAGAACAGATTTTACCTTATGGTAAGTTTATTGCTAACGATGTATATCTTGATGGCGACGAAGCAAAACTAATAATTATAACAGGACCTAACATGGCAGGGAAGTCAACATATATAAGACAAGTTGCTTTAAATGTAATTTTAGCACAGGTTGGAAGCTTTGTTGCAGCAGAATATGCGAGGATAGGTATTGTGGATAAAATTTTTGCTCGTATAGGTGCGGCAGATTATTTAGCAAAAGGATTTTCAACTTTTATGGTAGAGATGCAAGAGACTGCCAATATATTACACAATGCAACTGAGAAGAGTTTGATAATTTTAGATGAAGTAGGTAGAGGTACTTCAACTTATGATGGTATCTCAATAGCATGGTCTGTGATAGAATTTTTAGTAGATAAAAAAAATTGGCAAAATAAAACACATTGTCCAAAAACGTTGTTTGCAACACATTATTTTGAACTTACAGAACTTGAAGATAAATATGTTGGTGTGAAAAACTATAATGTTGCAGTTAAAGAGTATAAAGATGAAATAATTTTTTTATACAAAGTGCAACCTGGTTGTTCTGACAAATCCTATGGTATACATGTGGCAAAACTTGCAGGTGTTCCGCAAAAAGTTATAAAAAGAGCCTGGGTATTGTTGAAATATCTGCAGGATGCAGCAGTAAGTATAGATTCAGCATTAAATAGTAAATCAAAACAGCTAGAGTTAAATATTCTACCACAAGATGGTGTTATTGAAGAAAATTTTTCAAAACTATTGGAAGAAATAAAAAAAATTGATATAAATAATTTAAAACCAATAGAAGCGTTAAATTTAATACTAGAATGGAAAAAGATAGTAGAAGAAAGCAAGAATTAGAACGTAGAAAATCTAAAAGGATTAACATATTACATTTATCTTTACCAGTAGAAATAAAAATTAATAATTCGCAACAAGTTATACCAGGTATTTTGTTAGATATTTCTTTGAATAATGTGGGATTGTTAACTTTTAGAGAAGTGAAACCTGATACTATATTAAATTTATCTTTAAGTTTACATAATATAAAGACAGGATTAATAAAAGCAAAAGTTATCTGGGTTAAAGAGATGCAAAAAACTTATCGTTTAGGTATTAAATTTATAGAAATTTCGGATGAAGACAAAAAGCAAATATTTGAATTCATAGAAAGCCGTTTAAAAGAAGATTTTTAAATTATGGAAAATCTTTCTTCAAATAAAATTAGAATTTTACCACCACAGATATATACAAGAATTGCAGCAGGCGAGGTTGTTGAACGTCCTTATAATGTGATAAAAGAACTTGTAGAAAACAGCATAGACGCTTGCGCAGATAGAATTGTCATAGAAATATTTTCTTCAGGTAAAAAACTTATTCGTGTAATAGATAACGGTTGTGGTATGTCTAAAGAAGATTTACTGTTAGCAGTAAAACCCCATGCTACAAGTAAGATTTCAATTTTTGAAGATATTTATAATCTTTCAACCTTGGGTTTTCGTGGAGAAGCTTTGTCTTCTATAGTAAATGTTTCAAAGACAAAAATGATATCTAAGTTAAAAAATAATCCTTATGGTAGTCAAATTGTTGTTTATGGTGGAGAACTAATTTCTGTTTCAGAATGTGCATCAAATGATGGTACTTATGTAGAAGTTAAAGATTTGTTTTATAACACACCTGCAAGGTTAAAGTTTCTTAAATCAGATTATACAGAAAAAATTCATATTATTCGCACTATAGAAGAGTATGCTATTGGGTATAAAAATATAGAATTTAAATTTTACTCTGATGGCGAATTAATTTTTTCTGCAATAAAAACAGATAAACTTATAGAAAGACTAAAG
The DNA here is from genome assembly GCA_937928765.1 of uncultured Endomicrobiia bacterium. Taxonomy (GTDB): domain Bacteria; phylum Elusimicrobiota; class Endomicrobiia; order DTEH01; family DTEH01; genus JANXDG01. The sequence continues at coordinate 5,914 of CALFVX010000044.1, forward strand.
GAAGTTTTAAAGAAAGATATAGTTAACAGATTAATTTATTTTGAACACAAAGATACATCAATTAATACCTACGGATTTATTTCACCTATTGAAATTGCACAGGTAAATAAATCTTTGCAGATATTTTTTGTCAACCAAAGACCTGTTACTTCAAGAAATATTTCTCAGATGTTATATGATTCTTATAGAGATAGTTTACCTACAGGTAGACACCCAATAGGAATTATTTTCATAGAAATATCTCCTGAGATGATAGATGTAAATGTCCATCCTACAAAAAGGATAGTTAAGTTTAAAGATGAAACATATATTTATGAAACATTGAAAAATGTTGTAAGAAAAGAACTTAAAAAATATCTTTCTTTTTCTAAAGAATTTATGGTAAATTTACAAGATGAACCACAACAACAATTAAGTGTTAAAACAAAAAATATAATAGAATACAAAATTTATGATCTTTTACAAGAAACAACAGATTCTTTTTATAAAGATTCTGATAAAAAAGTTTCTTTGCAAAAAGAAGGAAGTGTTTTAAAAGAAAATCAGTTTTATTATTTAGATGACTCTAAAATATCGCAAAAAAATATAGAAGAAAAACTTGGTTTTAAAAATTTTACTTATTTAGGACAACTGCATAAGACATATTTATTGTTGGAAACACAAAATGGTTTAGTTTTGATAGATCAACATGCAGCAAGTGAACGTATAATGTTTGAAAAATTTATTAATATCAAAAATATATCAATACAAAAATTACTTTTTCCTTTGAATATAGAGTTAAAACTTTCTGACTTTGAAGCTATAAAGCCATATATTGATTTAATTAACCAAGTTGGGTTTGAGATAACAATTTCAGGTAAAAGTTCTTTAGGTTTTTATGGTATTCCTTCTATTGTGAATATTAATGATGTTAGAGATTTTATAAGCAGGTTTGTAGAGAGTTTAATCTCTGACATAAAAGAAGATATAAATAAACAAGTTTCTTCAAAAGAAAAGATAATTCGTAGTGCATGTCGTGCTGCAATTAAAGCAAGTGATATTTTAACACTTGAAGATGTTGAAAAGATTATATCAGAACTTTCAAGTTGTGAGTATCCCTTTAGTTGTCCTCATGGAAGACCTACAATATTGAATTTAGATATTTCTTATATTGAAAAACTTTTCTTAAGAAGGAAGTAATGAAAATTCCTATTATAGTGGGAGTTACTTCTAGTGGGAAAACAGAAGTTGCCGTTAAGTTAAAAGAAAAGTTTTCATTAGAAATAATTTCTGCAGATTCAAGACAAATATATAAATATCTTGCCATAGGAACAAACAAACCTCAAGGTAAATGGATTAAAGTTAAAGATGACTTTGTCTTTGTCTACAAAGATGTCAACTATCACCTCGTCGATTTTTTAGAACCAGATAAAGAATATAATGCTTTAGAATTTTACAAAGATGCAACAAAATTTATAGATAAAATTTTTAAAAACAATAACTTAGCTATTATAGTAGGTGGGACAGGACTTTATATAAAAACAATCACAGATGGTATTTCTTTATTACCTAAAAGAAACGATGAAATAAGAAAAGAATTAAAAGAAAAATTAGAATTGTATGGTAAGCAGTATTTATACAATATGTTATATAAATTAGATCCGCAAAGAGCAAAAGAGATCCACACTAATAACATAAACAGAATCATTAGATCCTTAGAAATAATTATACAGGCTAAAGAACCGTTTAGCGAATTAGTTAAAAAACTGCCAAAGACAAAAAGTTATGATGTTTTAATTATAGGTTTTTATTTAAGTAAGCAATTAATTAAAGAAAGAATTGTTTCAAAAACAGAATGGATGTTTAAAAATGGTATCATAGAAGAAACAAGAGAGTTGCTAAACAGAGGATATGATATAAAAATACCTGCATTTACTTCTATAGGATATAATTGGATTTTAAAATTTATAAATAAAGAAATAGATTTTAACGCAGCAAAAGATAATTTTATAAAAGATACATTAAATTATGCAAAACGTCAGTTTACATGGTTTAAAAAAGATAAAAGAATTTTTTGGATTAATTGTGATACACTTTCTGAGAAAGATATTGTAGACAAAGTATATGTTAAAATTTCTAAAGAATTAAATTTTTAAAACTTATGGAAAAAGTAGTAATTGTTGCTACTATATTAAAATCTTATAACAAAGAAGAAATAAAAGCAGAATATAGATCTATAGATGAACTTTCAAGTTTAGTTTCTACTGCAAAAGGTGTGGTACTAAAAACATTTTTAGTAAAAAGAGATAAAATAGATCCTGCCTATTATATAGGAAAAGGTAAAGCAGAAGAGATTGGTAGATATGTTAAAGAAAACAAAATTCATACTATTATTTTTGATAACGAACTTTCGCCTGCACAGATTAGAAATTTAGAAGAAATGATTGATGCAAAAATAGTTGATAGAACAAGATTAATTCTTGACATTTTTGCACAACGTGCTTATACGAAAGAGGCCAAGTTACAGGTAGAACTTGCGCAGATGCAGTATCTTCTTCCACGACTTACCCAGAGAGGTATTTATATGGATAACCAGGTTGGTGGTATAGGAACAAGAGGTCCAGGAGAAACAAAACTTGAATATGATAGAAGAAAAATTATGTTGAGGATAGAAAAAATTAAAGAAGAACTTAAAAAAGTTATGATTTCAAGGCAAGAACAAAAAAAGTTAAGGTTAGAAACAAAAATTCCTTTAGTAGCTTTGGTTGGATATACTAATACTGGAAAATCTACATTGTTTAATACTTTATTAAATTCTTTAGAGGCATATGCAGATGATAAACTTTTTGCTACTTTAGACCCGTTAGTTAGAAAATTAAAGTTGCCAAATAGTCAAGAAATTTTGTTAGTTGACACGGTAGGTTTTATTAATAAAATACCACATAATTTGATAGAAAGTTTTAAATCTACATTAGAGATACTAAAAGATGCTTCTTTGTTGTTAGAAGTTATAGATGTCAGCTGTGATGATAACTTAAAAAGAGAAAAATTAGTTAGACAAATTTTAGAAGATATTGGAGTAAAAAATATTCCAGTATTAAAAGTTTATAACAAATTTGATCTTTTAGATCAAGAAATTAGAAAAAATTATATTAAAAAGTTAATAAGTAAAAAAGATATTGTTATGATTTCTGCAAAAACAGGTTTT
>CALFVX010000045.1 GCA_937928765.1 uncultured Endomicrobiia bacterium
CATAATGTTTTGTTAGAAATTGTAAATTTTCAGAAAGAATTTATTTTAACTGGAGATATTAATAAAAAGAAAATTCTTACTCAGAAGATGTTAGCAAAATCTTTGGGAGTTTCTACCTCAGCTGTGTGTAGAATTTTAAAAAATAAGACTATAGAGTTACCTTTTGGGAAAGAGTATACTTTAGATAGTTTAGTTTCAAATAAAAAAGAAATAATTATTAATTATTTTAAAAACTTATCTTATGATAATCTTACAGATGAATCTTTAAAAAAAATCTTAGAACAAAAATATGGTATAAAACTTTCCAGAAGAACTGTAAATTATTACAGAAATATAATAAAAAATATTTTAAATTTATAAGTTGTTGCAAAAGTTTTAAAAAAATTATATAAATTCTTTTCTAAAATGTGTAAAAAATCTTAAAAACTAGGTAGGTAAATATATGAGAAACGAAAATGAAATCTATCAGAGAATTTTAGATTTAATAAAAGAATTTTATGAAAAGTATAGAAATTGGATTTTAAGTATAAGTGTAGTTGTAGGGATAATAATATTTGTTTCTTTAGCGACTATAATAAAAATTAAACAGACAAAAGCTCGTGCTCAAGAAAAAATTGCTACTGTAGAAAGTTTAATATATCAAAACAGAAAAGAAGATGCTTTAAAAATTTTAGATGAGATTATATCAGGTTATAAAAAACCAAAGTATAAAGGGTATGCAATGTATTTAAAGGCAAATTTTTTATATGAAGAAGGAAATTTTCAACAAGCAAAAGAAGTTTGTTTAAATTTTTTAAATTTAAAAAAGCCTAAGGCTTTTATACTACCTATAATGTATATTTTAGCACAGTGTTATTTAAGTTTGAACGATTTTGATGAAGCAATTAAAATTTATAATGAAATTATACAAAAATATCCAGAGCATTATCTAACAGCAAGGGTTTATGAATCTTTAGCAATTTGTTATGAGTTTAAAGGTGACATACAAAATGCTAAGCAAATATATGAAAGAATGAATATTTTGTATCCAGGAAGTTATTGGTCTGAAATTTCCCAGCAAAAGTTGAAAGGAATGTAATTTATGAAAAAATTTTTATTTTTTATAATTTTAATAATTGTCTTTAATAATTTTATATTGAGTATAACAAAATTTTATTTAGATACAGAATATAAGATGTCATATAACAACTTCTTAAACATAGATTTTGATTTTGGTTCTAACGACATGTTTGAAAAGATTTACTCAAACTTAAGTTTAAATTTTAAAACTTTAATAGACGATTTTGAATTTTGTTCAACATTACTTTCAGTAGGAGAAATAGAAGAAAATAGTAATTATTCTGTAAGCTTTGCTACTTATACAAAGTATAGTTGGCAGCAAAATTATCCATATTTTAATGTTAGATTAAATCCTTTTTTTTCTCAAGCATATGCGATGTATAAATATAATATTAAGGACATTAAATTACCATTAAATATAAATTTAGATGAGGTAAAAATAAATTTTTCTGTTGGGAAAAAAAGAAAACAATTTTTTGAAGGATTAGTTGTTGGAGATAATGCTGTTGGATATAATGGATTATTTTTTGATTTTTTTGTTGATAAATATTTTTATGTTGAAACAATGTTTTCCAGAGTTGCTTCATTAAACGGATTTTTTGATAACAGAATGTTTACTTTAAATTCTTTTTTATTAGCCAGTAAGTATTTTGAAGGGTTTAATTTTGGTATTTGCAGCACTGTTGAAAAAAATCAATATTTAGGCGAAGATAAAAAAATTTTTTATGAATTTTTTATTACAAGAGATTTAAAGAGTCATTATTATATATTTGAATATTCCATACAAAGAGGAGAAAATAATAATAAAAAAAATTATTCTGGGAGTTTGTGGTTTTTTAAAGCAGGTGTTTTAGGAGAAAGTAAATTCTTAGGTTATTCAAAAGCAGAAGTTTTGTGGTTGTTATCTTCTGGCGGAGATGAAACAAGCAAGTTTTTGCCTACTTTTAACAAAATGTATGATGGTATGGAACTTTATGGTTGGGGAAATTTTGCAAAAGGTAATATAAAAAGTTTGTTTTTTGATCTACCGCAAGGATATTCTGGAATGTTTGTTTTGGGTTTTAATTTAACAGTTAATCCATTTAAAAAATTTTTCAGTGGTTTTGAATATTATCTCTACTCTTCTCCTGAAGCTCCTTTTGATAAACCTGATCCTTCATCTACTGAAAAAACACTTGGTGCAAAAAAAGCTATTGGTTTAGAATACGGAATATATGCTAGATATAAATTTTTGTCATATATAGATATAAATTTTGATTATTCAATATTTACTCCATCAAAAAATGTATATTCTTCAAAAAATGAACCTGCAACAAAATTTTCAATCTCAACATCTGTGAAGTTTTAATTATGAAAAAGAAACTTTATATTGCTATTCTTTATCATCAACATCAACCTTATTATAAGGATCCTATCAACTCCAAATACTATCTTCCTTGGGTACGACTACATGCTATAAAAGATTATTACGATATGTGTGTTTGGGTTGAGAAATTTGACAATCTTAAGCTTAATTTCAACTATGTTCCATCTTTAATGTTACAACTTCAAGATTATTCAAAAGATGCAGTAGATAAAGAATTAGAACTTACTATTAAATTAGCTCAAGAACTTACTTTTGAAGATAAAGTTTATATTTTAAAAAATTTTTTTAATTGTAACTATAACACAATGATAGCACCTTACAAAAGATATAAAGAGCTTTATGACAAAAGGGGGAATATAATTTCTGAAGACGAACTTAGCAGAAAAATAAAATATTTTAATACACAAGATTGGATTGATTTACAAATGTGGTCAAATTTAGTATGGTTTGACCCTTATTGGAGAGAAAATGATGAACAGATTAAATTATACTTTGAAAAGAGTACAAATTTTACACAACAGGATAAAGAAGAGTTAATAAAAAAACAAAGATGGATTTGTGGTGAAATTATAAAAAAGCATAAACAATTGCAAGAAGAAAAAAAAATAGAAGTTTCGGTTTCTGCATTTTATCATCCTATTTTACCAATTTTATGCGACCCACAAAAAGCAAAGGTTTCTAATCCAAATATAGAATTACCTAAAAATATTTTTTCTCTTAAAGAGGATGCATTTAAACAAGTTAACTTAGCAATAGATTTTTATTATAAAAATTTTGGTTGTTTACCTAAAGGTTTTTGGCCATCAGAAGGAGCTGTATCTGAAGATATTATACCAATAATTTCACAAAATAACATTGCTTGGATTGCTACTGATGAAGAGATATTAAAAAACTCACTATACCTTATTAATAAATCCTATCCTCAAAAAAATGTTATATATAAACATTACAAAATTCAGCTTATATCTCAACAACATAAACCTGTTTATATAATTTTTAGAGATAGAGAACTTTCTGATAAGATTGGTTTTATATATTATAGATGGAATTATAAAGATGCAATAAAAGATATACAAGATAGATTAATTAGAGTTTATAATGATGTTTATAAAAATAATCACTCAAATGAAACTGCTTTAGTATCTATTATTCTTGATGGTGAAAATTGTTGGGAGTTTTATTCTAATGATGGAAATGATTTTTTGAACGAATTTTATTATATGTTGACCTCAAATGAATATTTTGAAACAACTTTAGTTTCAGAATATATTTCTAAAAATCCTAATACAGAAATTTTAGAAGTTTTATGGCCTGGGTCATGGATTAATGCTAACTACAACATATGGATAGGACATAACGAAGATAATACTGCATGGGATTATGTCTACAAAACAAGAAATTTTTTAATAGAATATTTGAAACAAAATAATAAAATCAAAGAAGAAATAAGACAACTATGTTGGCAAGAAATATATACTGCTGAAGGATCTGATTGGTTTTGGTGGTTTGGCGATGAACATTATACATCTCAAAGTGATATTTTTGACTTTTTGTTTCGACAACATCTTAAAAATGTATATTTATTTTTAAATCACCAGCCACCAAAATATTTAGATATTCCAATAAAAGAACAAAAGAAATATTGTGAATATACTTTGCCAGCAGATTTTATAAAACCTAAGATAGATGGTAAAATTTCAGATTATTTTGAGTGGTGTTCTGCAGGAAAATATATACCTATGTTTTCTTCAATGCACCAAATTGAAAAAATTGTTTCATCAATATATTTTGGTTTTGATTTAGAAAATCTTTATTTAAGAATAGATTATAATAAAGAAAAATTAGAAGAAAATTTAATTTTTAATATTTTTTTAAGAAAAAAAAATTATCCACAAGAAGTTTTTTGTGTAAAATTTTTATTAGATAAACAAAATAGTAAATATGAATTTCTCAATTACGAAGGTTTTGTTCAAGAATTTAAATATATTATGATAGATAAAATTATAGAATTAAAAATACCTTTTTTTATATTAAAAACATTTCCTTGTCAAGAAATACAATTTTTTGTTTCTATACAAAAAGAATTTCAAGAAAAGATGGTGGAACTTGAAAGAATACCAGAATACGATTTTATAGAAATTATCCATCCTGATAAATCATACATTAAAAAATTTTGGACTATTTAAAATTTTGTATTAATTCTTTTAAATAAAAAATTTTAGATTAAAGGAGAACTTGAATGAAAAAGAAAAAAATTAAACAAAAGATAGAAGAACCGGTAGTAACAGCTGTAACATTTGACAAAAACCAAGTAAAAATGACAATATTAGATGTTCCAGACAAACCAGGTGTCGCTGCAAAAATTTTCTCTAATTTAGCAAAAGAAAATATTAATATTGATATGATAATTCAATCTGCAGCATATGGAAGAAAAAATGATATTTCTTTTACAATATCATATACTGACCTAAAAAAAGCAGTTGAAGTTTTAGAAAGTGTTAACAAAGAACTAAATGCAGGTGGGGTAGTGTATGAAGAAAATATGGCAAAGGTGTCAATAATAGGGGTTGGTATGAAAAGTCATCCAGGTGTTGCTGCAAAGATGTTTGAAACTTTAGCAAAAGAAAATATTAATATAGAAATGATCTCTACCTCGGAAATAAAAATTTCTTGTATTATTAGAAAAGAAATGTTAGAAACAGCAGTTAAAGCTTTACATAAAGCATTTAATCTTAATAAAAAATCTAAAAACCGCTAGTTTCTGTTTCTTCTTGTAGTTTAATTTTTTCTTCTAGTATTTGAGTGTCGAAAGAAGAATATTGGTGTGGTTCAGTGCCTTTTATAAAAGATTCTATATATTTTTTCTTAGAAAACTCAGTTGCAAGTAAACCAGTTTCTGCATCTATTTCTAATTCTACTATATTATCTGGTTTGTCAAAATCTTTATTAGGAAAATCTTTTGTTGCAAATTTCATAAATTCTGTCCATATGGGACAGGCAACTTTTCCACCAGTGAAATCTTTACCTAAAGATTTTTTTAAATCAAATCCTACCCAAACGCCACATATTATATCTGGTGTATAACCTATAAACCACGCATCAGTACAGTCATTAGTTGTTCCTGTTTTACCAGCACAGATTTTTCCTAAGTTTAAAGCATACTTTCCTGTTCCATGTTGTATTACACCTTTAAGCAAGTTTGTTATCAAGTAAGAAGATTCATGAGATAAAACTATACTTTCATTAGGAGTATATGATTTTATAGTGTTTCCAAATTTATCTCTCACTTCAATTATCCCATAAGGTTGAACTTTTATACCGTTATTTGCAAAAACATTATAAGCACAAACAAGTTCTAAAGGAATAACTTCAGAAGCTCCTAGAGCTAAAGAATATGTTGGAGTTAACTGTGTTGTTATACCTAATTTTCTTGCATAATTTATTACAGTAGGAACACCTGTCTCCATTATTACTTTTATAGCACAAGAGTTTAATGATAGTTCAAGTGCTCTTCTTAAAGTTACTTTATTGTGATATTGATTTTTATAATTTTCTGGTATCCAAATTTTGTTATCTTTTTTAAGAGTAATTAAGTTTTCCATAAGTTCTTTATAATTTGATATCTTTAACTTTTTTTCAATTTTTGTAAAATCTATTTTAGTATAATCGGTAGATGTAGAAAGCAATTCCCAATCTATTCCGTTATTAAAAAATATTAGCGGAGTATCTTCTATTATAGAAGTTGGACTAAAACCATTTTCTAAAGCTGCTAAGAATACTATAGGTTTGAACGCAGAGCCTGCTTGTCTTAATGATTGTGCAACACGATTAAATTGTGTTTTTCTGAAATCTCTTCCACCTATCATTGCTAGAATTTGTCCTGTTTTTACTTCCATTGCAACTAATGCTACCTGAACAGGTTCTGTTGATTTTGTTATTTTGTCTAGCTGAGACAAATTTTTTTCACAAACTTCTTCTGCGTGTCTTTGTAGATCTAAGTTTAGTGTAGTTTTTATTACCATGCCACTAGTATACAAAACTTCTTGAGGTAAATTTTTTTCTAATTCTTCTCTTATATATTCTATAAAATATGCTGCGTTAAATGATACTACTTCAGTTTGGATTATTATTGGATTTTCTAATTTGGCTTTTTCATATTCTTCTTTTGAAATATAATTTAATTTTAACATCCTTTTTAGAACAATATTTTTTCTTGATATAGACCTTTCATAATTTCTTATAGGAGAATAATACATTGGAGAACGAATTAATCCTGCAAGTAAAGCAGACTCTGCAAGTGTAAGTTCTTGCGGATTTTTTGAGAAATATTTTTGTGAAGCTTGTTGTATGCCATAAGCACCATGGCCAAAATATAGCTGGTTCAAATACATCTCTAAAATTTCATTTTTTGAAAAATGATGTTCTATGTACAATGCTAATATTAATTCTTTCAACTTTCTTTTAAAATCTCTTTTTAATGTTAAAAAAGAAATTTTTGCAAGTTGTTGCGTGATAGTTGATCCACCTACTGTAATTTTTCTTTTTGTTATATTATCAAATGCTGCTTTTATAATTCTTTTTGGATTAATGCCCCAATGATGATAAAAGTTATGATCTTCAATTGCTAAGGTTGCTTTTATTAGATTTTGTGGTATATCATTAAACTTAATCCAGGTACGCTTTTCTGTAAACAATTCTGTTATCAATTTATCGTTTCTATCTAGAATTTTGGTAGATAGTATAGGAGTGAAATTTTGTAATTCATCTTCGGAAGGAAGTTCTTTATAAAGAGTTATTGTATATAAGATTAAAGCTAAAAGAGAAAAAATCAAGAAAAAACCTAAAACTGTTTCTATAGTGCTTATTTTAATTTTCATAATAATTGAATTTATATTTAAAAATTTTATATAAAAACTACAATAAAATATAAATCATTTCAATAGTTAAAATTTTTAATTTTAAGGAGTAAAAATTTATGCAAGCTATAATAATGGCAGGAGGGTTTGGTACAAGGTTAAGACCATTAACAAGTATATTGCCTAAACCAATGCTACCAATAGCAAATAAACCCATGATGGAACATGTCGTGAAAATTCTTAAATCTTATGGGATTGAAGATATGATTGTATTGTTATTTTATCAATATGAATTTATTACGAAATATTTTGGTAATGGAGAAAAATTTGGTGTAAAAATAAAATATTTACTACCCGAAGGGGACCTAGGTACTTGTGGTGCAGTAGGGTTTGCAAGAGATTATATTAAAGAAGAAAATTTTATAGTAATTTCTGCAGATGTCATAACTGATTTTAATTTACAAAAATTAATTGATTTTCATAAAAGTAAAAATTCCATTGCTACAATTGCTTTAACAAGTGTTGAAAATCCTTTAAGTTATGGAATTGTTATTTACGATGAAGAATATAAAATAAAAAGATTTTTAGAAAAACCTACCTGGAGTGAGGTTTTTTCTGACAAAATTAATACAGGAATTTATATTTTAAATAAAAAAGTTTTTGATTATATACCACAAAATACTTTTTATGACTTTTCTAAAGATTTGTTTCCAAAACTTTTACAACAAAATATTCCTATATATGCTTGTGTGTTAGATGGATATTGGAAAGATGTTGGAACTTTGCAAGAATATAGATATTGCCATTATGATGTTTTAGAAAAAAAGATTAAGCTTGAAATAGAGGGGAAAATTATAAAATATGCAGAGAACGATGTTATCATAGGTCAAAACACTAATATAGCAGAAAATTTTAGTTGTGATAAATATGTAATTATTGGCAAAAATACTAAAATAGGAAATAATGTTATAATAAATCATTCCATTATAGGAGATAATTGTGTAATAAATGACGGGGCAGTTATTTTTGGTAGCGTTATTATGAATAATGTATATATAGGCAAAAATACTTCTATAAAAGAAAGTATTATATCACATAAAACGAAAATAGGTGAAAATGTTGTGGTAGAAGTGAATTCTGTAATTGGTGAGGAATGTATAATAGAAAATAATGCACATATTAAAGCAAACATTAAAATATGGCCTAAGAAAATTGTTGAAGAAGGTTCTACTGTATCTACAAGTCTAATATGGCAGGAGAAATGGTCAAGAGTGTTGTTTGGTTCAAGCGGTGTTGCAGGATTGTTAAATTCAGAAGTTTCTCCTGAGTTTGCATGTAAACTTGGGGCAGCATTTGGAAGTCTGTTAGGGAAAGGAAAGAATGTTATTACCTCAAGAGATGCTCATAAAGCTTCAAGGATGATAAAAAGAAGTATGATATCTGGATTGTTATCTGCTGGTGTAAAGGTTGGAGATTTACGTGCAGCACCTATACCTATGGTAAGATATGAAGTAAGAAAAGAGAATGTAGATGGTGGATTACATGTAAGGTTGTCTCCAAAAAATCCAGAAATTATAGAGATAAGATTTTTTGACAAAGATGGTAACGATATTTCTGTTGCACAAGAAAAAAGCATTGAACAACTTTTTTTAAGGGAAGATTTTCCAAGAGCAAAACTTGAAGAAGTTGGCGAACTTGTTTTACCACCAAGAGCATATGAATATTATAGAGATGGATATCTAAAATCTTTAGATATAGATAATATAAAAAGAGCAAAACTTAAAGTTGTAGTAGATTATTCTTATTCTACTGCAGTAAATATATTTCCTTCAATCCTTGGTGAACTTGGGATAGAAGTTGTTTCATTAAACGCTTTCGTAGATAGTACAAAAATAGTTCGTTCTGAAAAAGAATTTCAAAGAGCTTTAGAACAATTGTCTAACATAGTATCAACTTTAGATGCAGATGTTGGGTTTATGTTAGACAATGGTGCAGAAAAAGTTTACATCGTAGATGATAAAGGAAAGATATTAAATAACCAACTCGCTTTAATGATAGTTTTGTTGTTGAAGTTAAACTCAATAAGAGATGAAAAATCAAAAATTGCACTTCCTGTATACATTTCAGATGTTGTTAAGGAAATTATAGGATATTCACATAAAGATGTAGAAATAATTTGGAGTAAAACATTACCGAGATATTTAAGAGAAGAAGCAAGAAAAAAAAATGTAGAATTTGTAGCCGATGGTTTAGGCGGATATATATTTCCAGAATTTCAGCCTGCTTTTGATGGTATGTTTGCTATTGGAAAAATTTTAGAATTATTAGCACAACAAGAAACTAAAATTTCAAGGATAAAAAGAGAGATACCTGATTTTAGTGTTGTATATAAAAAAATTCCTTGTTCATGGGAGAAAAAAGGTTTTGTCATAAGAAAATTGATAGAAGAACATAATAAATACAAATTAGATTTAATAGATGGTGTGAAAATTTGGTTTAACGAAAATGATTGGATTTTAGTTTTACCTGATGCAGATGAAGCATTTATTCATATATATTTAGAAACACAAAAAGAAAAAGAAACACAAAAGGTTTTATCTGAATATATAACCAAAATAAATTCGTTGATAAAAGAATAAAATGAAAAAAATAGAGTATGTGGTTGTATTTGTTACAATCCCAAATGATAAAACAAAGGATTTTGTTAATTTTATTTTAGAAAACAAGCTTGCTGCATGTGTAAATATAGTTAAAAATATTAATTCTTATTATTGGTGGGAAGCTAAAATCTGTAATGATAAAGAGTCATTATTAATTATTAAAACGACAAAAAAGTTGTCTAACAAGCTAGTTGATGAAATCAAAAAAATTCATCCTTATAAAGTAGCAGAAATTATATTTTTACCAATAATAGCAGGCAATAAGGAATATCTTAATTGGATAAAAAATTCACTAAGAAAATGAGTGTATTAAAAATTGTAAAATATCCTAATCCTATTTTAAAAAAAAAGTTGAAGTTAGTAGTTAATTTTGGCTTACAATTAAAATCAACTATAAGAGATATGTTTGAATCAATGTATACTTATAATGGAATAGGACTTGCAGCAAATCAAGTTGGAATAGATTTAGCAGTTGTAATTGTAGATATTTCAAAAGTAGAAAAACAAACAATACCTTTAGCTTTGATAAATCCTGTAATAACAATGTATAGTGATGAAAAAGAATTAAAGGAAGAAGGCTGTCTTTCTTTTCCAGGGTATTATGATAGGGTTAATCGAAGTAAATATTTAGAGGTGTCATACTACGACATTAACGGTAAACCACATAAATTACAAGCAGAAGGATTATTAGCAAGAGTGCTACAACATGAAATTGATCATATAAATGGTATAAACTTTATTCAACGGATGACATTAAAGAAACAAGCAAAGTTTTATATTTTATACAAACTTGGTAAGTGTAAATTTTAAGTTTATGAACGTACTTTTCTGGGGAAGTTCTTTTCTGTCAATTCCATTTTTAAATCTATTAACAGAAATAAAAGATATAAAAATTTCTGCTGTGATAACCTCGCCTGATAAACCCAAAGGTAGAGGACTTAAGCTACAGCCTACAGAAGTTAAAAAATTTGCTTTAGAAAAAAATTTATCTGTTCTTTGTCCGCAAAAAATTGAAGAAAAAAATTTTTTTAACCAGATTAAAAGTTTAAATCCTGAATTAAGCATTGTGGTTTCATATGGAAAAATCTTTACACAAGAAATTATTGATTTACATAAAATTGGTATGTTAAACATACATTTTTCACTGTTGCCAAAATATCGTGGTGCAGCTCCCATACAATGGTGTTTAATAAACGGTGAGAAAACTACAGGGATAAGTATATTTTGGGTTGAGAAAGAATTAGATGCAGGAAAAATTTTTATGCAAAAAGAAGTTGGGATTTCAATTGAAGATAATTATTATACTTTATTAGAAAAGTTGTTGAATATATCATTAGAGATGTTAAGAGATATAATATTTAAACTTTCAAAAAATGAGATTATAAAAATACCACAAGAAGGTGAGATAACTTATGCTCCTTTGATAAAAAAAGAAATATCTAAAATAAACTGGCAACTTGATGCAGGCAAGATCCATAATTTAGTTCGAGCATTAGTTCGCTGGCCTAAAGCGACCGCTAGTTTGAAACTAAAAGATAAGACAATAAGTGTAAAAATAATACAAACATCGTTGATAAATACTAAAAAAATAAATATAAAAAATTTTCTACCTGGAGAAATAGTTGAAATTGAAAAAGACGGTATAATTGTTGTAGCCTGTGGTGCAGAAACTTTTATTAAAATTTTAAAAATTCAACCTGAAAATAAAAAAGTTCTTAATGCAAAAGAATTTGTTTGCGGATATAGAGTAGATAAAAATGACTATTTTTTATAAATTTACAATAAATTTTTTTTATAAAATTTATTTCTCATTTATAATTTGGTTAACTAATTTCTTACCTAAAAAATTTAGAAATAATATTTTAAATAATTTATTATTGTGGAATAATCGTATAATACTAAGCAGAAAAGGGAAAGTAAAAAATATATTAATCCTTTTACCTAGATGTTTGCAGTATTTTAAATGTGAACATAATGTTATTTCTTCAGTAGATAACTGTAAATTATGTGGTAAATGTAAAATAAAAGATATAATGGAAATTAAAGAAAATTATGGTTTAAAAGATGTAAAAGTTGCTCCTGGAGGAAAAATTGCAAAGATGTTTGTTGAAGAAATTAATCCAGATTATATCATAGCAGTAGCCTGTGAAATGGAACTTATTTTAGGAATAAAAGAAGTTTTTCCATATAAAGTTTTAGCAGTAAACAACATTATTGTAAATAAACCATGTATTAATACAGATGTAGAGATAGAAAAGATAGAAACTTTTGTTAAAAAACTTTTGTAAAAACTTTTCATATTATGAAATCTCGTAAATATGGTTTGTATATTCATGTACCTTTTTGTAAATCAAAATGCTATTACTGTGATTTTTATTCTGTCTCAGATAATTTTCAAAATTTAATTGATGATTATCTTGTATCTTTGTCTGAAGAAATTTTTCATTTTTTAAAAAATAATAACTTTCAACATCCACAGATAATAACTTTATATATTGGTGGTGGGACACCATCTATTTTAAATGAAAAACAATTTATCAACCTTTTCTCTCTTGTTAAAAAAAATTTCAATATTGAAGATATAAAAGAAATAACTGTAGAAATGAATCCAGAAAGTATAAATGAAAATAATTTGAAAGTATTAAAGGATATATTTTATATGTCTTTTAACAATTTTAGGATAAGTTTAGGTGTACAAAGTTTTAATGAAAAGGTATTAAAATTTCTAGGTAGAGTTCATGGTGTAAAACAAATATATAATGCTGTTGAGTTATTTAATAAGTTAAATATAAAAAATTATAACTTTGACCTTATTTTTGGCTGTCCTGAACAAAAAATTGAAGATGTTGAATATGACTTAAATAACAGTATAAAATTAAATCCTGTTCATATTTCATATTATGCTTTAAGTATAGAAGAAAATACTGTTTTTTATAAAAAAAAATATAATGTTGACTCTGATCTACAAGCAGATATGTATAATTTGATTGTTAAGGTACTGGAAGAAAAAAAGTATGTTCAGTACGAAATTTCAAATTTTGCCAAAAAAGGTTTTGAATGTTTACACAATATAAACTATTGGTTATATAAAGAATATTTTGGTTTTGGACCTTCTGCTGTATCATTTTTTGACAACAAAAGAATAAAAAATATTTCTAACATAGAAGAATACATAAGAGATAAATTTTTGTATAATACAGAAAAAATTGATAAAGAGACTGCTATAAAAGAAAAAATAATGTTAGCATTAAGGACAAAATTCGGATTGTCATTAGAAAATGAACTTGTTAAAAGATATTCTCGTATAATAGAAAAATTTTTAAAAGAAGAGAAGTTAATTTTAGAAAACAATTGTCTGAAGATATCGGATAGATACAAATTTTTGTCAAACCATATTATTTTAGAATTTATGTAAGAATGAAAAAGTTTATATTTATTTGTTTTTTTTGTATTAGTTTTTCAGATTTTAATTTTGCACAAAGGATAACTTTTTATACTAATTTGCAAGTAATAATTAATGCAGAAAAAACTTTGCAGTTACAGGTATACAAAATAGAAAATAAAAAAGAAAATTATTTATTACTTAGAGACTTAGCAAAAATTTTTTCTGCAATTTTGGTTTATCATAGTGTAGGTAAATATATAACTTTTAATTGTAGAGGAGAAAAAATATATTTTTATTTTGATAGAAACTATTTAATATGGTCAAACCAAAAAATTTTTTTAAACTCAGATGTTATTAATATTAAAAATAAAACTTATGTTCCAATATCTATACTAAACAATTCTGTTTTTGCTAATATATTAAATGTTTATATTGAATATCAGAAATTAAAAGATTTGCTAATAATAAATTTTAACGATAATATTTTTTTAAGTTATTATGTGTTAGTAAAATCTGCAAAAATAGAAGTAAAATATCCTTCTTATATTCAATATGAATATTCTTTTGATGAAGACCATATTTTTTTAACATTTTTTGGTGGAAAA
This sequence comes from uncultured Endomicrobiia bacterium, assembly GCA_937928765.1. Lineage (GTDB taxonomy): Bacteria > Elusimicrobiota > Endomicrobiia > DTEH01 > DTEH01 > JANXDG01. The sequence goes on from CALFVX010000045.1 coordinate 13,932, forward strand.
GTGGAGAATAAAGAATATAAAATTATAAATGGTATAGTAGATAAAATACAGGTTTTTAAACAAAACGGTAATTGTTTAATAAAAATTTACATTCCACATAAAGATATAGAAGTAAAAAAAGAAGATTTTTTAGGTAGGATTGTTATAAACATATATACAAAGAAAGAAAAAATAAAATTAAAAGAACCCGATATTGTAGAAAAAACAACTTCTGATATTTCTTTTTCAACTTGGACGCAAAAAATAATTAAAAATGAAAACAAAAGAAAAAAAATAATTGTTATAGACCCTGGACATGGAGGGGAAGATCCAGGTGCTATTGGATTCTACAACAATCAAGAAAAAAATGTTAATCTTTCAATAGCGAAATTTTTAAAAGAAAAACTTGAAACAGACAATGATTTTGTTGTATTTCTTACACGGCAAGAAGATATTTTTGTACCACTAGTTAAAAGGACTGAATTTGCTAATAGTAAAAATGCAGATTTGTTTATATCTATTCATTGTAATGCTTCGGAAAAAAAATCTAAAACTGACTATGGATTTGAGATATATTTTTTATCTGAAATGGCAACAGATCCTGATGCTGTAGCTACCGAAAAACTTGAAAATGAAGTTGTGAAATTTGAAAAGCAGACAGAGGAGTTAAATAAACTACAAAAAATTTTGTGGTCTATGATAGTTAATGAATTTATTAATGAATCATCAAAACTTTGTAGTTTAATAGGTCAAGAAGTAATTCAAAGAACAAATCAGAATTATCGTGGAGTAAAACAAGCTGGTTTTTATGTTTTAAGAGGAGCACAAATGCCTGCTGTGCTTGTAGAATGTGGATTTATATCTCATCCTAAGGAAGAATTAAAATTGATAATGCCTGAATTTCAAAAATTAATAGCAGATGGAATATATGCTGGGATTAAGAGGTATTTTGAAAATGGGAAAAATTAGCAGCTCTGAACTACCCATAGGAATATTTGATTCTGGTTTAGGAGGTCTTACTGTAGTAAAAGAGATTATAAATCTTTTACCCAACGAAGATATAATTTATCTAGGTGACACAGCAAGGGTACCTTACGGAAACAAGTCAAAAGACATTATAATAAAATACTCAATTCAGAATACAAAATTTTTGCTAAAACATAATATAAAGCTTTTAGTTGTTGCTTGCAATACTTCTTCATCATATGCTGTTTTAAAACTTAAAAAAATTTTTAAAGAATTGCCTATAGTAGAAGTTGTAACTCCTGGAGCAAAGACTGCTTTAAAAACAACAAAAAATTATAAAATAGGTGTTATAGGGACAAAAGCAACTATTAGAAGTCGTTCTTATGAAAAAATAATTAAAAAATTTTGTAAGAAAGCCAAGGTGTATATGCAAGCAACACCTTTGTTTGTTCCGTTGATAGAAGAAGGTTGGGTTGATGAGGTTTATAAGAACAAGAATTATACTCAACAACAAAGAATTAATCACAAAAATATTATAAAACAGCTCGCAATAGAATATCTAAAACCTTTAAAAAACCAAAATATAGATGTTTTAGTTTTAGGATGCACTCATTATCCTGCAATAAAGATGATTCTAAAAGATATAGTAGCAAATAAAGTTGAAATAGTTGACTCTGCAATAGAAACTGCAAAAGAAGTTAAAGAGATGTTAGTTAAAAATAATCTGTTGAGTAATAAAAAAACAGCTAAAATTAAATTTTATGTAACTGATGATCCACATAATTTTAAAATCATAGGTTCAATGTTGTTAAACAAAAAAATTCGTAATATAAGAAAGATAGAAGTTTCAATGTTGGAAACATAAAAATATGGAAGATAAAAAATTTTTATATTCAGTATATATAGAGACATATTTTTCCTCAGCACATAAACTTAAAGATTATAAAGGTAAATGCGAGAATTTACATGGGCATAATTGGAAAGTAGGAGTTGAAGTTTCTAAAGAAATTCTTGATAGACAACAGATGGTTATAGATTTTGTTAAGTTAAAAAAAATAGTCAATAAGATTATAAAAAATATTGATCATAAATATTTAAATCAAATAAATTATTTCAAACTTAACCAACCAACAGCTGAAAACATTGCAAAATATATTTGTGATAATCTTAAAATTTTACTTAGAAAATATAATATTAAAAAAATAAAAATAATTGTTTGGGAAACATCTGTTCAGTATGCAAGTTATGAAGAAGAAATATAATAAAAAATGTGTAGTTTTGCTTTCTGGTGGAATAGATTCTTCTACTACTTTATTTTATGTTAAGAAAAAAGGTTTTAATCCACAATGTTTAATTTTTGACTACGGACAAAGACATAGAAAAGAAATAAATTATGCTAAAAAAATCGCCTCGTATCTAAAGGTTAGATATTATATAGTGAAAATAAGTCTTCCATGGAAAGGCAGTTCTCTATTAGATAGAAATTTACCTTTAATTGTTAAAAAAACAAAAAATACTATTCCATCAACCTATGTTCCAGCAAGAAATCTTATATTTTTAAGTTTTGCAGTATCTTTTGCTGAAGCAATTTCTGCAAAGTATGTTTTCTATGGTGCCAACCAGATAGATTTTTCTGGCTATCCAGATTGTAGAGAAGAATTCATAAATAAATTGCAAAAAACAGTTGATGTAGGGACAAAATATTCTATAGAAGGTAAAAAAATATTTATTAAAGCTCCACTATTAAATTTATCAAAAGAACAAATTATAAAACTTGCCTTAAAATTAAAAGTTCCTCTAGATCTTACCTGGAGCTGTTATAAAGGTGATAAAAAACCTTGTGGTTTATGCGATTCTTGTAAGATTCGTGCTGAAGGGTTTATGAAAGCTTCTATTAAAGACCCATTACTGAAATAGTTTTTCTAATAATATGAATATAAGAGAAATATTTTTTTCTTATCAAGGTGAAGGAAAGTATATAGGATATTCTACTTTGTTTATAAGATTTTCTGGATGTAATTTAAATTGTTTTTACTGTGATACAAAAGAAGCAAAAAAAGTTGATCCTGAAGATAAAAAAGATGTTAATGAAGTTTTAAAAATAGTTGATATGTTTATAAAAAAATACAAACCTAAGTTTATAAGTTTGACAGGTGGTGAGCCTTTGATACAAAATGAAAGTGAATTAATAAATTTTTTACAAAAAATAGAAAAATATAATACAAAAGTTTATCTAGAAACAAACGCTACTTTGCCCAATAAGTTAATAAAAATAATAAAATTTTTAGATGTAATATCTGTTAATTTAAAGCTTTCAATAGATGATGTTAAAAATTTTGATACTTTTAAATTGGTAAAACAAAGTATAGATTTGTGTAAAAAATTTAATAAAGAATTTTTTGTTAAAATAGTTATAACAAAAAATTATTACAATAAAAAATTAATAATAAAAATAAAAAAATTATTAACTAAAACAAAACCAGATTTTTTTATATTGCAACCAGAAACAACTTGGTTTAAAAAAGCTAATAAAAATATTTTTTTTAATTTATGTAATTTATACTCTCAAATAAAAGATAAAGTAGCTTCTATTCATATAATACCTCAATTACATAAAACCATATGGAAGATAAAATAAGATATATTTTTATTACAGGACTGCCTAAAAGTGGGAAAAAAACATTAATTAAAAAAATTTTATGCATATATAATGCAGAAATTATTGGTTTTTACACTGAAGAAATTTTTGGAAAAAAGAATGAAAGAATTGGGTTTAATATAGTTAATACTGCAAAAGAAGAAGAATTTTTTGCTGTAAAACATAATACTAAAAATATGGTTTATGATTATAGTTAGCATAAGATTCTACACTATAAAAAATATGATATATTTGAAGATGTATTAGAAAGAATTGTTATTAGATAAATTTAAAATTTTTTGTCCAATAATTTTAAAAATTTTATCATTACAATAGATGAAATAGGTGCTATGGAATGTATGTCATAAAAATTTTGTAATTTAGTTACAAAAATAATAAATTTAAAACTTCTATTAATTGCTAATTTAAGATATAATACACATTTTTTTTGATGATATTAAAAAATAAGAAATAGCAAAATTTTTGTTTTTATTAGGATAGAACAATGGATAAAAAGTACATTGTTTTGTTAACAGATTTTGGTAATGATTTCTATGTAGGTCAGATGAAAGGTGTAATGAAAAATATATGTAAAAATGCAGAAATTATTGATTTAACTCACAATATCAATCCACAGAATGTTTTACAAGCTGCAATAATAATTGATGTTTCATATAAATATTTTCCTAAAAAAAGTATATTTGTTTGTGTTGTTGATCCTTTAGTTGGCAGTAATAGAAAAATTATCTTAGTTAAAAAAGAAGGGTATATATTTTTGGCACCTGACAATGGATTACTTACAAAAATAATATCCTGCGATGCTAAAATATATAAAGTTGTAAATAATAGATATTTTCTAAAAAATCAGATAAGCTATACTTTTCACGGAAGAGATATTTTTGCACCAGTAGCTGGATTTTTAGCAAGAGGGATTAAAATTGAAAAAATTTGTAAGAGAATTGATAAAAAAGAAATTAACTATATTTATTTTCCAAAAGTTGAAATAAAAAGATATAAAAATAAAACATATTTTTTTGGAAAATATTTGTTTTCTGACAACTTTGGTAATATTATTACAAATTTAAAAATTTTTAAAGGAAACCTTGATAAATTTTTTTTGTATGTTTATTACAGAAATAAATTATACTATAAATTAAAATTGAAGCATTTCTATTCAGAAGTAAAAAAAGATGAACTTTTAGCATTAATAAATTCTTTTAATTATATAGAAATAGCAAAAAATTGTGGTGATGCATATAAAGAATTCTTAAAAAAGTTTAAAGATTTCTCTCAAATAAATTTTGTTTTAGTTAAAAATGGTTAATAAAATTTTTGAAGTTTATACAAATAGTCAGTTTAGAAATAAGTTGAAGCATGGTTATCTTTGGATATTTTCAAATGAAATAAGAAAAGAAAATTTGCCTAAAGAAAATGTTTTTGTTGAAGTTTATGATAACAAAGAAAGATTTTTATGTAAAGGTGTTTATAATCCATATTCGTTAATATCTATTAGAATACTAACTACACAAAAAAATGTTGAAATAGATAAAAATTTTTTTAAACAAAGAATAATTAATTCTTTGAAATTTAGAAAAAATTTTGCAATTAATGTAAATTTTTGCAGAATTGTTTATGGAGAAAGTGATTTTTTATCAGGTGTGGTAGTTGATAGATATGGTGATTATTTTGTAATACAATTTTTTTCTTCTGCAATGGAAATTTTTAAGAAAGAAATTGTTGAAAGTATCATAGATATATTTGATCCCAAAATGTTAGTTTTAAGAAATGATGTAAATTCTAGATTATATGAACAAGCGCAACAAAATAAAGAAATTTTATATTCTAAAAATAATACAAATAATACAATAGTTGAAATTGAACATTTAAAAGCAAAATTTTTAGTGGATATTTTTAACGGACAAAAAACTGGTTTTTATTATGATCAACTGCAAAATAGGAAATATTTGTCTAGTATAGTTGAGGGCAAGAAAGTTTTAGACCTATGTTGTTATACAGGATCTTTTGGTATTATATCAAAAATTGCAAAAGCTAAAGAAGTTGTTTGTGTAGATTCCTCTTCTTACGCTATAGAATTGGCTAAACAGAATGCTAAACTTAATAAAGTAAGGATAAATTTTGTAAATGAAAAAGTGGAAGATTTTTTACAATATAACAAAGAAAAGTTTGATATAATAATTTTTGATCCTCCATCTTATACAATATCTAAAAAAGATATCAAAAAAGCAAAACAAAAATATGAAATGATTTGTAGCAACATATTGAAGTTTATAGAAAAAAATGGAATATTTATATTTTCAGTTTGTGCACAACATATTATATGGCAAGACATACAAGAAATTCTGTTGAAATCAATGTTGAAAAATGGACAAAAAGGTATTATATTATTTTGCGGCAGTCAATCAATAGATCATCCAGTTTATCTTTCAATGAAACAAGAAACAGAATATTTAAAATTTATATCTTTAATGGTTAATTTAGAATGAAAAAAGAATTTATAAAAAATATAAAAAAATTATCACCTGTATTTGACAAAGTTTCTTCTGAGCTATTGGTACCAATTGAATATGATTATAAAGGTAAAGATATCACAATAGAAATAGAGACACAAGAATTTAGTTGTATTTGTCCATGGAGCAAACTTCCAGATTTTGCGATATTAAGGATAAAATATATTCCTGATAAACTTTGTGTAGAATTGAAATCTTTAAAGTACTACATACAAAGTTTTCGCAATGTGGGGATAGTTCATGAAAATGTTGTTAACAGAATTTTTGAAGATTTGTATAACTTGTTAGAACCAAAATGGTTATACATAGAATTAGAATTTAATCTTCGTGGTGGGTTAAAAACTACTGTAAAGAGACAAACAGAAAAAAGGTAAAAATTATGCGAGATGTATTTAATAAGATAAAAAAAGTGCATTTTGTAGGTATAGGTGGTAGTGGCATGAACGGTATTGCTGAAGTATTGCTAAATTTAGGATTTAAAGTTTCTGGATCTGATATTAAAAACAGTGATGTTATAAAAAGATTGAGATCTTTAGGAGCAAAAATTGTTTTAAAACATAGTAAGAATAATATTAAAAATACTGATGTAGTTGTATATTCATCTGCGATATCTAAAGATAATTCAGAAATTGTAGAAGCTATAAAAAGAGGAATTCCTGTAATATCAAGAATTGAAATGTTAGCAGAGATAGCGCGAATGAAATATACAATAAGTATATGTGGCACACATGGTAAAACAACTACAACTTCTATGGTTGGACTATTAATTGATAAATGTGGTTATGATCCAACAATTGTTGTTGGTGGAAAGTTTAAAAATATTGGTTCTTCAGCAAAACTTGGCAAGGGTAAATTCATAGTTGTTGAGTCAGATGAAAGTGATGGCTCGTTTTTAAAGTTGTTGCCATATATTGTTATATGTACTAATATAGAAAATGATCATTTAGATTTTTATAAAGATATGAATAATCTTAAAAAAGCTTTTTTAGAACATTTTAATTCTGTTGCTTTTTATGGATTTAATATCTTATGTGGGGATGATAAAAATATTTGTTCGTTACTTCCACATATTAAGCGAAAATTCTATACTTATGGAATAAAAGAAAATAATGATTTTGTTGCAAGAGATATAAATGAATCTTATACACAATTTTCCGTATACTATAAAGGTAAAAGGTTAGATAAAATAAATTTAAATGTTTTAGGTGTTCACAATATTTTAAATGCTTTAGGAGTATTTGCATGCGGAGTTATTTGTGGGTTTAATCTAAAAGATATAAAATATTCTTTGGAAACATTTTATGGTGTAGAAAGAAGATTGGAGTTTAAAGGTAGAATAAAATTAAACAATAGCATTGTTGATGTATATGATGATTATGGCCATCATCCTACAGAAATATTTTATACTTTAAATGCGTTAAAGAAAAAACTAAAAGATAAAAAAATAATTGTGATTTTTCAGCCACATAGGTATACAAGAACAAAAATATTATATAAAGAATTTTCAAAAGGTTTCCTAAAGGAAAACAAAATTTTTCTTTTAGAGATATATCCAGCAAATGAAAAACCAATTACTGGCGTAACTGAAAAATTGATATATGATGATTTAAAAAATAAAGGTTTTGATGTTGAATATTTTGATTACAAAAGATTATTAAGTAGTATTAAAGATAATTCTGTAATTTTAACCTTAGGTGCAGGTGATGTCTATAAAATTTCAAATAGTTTAGTAGAAAAATATGGTATCAAAAGATAATTTTTTAGAAGAAATTAAAAGATACGGCATATTTATAAAGACTAAAGAAAAACTTGCTAAATACACTACTTTAAACATAGGTGGTCCTGCAAAATATTTTGTTTTTGTTAAAAATATTGACGAACTAATAAAAGTTTTGAAGTTATCACATGATTTTAATATAAAAATTTTAGTTATAGGAGCTGGCTCTAATATTTTGGTTTCAGATAAAGGTTTTGATGGATTAGTAATTAAACTTAAGGGTGAGTTTGCTACTGTAGTTATTGATAGAAATAATGTAGTTTCTGGTAGTGCAGTGATGTTACCTATGTTAATAAAGTCAGCTGTAGATTTTTCCTTAGGGGGATTAGAAGAATTGTTTGGTATTCCAGGTTCTGTAGGTGGAGCAATAGTTATGAATGCTGGCACTAAAGTTAAAACAGTATCTGAAAATTTGTCTTATATAGAAGCCATAAAAATTGATGATTTAGATGCTAAAGTTATAAGATTAAATAAAAATGAAATAAATTTTGGATATAGAACAAGCGGGTTAGAAGAAAATTTTATAATATTAAAAGCAGCTTTTTTATTAAAAGAAGCAGACAAAAATGAATTATCTAAAAGAATTACAGAAGTATTACTTGAAAGAAGTAAAACACAACCATTAGGTACATTTAATGCTGGTTGTATATTTAAAAATCCAAAAGAAGGTAATATGTCGTCAGCAATGTTAATTGAAAAATGCGGACTTAAAGGATATTCTTTTGGAGATGCTTATGTTTCTGAAAGACACGCTAATTTTATTATAAATAAAAACAAAGCTACTTGTGAAGATTTTGTTAATGTTATGAGGTATATAATGAAAAAAGTTGAAGAAAAATTTAACATTAAAATTGAGCCTGAGATAAAGTTGATAGGTATTAAATTATAAATTTATGAAAAAATTAAAGATTTCTATCTTATATGGAGGATTTTCATCTGAAAGAATAATTAGTATTAAAACAGGCAAAGCTATATATGATACTTTACTAAATTCTTCAAAATATATAGTAGAACTTATAGATTTAAATAAAAAAGATTATATTAAGGAGATATTAAAACTTAAAATAAAAAAGATAGATTTAGCTTTTATAGCTTTACATGGCAGATTTGGTGAAGATGGAGAATTACAAGCAATTTTAGAATCGTTGAATATAAAGTATACTGGTTGTTCTTTTTTAGCTTCTGCTTTAGCAATGAATAAACATTTTTCAAAATGTATATTTTTAGCCAATAAAATACCAACTGCGCCATGGAGATTTCTTAAAAAAGGACAAAAAATAAAAGACTATAAAGTTGTTTTTCCAGTAGTTATTAAACCTGTAAATGAAGGATCCACAATAGGAGTTACTATTGCTGAAAATTATAATCATTTTAAAGAAGGCATTAAAAATGCTTTTAAGTATGACAATCAAATAATTATAGAAAAGTATATAAAAGGACGAGAATTTACAGTTCCTATATTAGGTGAAGAAATACTACCTATAGTTGAAATAAAACCTAATTTGAATAAATATTATGATTTTGATTCAAAATATAAAGTTGGCGGATCTGAGCACATAATACCACCAGAAATTGATAAAAAAATATATAAAAAGATAGAAGAAGTTGCATATAAAGCTGCAAAAAGTATTGGATATGAAGTTGTCTGCAGAGTAGATATAATTTTGCAGCAGAAAACAAATATTCCTTATGTATTAGAGATAAATACTATTCCAGGAATGACTCCTATGTCTTTGTTACCAGAAGCAGCGAAGTATAGAGGTATAGATTTCCAACAGTTAGTTGAAAAGATAATAAGTTTGTCTTTATATAAATATAATAAATGAAAAAAAAGTATTTGTATTATAGATATAAATACAAAGATAAAAAAATAAAAAGATCGGTTAGCAAAATTTTAGTTTTTACTATTATAATATTTTTTTTATATTTTTTTTCATTTAATGCTATACAAATGATAAAAAATTTTTTAAAAATTGAACAAGTAGAAATTATCAAAAATAACACAACCTTACCTAATTCTTTGATATTAAAGATTTTTTTGAATAATAAAATATCTTTTTTTAATTTTAGAAAAATATTAAAAAAACTTTCTTATACCTATAGTGAGATCGAAGAGATAAAGACAAATTTTTTCCCATTTAAAAAATTAAAATTAGAATTAAAAAGTAGAATTCCGATGTTTTATACTATAGAAAATACCGAAAAGATTTTTATATCTAAGAAATCTGATAGATTTAAGATATTTGACGAAAGCAGAGTAGATTTTTCTAAAATTATAGAAATTAAATTTAAAAATAGTTTTGATGTAAATAGAATCGTTTCTATTTATAATTTTCTTTTAGAAAAAAATTTGTTATCTTATATAAAGATGATTGAAATAAAAGATAATAACGAATATATTTTATATTTTGTAAACGGAAGTAAAATTGTCTTTGATGATACATTTGATAAAATAAATTTAAGTTTACTTTTTAATACTCTAATTTTTGCTTTAAACAAAAGAATTTATGTATATGCAAGATTGTTAGACGAAGGGATGGTTTATATAAAATAATTTATTGATTATGAATTTTAAAATTTTATATATTAACACAATAGGAGCAAATTATGGCAAAAGAAGAGATATATTGTGGGTTAGATTTAGGTTCAGGAAGAATTACAGGTGTGATAGGTAAATATGATTATGAAAGAGATTTAATTGAAATTGTTGCAGGCAAACAACTTGTAGATAGAGAAGCACTTTCTGTTGGTGTAGTAAAAGATATAGAAAAAACCTCAGGACTTGTTTCAGAAATTATAAGTGAACTTGAAGAAATAAGTAAGTTAGAAAGGACAAAGTTAATAATAGGTGTTCGTGGTATGTTTGTTAATACTTATAATACTTCAGCACAAATTCCAATAACTTCTACTGATAAAACAATTACTGTTGAAGATCAAGAAAAAATTCTTGACCATGCAATAAAAAATTTAAGGATATCAACTGACAGAGATATTATAGATATAATTCCACAAGAATATATCATTGATGGGCAGCCAGGAATTAGCAATCCAGTGAATATGGAGGGTAGTATGTTAGAAGTGCAAGCACATACTGTTGTTGCATATATGAGTTTTTTGCGTAATATAGAACGTACTTTTGCTTTAGCTGATTGTATACCGGATGATATATTATATGGATTAATTCCACTAAGTCAACTTGTTACAGAACTTGAAGAACGTAAACTTGGATGTTTGGTGATAGATTTTAATGGTCAAACTATAGGTGTTGTAATTTATAATAATGGATGTATAAGATATAGTAAAGAATTTTATAGTAATGAAATAGATATGGGAGCTGATTTAATTACAAAAGAACTTGCAGCTTATTATAAAACTTCCTGGAATATAGCAGAAAATATTAAATACCAATACGGAGTATCACAACCTTCAATAATAAGAAAGGATGAGCCTGTAGAAATACCATCAAGGGACGGTAAAAATATTAAGGTAACTTCTAAAAAAGAAATTGCAAAAATTATAGCAGAAGTTTTAGAAGGACTGTTTTTAGATAGAATTATTCCTGAGTTAAAAAATAATCCTTTAGTAGAATCTGTGCTTCAATATGGAGATATAGTTGTTGTAGGAGGTGGAGCAAATTTATTAGGTATCACAAATGCTATAAAAGAACTTTTTAACAGCGAATATTCTGAACTTGAGAATGGTGTAGATGTTAGGCCAGGAAATATTGGATTAGAGAATGCCATAGTAGGAGATGAAGATATAATTTCAAATTTTTCATATACTACAGCGATATCACTTATAAAACATCAGATATTAAATAAGCAGAGGAAAAGATTTTTTAATAAAGAAAATAAAAAGAGCATAAAAGGAATATTTAAAAAAATTTGGAGAATTTTTGAATAAATTTTATGGATACTACAAAAAATATTGAGAATAAACAACCAGTAAAAATTAAAATTTTTGGAATAGGTGGTGCTGGAGGAAATACTGTTAATAGAATGGTTTCTGCAGGACTAATAGATACTTCAGAGGTAGAAATAATAAGTATCAATACAGACCTTCAAGCATTGAGAATGTCAAGCGCTCCTATAGTTGTACAAATTGGACAAAAGACAACAAAAGGTCAAGGTTCGGGTGGAAAACCTGAAATTGGAAAACAAGCTGCAGAAGAATCTATTGAAATAATTAGAAATTTATTAAGTAATACAGACATGTTGTTTTTAACTTGTGGTATGGGTAAAGGAACAGGTACTGGTGCAACACCAGTAATTGCAAAATTAGCTAAAGAGATTGGAATATTAACTGTTGGTGTTGTTACTAAACCTTTTAGTTTCGAAGGACCTTTAAGAATGCAAAATGCTGAAGAAGGTATTTCAGAACTAAAGAAATATGTTGATGCACTACTTATAATACCAAACGAAAAATTTTTAGAAATGTATCCTAACTTAAACTTTTCTGATATGCTTTATAGAATTGCAGACGATGTTTTATACAAAGCAGTTTTAAGTATGTGGAATGTTATTGTAAGGACAGGGTATATGAATGTAGATTTTTCTGATGCTAAGAATGTTCTAAAAGATGCTGGAGATATTATTATGAGTGTTGGCATGGCTAATGATGATGAAGAAAATAAATTAAAAAAAGCAATAAAAAACGCTTTAAATAATCCATTTGTAGAAAATATAAAAATTGAAGGAGCAAAAAGGTTGTTAGTAAATATCTGTGGGAAAAACATTCTTGCCAATGATGTAAGGGTTGCAGGAGAATATTTAATGTCTCAAGTTTTAGATAAAAATGCTTTAGTTTTTGTTGGCTATGTTTCTGATTCTATCTTTGAAGGAACTGTAGAAGTTACTATTATAGCAAGTGGATGGTCTTCGTCAGAAAAGTTTAAAACAACAGAAAGAATTAAATCAGCAAAAAGACTTAAAGAATCAGCTAAAACAAATAATATAACATTTTCTGATATTAAAGAAGAAAACAAACCTCCTTCTTATAGTATAAGAAGAAAAGGATTAAGAGTTTTGAAATGACAACAGTAGATAAATTTAAACAGATATTAAAAAAATTTATAGATTTAAAAGCGAGTGATTTACATATAAGAACAAATGATATAGCATATGTAAGGATGCAAGGATTGCTGCAAGGATTACAAGAATTTGGTATTATATCTTTTGATGATATCAAGAATTTTCTTAATTATGTAATGACAGAAGAACAACAAAAAAAGTTTTTTCAAGAAAAAGAGTGTGATATTGGATATGATTTTGATAATTTAGGAAGGTTAAGAATGAATGTTTTTTTTCAAAAAGGAGTGATAAATATTGCAATAAGATATATACCTGCCGAAGTTCCACAAAAGCAAGAGTTAAACTTGCCAGAAACTGTATACAAACTTGCAGAAAATGTAAGGGGTTTAGTTTTAGTTACAGGACCAGCAGGTTCAGGCAAATCTACTACATTAGCAAGTATGATAGATCATATAAATTCTACACGTTGTGCACATATTGTTACTATAGAAGATCCAATTGAGTTTGTTTATAAGAACAAAAAATCAATAATTTCTCAAAGAGAAGTATTTTACGATACTTTATCATTTATTTCTGCTTTAAAACACATTGTCAGACAAAACCCTGATGTAATATTAATAGGAGAAATGAGGGATTTAGAAACTATCCAATCTGCACTTACTGCTGCACAATTAGGGCATTTTGTTCTTTCAACACTGCATACAGTTGATGCTATACAGACAGTAAACAGAATAATAGACATTTTTCCTACTTATCATCAGAATCAGGTAAGGTTACAATTGGCTGACACATTAAAAGGTGTTATATCTCAGAGGTTAGTAGTAAGAAAAGATAAGCCAGGGTTAGTTGCTGCTGTTGAGATTTTAGTTGTTAGTCCTGCGGTGAAAAAATGTATTGAAGAAAACACTCTTGGAGATATATCTAATCTTATGAAACAAGGTAAGTTATATGGTATGCAAACATTTAATCAGGCTTTGTTAGAGCTTTTTAATAAAGGCATAATTTCTTTAGATACTGCACTACAAGCAGCAACAAGTCCTGAAGATCTTATGTTAGCAATAAAGGGTATAGAAAGTTCTACTTCAACAGAATCTTTAATTTTTGAAAGATTTGAAAAAAAATATTAAAAATGTGGGGAAAAATAATAAATGATTTATTGTTCTTAAAATTAGAAAACTCGCCTAATATATTTTTTACAACAAAAAGTTTTATTAATAAAATAATTAATAATAATTTTAACGAAGAAGAATTAAAAATAAAAAATAACATAAAAATATCCGATTATAAAATAAAATCCTTGTTAGGATTAATTAAAAAAATTAACCTTCCAAAAGAATCTTCTCTTATTTTCTATGAGCAAACACATGGTAATAATGTAATATTTGTTAAAAAAAACATAGATTTATTTAAAATTAATGTTGGGGGGAATATATACAACTACAAATTTTATCCTTTAGTAGATGGAGTTATTACTAACATTAAAAAAGCGATAATTTTTGTATTTACTGCAGATTGTGTTCCTTTTTTTATTTATGATGAAGAAAAGAAATACATAGCATTAATACATATAGGAAGAAAAGGAGCCGAAGCTGGAATAGTTAAAAATGCCTTAAATTTATTTACTTTAAAAGATAAAAATATAACTAAAAAATTAAAATTTGTAGTAGGTCCGCATATATGCAATGATTGTTATATTGTGGATTCTAGAAAATATTCTTTGTTAGAGAAAATTAAAAGAGATTTAAAAGAATTTGATATAAAAGAAAAGCAGATTATAGTTTCTCCATACTGTACATCTTGCAATAATGATATTTTTTATTCTTACCGTAAAGATAATAAAACTGATTTAAGGATAATTTCTGCCATTACTTACTTGCCTATTTTTTCTTTTTAAATATTTTAGTGCTTGTTATTAATTAGTTATTAAATCTTACCTATATATTACCTTACATTTAAATATTTTTATAGAAATAAAAATTTAAAGTATAACATCAAATTTTTACAAATTTACAAAAATATTATTTTAAAGTTTCATATTAACAATTTTAATTTTTTATCGTTTTATCGTATATTTTATTAAAAAATATAACATATATTTTTAAATATATAAATTAACATAATATAACTTATAGGAACTTGATTTAAATTATGGATTTTTTTAATTGAATGAATTTTTTATAAAATTTTTAAATTAATTTGTTTTATTTTTATTAAGGACTAAATAAGATTAATCTTTAGGGTATTGTTTATTTTTTTTAAATAATTTAGTTTAAAAAACCTGTTTTAGATAAGTATTTTATTATTTTATTTATATCAGGTTGTGTTGAAATTACTGGTTTTTTTATAGCCACATAAACTATAGGCATTTTTAGTATTATACTGATTATTCTTGAAATTAAGGATGTTTTGCCAATTGTAAAAAATGTTATTCTTTTTAAATTTTTAGTTTTATATAATTTTTTTAAAATATTAAAGTAATACTTAAAATTATCAGTTTTAATAACAATTTTTACGATATTTTGATTTCTGCCAAAGTTTATAAATTTTTTTATATTTTTTA
>CALFVX010000046.1 GCA_937928765.1 uncultured Endomicrobiia bacterium
TTGGATAATACATGCGTAATAGCTGCTGTAAGTGTCGTCTTGCCATGGTCTATGTGACCTATAGTGCCTACATTTACATGTGGCTTGCTGCGCTCAAATTTCGGTTTGCTCATCTTTGCCTCCTTGAAATATTATTTTTAAGTTAAATTTAAATAAAAAATTCAAAATAATATAAAAATTATTTAACTATACAAACAACTTTTTCTGATTTTTTTAATGTACGATTTTTTTGTGGATCAACTAACTTTGCAACTAAAGTATGTTTACCTAAAGGAATATTATACCAGTCATACCACCAATAACCTGAAGAATACCTACATTTTTGAAATTCACCTTCATCTATAGAAATCTCAACACTTCCAATATTTGGTGTTCCAATCCTTATTGCATAATGTAATTTGTGAGTAATAATCTCATTATTTTTAGGATAATCTATAACTATAAAAAATTCGTTTTTCTTTTTCAAATTTAGAGATGATACTTTTTTAGCTTTTTTTATTTTCGTTCTTCCTTCTATTGTTATAGGAGCAACAACACTATTATTTAATACTTTTTTATCATCAGATGCCTTTTTAACCATATAATCACCTCCTAATATTTAATTTATCTATATAATATTTAATAAAATTTTTAAACTTTACAATTTCTAATTTTAATTCAACATTTTTGAAATATAAATTTTGTTTTTTTACAAATGACAAATTAAATATATCAAAAAAATATTTCATTGTCAAGTCTATACCATGAAATAGCTTTTCACCTTTAGTAGCAGCTATACAAATTAGAAAACTTTTTCTATTTTTTAAATTTAAATTTTTCAATAAATATTTTTTAACCCAATAAGGTTGACATCTGTCTATCATAATCTTTGCATATCCTGGAATATGATAAAAATAAACTGGTGTAATAAAAAAAATTATATCATCTTCTTCAAAATGTTTATATAAAACTTGCATATCATCCCTAATTCTACAGATACCGTATTTATAACAATACTCCTGACAACTACCACATTTTGAAATATTTAAATCATTTATATTTAATAACTCTAGTTTATAAAATTTTGTTCTTAAACTTTCATAAATTTCGTTTGCTACATATTCACTGTTACCTTTTTTTCGTGGGCTAAAATTTAATATTAATCCTTTCATTTATTATTTTTAAGCACCATATTTATCAAGTTTTCCAGTATATGCCATTGCTAAAGATAAGATTTTTTTACTGTAAATAGTTCCTAACATACCTTTTGAAAAATTTTCTTCAGTGAATTTTTCAATATTATTTTTTGGCGTAGAAGGATTTTTTGACCATATTGCTACAGGTACTGGATGCCAAGAATGGCCTTTAAGTGATGATGGTGTAGAATGGTCTGCCGTTATTACTAAAACATCAGGGTTTAAAGAAAAAATTTCTGCTACAATTTTATCAATTTCTTCTATTTTTTTTACTTTTTCTTCAAAATTGCCATCTTCACCAAGTTTATCAGTGTCTTTTATGTGCACATAATAAAAATCGTAAGGTTTATTAAATAATTCTTTTAATTTTTTAAGTTCGTCATATACTGTTTCACACTCATCCACAATCTCCATACCAACAAGTTGTGCAAGTCCTTTGTACATAGGATATACAGCAATTGCTACTGGATTTAATTTATAAACTTCTTGCATTTTAGGTATATAAGGATATTTCGCGAATCCTCTTAATAAAACATAATTTGCTTTTTTTTCATCTTTTAGAATTTCTGAAACTTCAGAAATAAATTTTTCTACTACAGACGCAGTAAATATTGTGTCTTTGTTGTTGTTTAGAGGCAATATTTTATGTGGTTTGTTGCCCTCTTTATGTGGATCATTATCAGCAATTTCTTCTCTGAGTCTTTTAGATCTAAAAACTCCAGCAAACCTATGTTCTTTTCCAGGAATCAAAAATATCTCAACATCTTCAATTTTTTTAATACTTTTTTGAATTTTATCTATCAAGTTTTTAGTTTCTTCACTAGAGATTCTTCCAGCACGACGATCAACAACTATACCATCAGATATCGTAGCAAAATTTCCTCTAAAAGCTAAGTCATCAGAAGTCATATTAAACCCTAAACCTAAAACTTCTAACACACCACGACCTATTAAATATCTAACTGGGTCATAACCAAACAACGCTAAATGTCCTGGACCACTACCAGGTGTAATGCCATAATCTACAGGTATTGCTAAACCACATAAAGATTCTTTTGCAATTCTGTCAAGATTTGGATGTAAAGCAACCTCTAACTCTGTTTTTCCATATTGAGGATGTGCAGCACCACCAAGTCCGTCTATTACCAAAAAAATTATTTTTTTATCATTTTTTATTGCAAGCGATTTCATCAAATCTAAACTATCCATAGATTTTTCCTCCTTTTTTAATCTTTATTAAATTTATCAAATTCTAATTTTTTAAACTTTTTTGTAGAGCATAACAACAAAAAATATCATCATTTCTTACAAAATTTTTCTTCAATAAATTTAATTTATCTTTGCTAAAAAAAAGTTTTTTTTCAACTAAAAAATTCCCTATTTCAAAATCAAATCTTCTACAAGGATAAATACTGCCATCACACAATACTGCAAAACCATCTCTACCTAAAATACATTTTGCACCATAAATTTCTAAATTATTAAATTCAAAAAAATTTTTTCTATTAACTATCTTTATAGCAGGATATTTTTTTAACTCTTCAAATTCAACATTAAAAAGTTCTGCTAATTGAGAATAAAATCTTAAAATATTATCTTTATCTACAACTTCATTTTTTAAATTCTTTGCTTCACCTAAAGCAACAAATCTTTCAAAAACAATTTCTTTTATTCCTATTAAAAATAATTTTTCAACAAAAAACTTTAAGTTTGTTGTTATCTCTTCAATATTTGTATTCAGCAAAGTTGTCATTATCCCAACATTAAAGTTATTAGATAGCTTATGTAAATTTTTAAATACAATATTAAAACTTCCTTCACCACGAATTTTATCATTTATTTTTTCATCAATACTTTCCAAAGAGATATATATAATGCCTAACTTAGACAAATTTTTCAACCTGAAAACATCTGGTATTATACTACCATTTGTGATAAAATTAATTTTAACTATTGAAGGAAATTTGTCTATGTATTCTGCTATATCATAAATTTCAGGTTTTAAAAATGGTTCACCACCAGTAAGAGAAATTGTAAGATTGTATCCATAATTATTTATAAATTCATTTAATCTATTAGCTACAACTTTCAACTCTTTGAAATCCAACTCTTTTCTGTAAGGTTCTTTATAGCAATGTAAACATTTGAAATTACAAATTTCAGTAATATGCCATTGAATATGAAAATTTTTCATAAAAATTTTTTAATGTTTCAACTTATTATCTTCTTCATCAATAAATTCTAATAATTGTTTTAACAACTTATCTTTTTGTTCTTTTATAAACTCCTCTTTATCTACTCCTGCCTGTAAGATAACCTCTTCATTTACATATATATCTGCATCTACACGCACTGCTAAAGCTAACGCATCTGAGGGTCTACTGTCTATAACAAACTTTTCTTTATCTTTCTTTATATGTATTTCAGCAAAAAAAGTGTTGTTCTCTATTTTAGTAATTATTACATATTCAACAGAAAATTTTAAAGTTTCTATAATATTTTTTAACAAATCATGAGTTAATGGTCTTGGAAAAAAAAGATTTTGTAGTTTAAACAATATAGCTTGTGCTTCAAACATACCTATCCATATTGGTAAAACTTTCTTTTTAACATTTTGTATTTGCTGAGTTTCTTCTTCTAACAAAACTATTCCCATCTGTGAAACCTCATCAAACATAAGATCTGCTATTTTTACTTTTATCATAAATTTATACCTCTTATTAAAAAATTAAAATAGCTCTAATTGTTTATTTTCTTGTTTAAAAACTTCTTTTGCGTTTTTATTCCAAAGAATACTTATTCTACCATATTCACCATCATAACCAGGAAAAATTTCTACTTCAGCATTTCTAACTTTTATAATACCTTCAACAATTTTTGGATTAATTTTTTTCTTCAATTCTTCTTCAGAAAGCTCCAACAAAATATCAAATTCTGCTGCAACCTGTGTGGTTATAAAATTATATTCATTTAAAGTTTTCTGTGTTCCTTTGCCTGTTGATAGAGCTTCTGCTATAATTTCCATAAGAGGAATAACATTTTTATAAGGTATAGAATTTTTAGGAATAAAATTTTCTTCTCTATCTGCAAGAGATTCTACACGATTCATTACACCTATGGTTAACTTTTTGCCGCATACGGGACAGATGTTTTTATATTTTTTTGTTTCTTTAGGAGATAAACAAACATTACAAATTCTATGCCCATCATAATGATACTTCCCTTCTTCAGGATAAAATTCTATAGTATACAAAAATTTCTTTTTATCTTTATTTTTTATTATTTTTATAATCTCAGTATATAGATCTTCATAGTCGTCTTCTATTTCAAAAACATTTGCTTCGCGACCTAAATTTTGTGGCGAGTGCGCATCTGAATTTGAAATCAAAGTTATCTTGTCAAGCTTTGACAACCGCCAGTTCATTTTTGGATCGGAAGAAAGTCCTGTTTCAATACTTTTTATATAACTTGAATATTTACCAAAACATTCTTCAATACTGTCAAACCCGCTGTTTGAACCAAAAATAGAAAAATGCGGAGTCCATGCATGTGCCGGCACTACTAAAGAATTTTCTGTAATCTCATTAACAATTTCAACTAAATCAATACAATCTAATGATACAATTGGTCTCCCGTCAGAAAATAAATCACCATAGTTTTGTAAAATATTATTAAACTTTTCTACTGATCTAAAATCTGGAAAAAATATTATATTATGCACACGATAATTTTTACCATTACGATAAAAAATGTTGCTTACTTCTGTTGTAAGCACAAATTTAACTCCGTTATATTCGTATGTAAAATCTGAAATTTGTCTTAAATACTTTTTAAGTTCAGAGAACCATCCTGGATGCGTAAAATCTCCACTGCCTAACAAATTTATACCTTTAAGCTTTGCCCAAAAAACAATATCAGATACATTCATATCTTTAGAAGTAGCACGAGAATATTTTGAATGAATATGTAAATCAGCGATTATCTTCATAAAACTACTTTAAAATCATCTTTATAGCAACAATTAATAAATAAATACCAAAAAATTTTTTTAATAAAAAATCTGAAATTTTATGTGCAAAAATAGCGCCTAAATATCCTCCAATGAAAAATCCTAATGCAACCAATAATCCTATAGATAAATTCAAATTTCCTTCTTTATAATACTTAATTGCAGCCAATAATCCTACAGGCAACGCTGACAACACCAAAGACACACCTTGTGCTTGATGTTGTGTCAAAGAAGTAATATAAACTAAATACGGAATAATGATTGTTCCACCACCAATACCTAATACACCTCCAAAAATTCCTGCTACAAAACCTAATATAAAAAACTGAAAATTCATAGTATCTGTTCTCCTTAAATTTAATTATATTAAATTTTTATATAAAAAAAATTATATTTTTTTGATACTGATAAATTCTTGAAGATAATGTTGAAGTTGGGTAATATATCTATCTACACGATAAGTAAAATAATGATAAAACGCTATCGTAGGGATTGCTACGATAAGTCCCGCTGCTGTAGTTATCAACGCTTCAGCAATCCCTTTTGCAACAACCTGTGGTGAAGCATAACCAGCCTGTGCTATTGATTCAAACGCTTTTATCATTCCTACAACAGTCCCCGTAAATCCTAAGAGAGTAGAAATTGATGCAACTGCTGCAAGTAAAGGTAAAAACCGTTCAAGTTTAGGAATTTGTTGTTCTGCTAAATCTGAAACTATAACTTCAAAATTAGATGAATAAAATTCTTCTATACTTTTAACAAAAATTTTTTTTATTATCTCTGACATATTTTCAGCAAGTTTTTTTGCTTTATCAAACTGTTTTTGTGAAACTAATTGGAAAAATTTTTCTATCATCATAGAATTTAAACTTACACTTTTATAAAAAATCAATCTTTCTATGATAATTGTAAAAGAAACAATAGAACATAACAGTATTGGCCACATTATAATACCACCTTTTAAAAAATATTCTAACATTGAATCTCATCCCTCCTATTTTAAAAAGTTCTGTTAAATTTCTTTATAAATTCTTATTATTTAAGCAAAATTAGTAAAGTACATTATACATCAAAAATTTTGTTTCATCTCTAAAGAAAATATAAGTTTTTTCTTAAAAATATTTTCTTTAAAAACACCTAATATTAATAATAAAAAATTAAATCTTTAAATATTCTTCTATTTTATTTAAATTTACCACCTGTTGTGTGTTATTCATAAAATTCTTTAATACAATATTATTATCTTTTACTTCCTCACCAACTACTAATACATATTTACAGTTTTCGTTGTTTAACAATCTCATCTGCGATTTTAAACTTTTTTTACTGAAAGGACCTAAAAAAATTATATTTTTATTTTTTAAAGATAACATTTTTAAAATCTCAAAAGCTTTTATCAAAAATGTTTCATTTACAACAGAAATACCAACTTTAAAACTTTCTTCTTTTTCTAAAATTTCTAAAACTTCCATAATTCTGTCAATACCTAAAGCTGCACCACAAGCAGGTATATCTTTAGATAAAAATTTTGTTATCAAACTATCATATCTTCCTCCTGCACACAAAGTATTCTGTGCAGCATCCAAAAGTTTTGTCTTATATTCAAAGACAAATCCGTTATAATAATCTAACCCTCTTACAAGCATAGGATTTATAATATAATTTATTTTTTGTTCGCTTAAGCCAAACAATATTTGTTGAAAGTTAAATTTACATTTTTCGCACAGATAATTTTGTATATTAAAATCATCCAACTTTTCTTTTAACTTTGGAAAATCTGTTTTGCAATCAAAAATTCTTAACGGATTTTTTTTTAATCTTTCATCACATAAATTACACAATTGTATATTAAAATCTTTAATTTTTTCTTTCAAAATATTGACAAAATCTTTTCTACATTCTAAACAACCAATTGTGTTTATCTCTAAAATAATCTCAATTTTCAAATTTTGAAATATTTCATTTATAATGTTTATTAATAACAAATCACTGCTTATAGAAAATTCGTTAAAAATTTCAATACCAAACTGGTAAAATTCTCTAAACCTTCCTTTTTGTGGACGCTCATATCTAAACATTGAACCAAAATAATAAAATCTTTTAAGCGGATATTTATCTTTTAAATTATGTTCAACAAATGCGCGAACAATTCCTGCAGTCCCCTCAGGTCTTAAGACAATATTTTTTTTATCTTTTTCATCTTTATTAACAATCTCGAACATCTGTTTAGTAACAATATCAGATGTTTCACCAACACTATGTTGATACAAAACAGAATTTTCTATTGTAGGAAGTATTATTTCTTTAAACCCATACTTTTCAACAATTTCACGACAAATTCTTTCAATATATCTTAATTTCTTAACATCTTCAGGCAGTAAATCTCTTACTCCACGAATTGAGTTTATATACATATAATTTTACTATATAAAATTTGTTAGTTTTTAAATCAAAAAGTATAAAAACGAAATTTCTAATTTTAAAATTATATTAAAACAAAAAAAATATTTCAACAAAAATTATAAAAAGTTGATTTTCAAAATAAAATTAATTATATTTATGGTAAATTTTTAGAAGCAAAATTTTTAGTTTATGATTTTGATATATTAGGAGGGGTGCCCGAGCGGTTTATGGGGCTGGTCTTGAAAACCAGTGTGGCTTTTTATGGTCACCGTGGGTTCGAATCCCACCCCCTCCGCCAGTTTGGACAAAGAGAGGTTTTTTGAAATAGAAAATCAAAATTAGTGGAATTGATCGGGGCGAGTTGAAACGACTTAAAAGGAATTTTCTTGACGGCAAAATTATTTTTTGAAATAAAATCATACGGCTCTTTCAAAGAAAAATTAAGTTGCTTGTCTTTCAAAACAAAGTTATTTTTAATAGATAATAAGCGTTTACTTTATGAAAGTGGAAAATAAATATGCCAACAATTACATTATGGGGCAAATTTGTAAGTAAAAAAACTAATGTCAATTGGGGTGGAATGAAAAAAGGAAATTATAGTAAATGGCAGACCATTTTAAAAGATAAATTACAGTCTGAAAAAGATTTTTGTGATTGGTTAAAAGATAAATTTATGCAAAAAGCATTTCTTACAATAA
>CALFVX010000047.1 GCA_937928765.1 uncultured Endomicrobiia bacterium
TTCAATTAAAACCAGTTTAGAACAGACGCAATACGAGACGCTGATTATCTTTCAATTCCACTATGGTTCAATTAAAACCCTCTATCAGTTCACGTAGAATAGTCGCATATTCACTCTTTCAATTCCACTATGGTTCAATTAAAACCAACTATATTTACACATTTTTTTGAAGGAGAAAGCAATTAAATTTATATTCCTGAAATCGTCAACCTTCAGTTGTATGTATTTTAGGGCAAGGTTGACGACTGGAAATTTATATTCGGGAATCTTGCTTATATTTCTAAATTTTTCATAATATTTCATAACTTTTAAACCATTCTTGCCGACTTTACAAAACATTATCTGTTGGATTAAATTCTTTGCCAATTACTTCTCTTTGAATCCATTTATTTGATTCAAGCCGATATATTATTAAAGAGTCGACTTCTTTGTCCATTATTTTACTTAATTTAGATTTTAATTCCATTAATTTCCCTTTAGTTATTTCTCCTTCAAAAACAGAATTTTGTACCCAATTTAAATAGGTCCTTAACGTTTTACACATTTTACTTACTCTTTTTTGTTCTACATCATAGACTATAACAACATACATACTTACCACCACGCTTTAAACGCTTTGTATTCTTTCTCACTTAAAATATGTTTAGTTAATTTATAACATTCAAGCCTTATTAAATGTCTATAAGAAACTTTTCGTTTTAATTCTCTATGTTCAATTGTTGTTTGTAATCTTTCGTCAAATTCTCTGATATACAACTTTCTTCCTTCTTCTTTTAAATAACAAAAATTTAGTTTTTCTTCAAAATTTTCTGGTTTAATCATCTGGTTATTTATTAACTTAAAAGTTACCTTATCAGATAAAATTGGTTTAAATATCTCTGCTAAATCTAAACTTAAAGAAAATCGTCTTGTGCCAGGTTCGTGCAAAAAACTTATTGTCGGGTTAAGATGAGTATGATAAATTTCTGACAGTACTGTAGTATATACTAAAGAATTTCCAAAAGAGATTAAACAGTTTATTGGATTATCTGGCGGATTTTTTACTCGTTTTGTAAATTCATCTTGAAGTTTTAGTATTTCGTTAAATGTTTGATAATATATCTCGCGGATATGTCCTTCAATAGCCATTAATTCTGGAATGTCGTTTACACTGTAAATTTTTGATTCATAATTCTCTATATCAAAGATTGCGTTGTCAACTTTTTTATTTTGTTTTTGATAATGTTTGAGATTATTTTTGATATTATGCGCTGCTGAAGAAACTATTTCTTTGGCAATTTTTAATCTTAAATTTTTGTTTTTATAATGTTCCACTTGTTTTACAAGTAAAAAACCTGAATTTAGATATTCTCTTGGGTAGTAACTTCCAGAATAGTATCCATAATAATTAAAATTATGTAGAACAATATTATTCTGTGCTAGAAAATCAAGTAGCCGTGTATTTAGATCAATTTCGCCCATAAGATATATTGAGTTTACTGCTTCAACAGGGATTGGTTTCTTAATTAGCTGTCCATTCTCGTCGGTAGTTTCAAGATATAGTGTGTTATCTTTTCTTTCAAGCCGGCCGGATTTGAAAATATAATAATCGCGTTCCATTTTGGTATCTTGGTAATCTTGCTACCCTGGTATCTTAGTATCCTGGTTTCTTGGTTTCCTAGTTGTGCAATATACAGTTATTTTAAAGAATTAATTAATCCATTTAACATCTTACCAATCTTGTTTAACCGAAGTAATAATTCCTCATATGTACCAGAAATAATATAATTCAAATCTTTTACTAATAATAGCAGATATTTTACTTCTTCTACTGAACCGCGAGCAATATACAAAAATTTTATTCTTTCCTTGATAGAAAATCTACCATATCCTTCAGCAATATTAGAAGGTATAGAAATAACTGCTCTACATAATTGGTCACCAAGTCTATATTTTTCTTCTTTAGGAAATGAATTTATTATCTTATAAATGTCCAATACTAATTGATGACTTTCTTTAAACACTTCCAAATCTTCATATGTGCTTTTGTGTCTCATTTGTTTACCTTTTTACCAATCTACCAAGATACTAGGATACTAGGATACTAAGATACTAAGATACCAACATACTAACTCACACCCAGCACAATTCATAATAACTGCATGCTCTACAATGTGGAAGTTTTTCTAGTTGAGGCGGATTTTCCTGTTCAACAATATTTTTAATTTCTTTTAATATGTTTTCTAATTGTGTATTTTTTTCTTCAGTTAGTTCTACTGTGATTTTTTTACGCAGAAGGGGATAGTTTATTACACCTTTTAAACTATTAAGTCCTTTTTGTTTAAGATAGTAAAGATAATAAAGCATCTGAAAAATATGTGCTTGTTCCATCTTGTTGGATTTTTTTATTTCATTTATTATTCCGCCTTGTCCCATAAAATCTATAACTATGGTATCATCAATCATAAGTTCTTTAGTTTTGCTTGGGTAGGAGTCCTGATGTAGAATCTTACCTAGCAATACAATGTCTGAATCTAACTCCATTGGAATGTATTTAGAAAAAAACCAAAGTTTTCTCTTACAGACAAAGTAGTAGTTAATTTGTGTACCAGTGAATCGAGTTTCTGATAAAAAATTGGAGCACATTTT
The DNA here is from genome assembly GCA_937928765.1 of uncultured Endomicrobiia bacterium. Taxonomy (GTDB): domain Bacteria; phylum Elusimicrobiota; class Endomicrobiia; order DTEH01; family DTEH01; genus JANXDG01. The sequence goes on from CALFVX010000047.1 coordinate 2,629, forward strand.
TTATATGTTTCTGTAATAATATCAAATTCCTTTTTTATACATTGTAAAATGACGGCTACTTTTTTCAAATCTATATGGGATTACTGTCTCAACTAATATACGATGTTTGCCTAATTTAATTTCTCCATTATGATATGTGCTTATCCTTTCAAAACCGTCTTTTGCTTTGCATAAGTCATCTCCGAAATCATCCAAATATTGTGTCCAATGAAATTTGCTGCTACGTAATTCTTGTTTATCTCTATGGTATGTATAATCATCTAAAGAAAGTTCACCATTATGAATAGAATCGCCAATATATTGCCAAAACGAACCTCTTTTACCAAGACAGTTTATATGACTTGCTATTGTTCTTAAAAAATTAATCGCATCTACTGATAATCCCTTTATTCCTATTGCAACATTTAATTGTGAATAATTGTAGAAACAAAATTCTCTGTAAGCAATAGTTGGAGCATAAAAACCTTTTGGAGCATCTCTTTCTTCTTGACGAATTTTAATAAAAGTATTTTGAACAATACAAACTTCTGGCGGACTAAATCTTATTTCACAACCTTTTATTAAATCAAACATTTGCCTTGCCTTAATTTCTGCCTCATTTTTTTCAAAAACTCTGAAGCAAGCATCTATCATAGCCATTTTGAAAGAGTATGGCGTAGGTACAAGTAAAGTTTTGCCACCTTTGTTTGTTGCGTGGGTCATACGAAGAGAAAATAAACTCACCGGTAGATAACTTATTATAAGCCACTCACCAATACCGCGGTTAACAAGATTTTCAGGCATATTATCCTCCGTAAGGCTCAACTTTATTTATAATATCTGACATTTTTTCACTGAAGGCACCAAGTCCATTAAAATCTATAATGTTTATCGGACTATTCCCCGATGTTTTATTCAACGATGTAGCAATTTTTTTTATTTCTTGAATATAATCAGGATTAAGTCCGCTAAGAATAGGTGCAGGTAATGTAGATAGTGATGTAGAAATTACTCCAGAAAAATCTAATATATGCGGCAGTTGTGTATTTCGTAAAGCGCCAGTGGGTTTAACAAAAGTATTCAATACACTTTTCAAAAGGGATTTTATTCTTAACTTTCTATCATTAACATCTATCACATAATCAAGAGTTATATCATTTCTTCCAACTTTAAACAGATCAACATTAACAACAACAGCATATTGACCTGAAGAAGCTGGGCGATGAAAAATATTTTGTCCTAAATTTTCACCTTCTCCTGAACCTTTCCCTCTACCTTCAGGAACATATTTTGCATGAAAATAAGTTTCTGTTTTGGTATTAGTTGGGCATCCAATAACCCAGCCGAATTCTATTGCTGACTTACGAGAGATTGACCTTTTCACCCCGCCAATTTCACTGGTTATCATAATTCCTTCGGAATCATCTATAATACATTTTTTAATTGCTTCAGAAAGAATTTCGCTATCTTTTGTTGTATCTTTGAAATCTTTTCTTTTAGTAAATGATTCGTCAGCACATATTCTATTGGCATCAAAATTTTTGCAACCATCACACAAAGGTAAATTGTTTTCTTTTGCCTCCATAAACAAGTGTTCAGCTTGTATGTGTTTGAACATATCGCCAGAAATAGCATTAACAGTATAATTTTTACCAGAAACATCAACAATTTCAACCATTCTGGTCATCATAGTGTTACCTTCTGTTCCCTCGTTATTAAGGGAATGTAAATCCAATGTGATAATACCTGAAATGCTTAGAGAATGTAACTTCATTTTATTTATCCTCCTTTTTTTTAATTTTCTTCTTCGGTTTTTGGCGCTCTTGCATACCCGTATGCTAAAAGCAACATTCCGACAAGTTCTACTCCATATTTTTCAATAAGTGTTATAACTCTGTCAATGTCTTCTTTTGAAATAATATGCCCCTTACCATGTAGTTTATGTTCTACTTCCCAGTTTTGTGTCTGAACAAAATCGCATAAAACAGGAATGAATTCTTTTGCACCCCCTTTAATCTTTTGTTTCCACTTCTGTGCTAACCCAAAATGTGGTTCTCTTTTCTTTAAAGAAACAGCATATATAGTACAGTTTCTTATACCTCTTGCAACACTTAAAAAACCAACATCTTCAACAATCTCTTTCATACCGTACCCCCTTATAAAAAGTTCTGTCAAATTCTTGACAGTAAATTCTTTAACCCATTCATTTCTCCCTAGTCTATATATAATATGAATAGCAAAAATTGACAAAAAATTCAGCAAATCAAAAATGTTACCTGTCGTAAGCCATTTTCTATATTGCTGAAGGATGGGAATATCATTTGAATTTTTTTCATCTAAAGAACTTAGACAACCTGCTTTTTTATTCCCACTCTCATAATATCCTATATGTTCACGAATAATTTCTAAAAAAATATTGGCATCATCTATATTTGATACCTGAAACCAAGCAGGTAATGGTAAAAAAGATTCATTCATTAAAGCAGGAGCAGTCCCCATACTTTTAAAAAATGCCTGTCTTAATCCACTTATTATTTCATTAGGTCTTTTCCCACGCAAACTTATTTTTCCAAGTTCTCTTTGGACTACATCAGAATGGTTTATAAGTTCCTCAGTTAATCTTAATGTCGCTTCAATATCCAATCGTATCCCACCCCATAAATTCAAGTTAAGAATATTTTTACGAAGGACATATAAAGCACCTGGAGATATTTCTGCTGGCTCAATAACAAAAATTTTAAAATCATCTCCGTTACGATATGGTAACATTGCCAAGTATGCCCCACGATATTTCATCCATTCAGAAAATGGATCAATGATTTTGTCATTTATCGCTCCTGGACTTTTTGATATTGTTTTTGGTGAATGAACACCTTTACCAGCAGAAGGATTATAATACTGACTGCTACTGACTTTAAATGGTGCTTTTTTGTTACCTTTATTGAGCAACTCATCTTTTGCCCATTCAAGTGCCTTGTCAGGATTGTTAATCACAAAGATGTATACATCTTTATCAGACATCCAACCCTTTCTCATTGATTCAAGAATAGATGAAGGACGATATTCAGGGTTTATTTTTTCATCACTAACTAAATCCTGTTCTTGCATCACTTTTTCAATTTCCTTTTTTACTTTTCTACTACCCTTTTTTTGTCCTTTAACACGGTTTTGTTCTGCTTCATAATCTAATACCAATGCCCCTTGTGGTTTTGTTTTCTCTTTACTTTTACGCCAAATATAATAAAAACCTGGAGTAGGAACTTTCCATTTTTCAGGAAGTATTTTGTCATCATATTCTATCTGGAAGTGGGTTCCGACGTCCTTAATTAAAGTTTCATTACCCGTAAGTTCTTTTAACAGGTCAGCAATACCAATGGCCCTTAATGAATCAGCATATGTTCCAGTTCCTTTGGATATGTTAATTACTGTCATATTCCTCCCATTTCTGACTATACTGGTCAGCTAATCGTAAAATTCTTATAAGAAAAACATAAAAAGGCCATAATTTTTCATCGTCAGGGTTTTTACTGAAACATAATAAATTATCCTTAAAACAATTCTTTGAAATATTGTCAGGTTTTTCCAATAAAGTAATCCTATTTCCGTAATTCATTGGAAGTATTTCTGCTACCCATTTTTCAGCATTTTCAATTAATTGAAATTCATTTAATGAATCTGTAAATGCTCCATGATGCCGCGTAATTGCTGTTAATATTGGTAATAGAAAATCCCTATCTACAATATCGCTCAACCATTTTCCAATAGCATATGCACCCTCAGCAGAGTGAGGTGGAACCTTATAACCTTTTTTTTGCTCAAAATCTACTTCCGGGTCATAATCTGAATGGGCAATTGGTTCATCAGATAATTTTTCTGGATTTTTTAGTTTCTGCCACTCTCTTATTAATTCCTGCCATTTTTTTGAAAGTTTTCCGACATCGTGAATAGCACAACATAATGAAATTAAACTTTCTAATTCTTTTGAACTTTTTTGATAATATTTACTCAATTTATTACAAGCATTACGATGTAAAGAAACTAATTTATATCCTTCTTCAATAATTTTCATGGCATGTTGTTTATAAGTTTCATATGTAATCTTACTAAATATTTTTGCTGGTCGGTCAAAATATTTAACTTCTCCCAAATGTCCCTTTACTCCAATTTGTAAGCCAACCTCAGAAGAATATGAAGCATATTTAGGATTAATGACAATTAGCCAAGATATGTCATTTAATTGTTCAATGGATGTTATAGGAACCCAACCGAATGAAATATCGCTATCATCATCAATAATATTTGAACTTTCATCTGGATACCAAGCCACAATTTCTTCTGGATTAAAAAATTCCATCAACTTATAAATACTATTTCTCGGAATAGATAACATTTGCGGCCATTTTTCTTTATTAAATTTCAAAGAATGAGGATTGTCACTAATTATTACATTTATGGAGGAAGTGTCTCGTATCAGGTCTCTAATAGCTGTCTCGTTTTTGCCATCCATTGTTTCGTGAATTTTGTTCTTTAAATTACGTAAATCTCGTTGATATAACTCTAAATAACTTTTTTCTTGTTTGGAATGAATTTTGTCAATCCACTGAAGTTCTGTTTGGAAATTAATAACTTCTCCACTTTTATCTAAACATTTTAAAATAGATCTCGTAGCATCAATCAAAGATTCCTGATATTTTTCGTGGTAAGGGCCCAGTTTAAACATTCCCTTCTCATTTTTTTCTAACTCATAAATCCAAACATCACCAGTTCCTCTTATCCCCTCGTATCTTGCGCAACGACCAGCACGTTGAATTATGCTATTCATCGGGGCGAGCTCAGTATGAAGGTTATCGGCAGAAATATCAATTCCTGCTTCTATAACTTGCGTAGTTACTAAAATTGCATCGGTTTTATTAGCATCTTTCCCAAAGTATGCTCGCAATTCACTTTCTGTTTTTTTTCTATCTTCTGGGAAAAACCTATTATGAAGTAAAAATAGTTTAGTGCTAGAATTTTTCAAATTTGTTTTTAATTCTTTATATATATCCTGAGCTTTACTTACCGTGTTTGTAATTACAATACTTCTTTTACCAGAATGAACATTAAGTATATTATCAATAGAAATTGGTTTGTCTATCCAATGATAAAAACGTTTTTTATCTTTCTGGGAAGGAATATTAAAAATTTCATCTGCTGTTAATTGAACAACTTTACCATCAATTATATTTCTTAATAGATTAATACTTTTGATACTTAAAGTAGCAGTCATAATAAGAAACTGTGAAAATGGCTTTACTCTTGATAACATTTCTATAGTAGTATACATTGATTTATCTGGTTCTAATAAATGAAATTCATCAAATACTATTAAACTACCTAATATAGCACCAGCATTTATATTAGCCATTTTGCGAGGGAGTGATACTGGATAATTAAGATAAGAAGATAAACACTGGTCAACCGTTGTGAATATTATATCCCCTTCAAAAAATGGATCGTTTTTTTGTTCCCCAGTTTGAATAGTAATTATTATTTCGTCTTTAGTATTTTCCCGATTTTTTGGTAATATCTTGACATTAAAAATTCTTTTACAACTGATTACAGTATCATTATATAGCATAGTGGCAAGCGTCCTCAATGGCAATACATACAATAAACGGTCTATTAGTGTTTTCTTTTGTTTTTTCATCCACAAGTACGGTAATAATGCAGCCCAAGTTTTCCCTGCACCTGTCGGAGCAATAAGGTATACATTGCTACCATCTAATATATATTTCACTACTTTTTCTTGGTAAGGATAAAGATTTAATTTTCTATTACCAGTTAATTCATTAAAAAAATCTTTAATCATTTTTTAAAATATTTCTTCTCCTGTTATCTTGTTTTGGCAATATCTTCGCCAGTAATAACAACAGATTTGTTGTTACTTACATCATTCTATTCTTTAAATGTTTCTCTTATTCTAATAATTCCCTCGCCAATGGTAAAGATTTTTCGTTCACTAATTGATTTTTCTATCCATACCTTTTACCATCACAATTAGCGTAGAATTATCTTCACATCCTTATCTTTTTTAACTCTTGATTAACTTCTTCCAAATCAAACTTTTCTGGGTCAAACTCTCCACCAGCCCATTCTATCATACTATCATGTTCAGGATGGTTTGGATTTTGTATTGCTCTCAGAAAATCATAATAGCCACCTAATTCACCGCAATCTTCTGGTGGACAGGCATTTTTACCATCAAGACATATTAGATATTTCAGTTTCCCATCATCAGGTAATATTTTCTCTACAACTATACTGTGTTCCCATCCGTCACCAAAATTGTAAATATACAATATTTTTTGTTTTTAAGTCAATGAATTTGTTGAATTTAGTTTTAGCAGAATCCAGACAATCTTTATCTAATGATTCTTCAATAGTTTCTTCGTCAGTAATAGTTCTATCACCAATCGTAAATTTATAAAGATGTGAATTGTACCATCCCATAACTATTTTTATTATCTCATGCAGTTGATGAAATGTGATTTTGTCCTTTACAAGAAAACTCCTCCATATTGGCGGTTTGCTTCCCAGTAAACTGATTTTGAGTTGTATATTATTTCCTATTACAAGTGCTCCTTTCTTTTTAAATTTCTTTCACCATACCAAAACCAGCAGAATTAAGTTCGCCAAAACCGCATTCATAACCAAATTTTATTAGTTCTTGTGAACCACAAACAGTAAACGGACACATTATTGCTTTGATTTCTGTTGTCTTATATGTTATTTTTCTTTCTGCATCTGGTTTTTTTATGTATTTTTCGTCAAAAAAAATTTCAAGTGATGTATTTTGTGGTTCAACTCCGTAGAATATTTTGTATTTATTTATAAGATTTTGTCTAATTTTTTGCGATATTTCTTTTATATCATCAGATGGACGATAGTAATATTTAGCAAGTTTTCCATTATACTCTTTTTTTGTAGTAACAACAATTGGAGAAAGACAACTGAACTTTTTACAGTAGACATCCTTAGTTTCGCTAAAAATAAAGTTGGGGCAGTGTTTATTATCTTTATTGATAATTATATCAGGTAAAGTTTCTACTTGAACAATTTGAAAACTTTCTTTTTGTATTTTTATTTCTCCTAATTCAAGAATTCCGTTTACTAAATATTGAATAAACTCTTGCCAAACAGAAGAAATAAACCAGCTAAATTGGCCTGGTAAGATTTTCATAGTTGAGTTAAAAATTATTCTTTGTCCTTTAGGAATTTGAAACCATGAAAAAGTAAACCACTTAAATTTTTTTGTAGTGTTTATATGTTTTCCGTTGTGAAGCGAGCTTGCAAAATCTAAGTTTGATTTTGCAAGCAAATTATAAATTGCAGATGAAAGAAAATATTGATAATTTATTGATATTGATTTTGGAAGTTGTGTTTGAAAAATAACTTTTATTCTCATAATTTTTTACTTATCTTTTTATAGATTTTAAAAATTATTTAAGATATAAAATAAAACGCTTTCATATTAACAGTTTGACAAAAAATTTTATATTAACTATATTTAAAAACTGTAAAAAATTCAATGTTACCTTTTTGTCCTTTAACTTCCGATTCTTTAGTAAAAATTTTTTTATATCCGAGTTGACTTTCGGCAAAGTTTACAATTTTTTCTACTGCTTGCAACCTGTATTTTTCTTCTTTTACTATACCTTTTTTTAAATATTTTGGTTCTAATTCAAACTGTGGTTTTACTAAACATATAACTATATGGTCGTACGGTGCAATTTTAGCTATCACAGGAAGAATTTTGGTTAATGAAATAAATGAAACATCTACTGTAAAAATATCAATTTTGTCTTTTAGTTTTTCTAAATATCCGAGTTCTATAAAATATCTAAAGTTAACTTCTTCAAACAAAACTACTCGGAAGTCACTTCTAAGTTTTTCATGTAAAAGTCCTTTTCCTACATCACAACAATAAACTTTTTTTGCACCAAATTTTAAAAGACAATCTACAAACCCGCCAGTTGAACTGCCAATATCAAAACAAATTTTATCTTTTACATCTACAACATTTTCTTTTAGTAAGCATTCTAATTTATATCCTCCTTGTGAAACATAATCGTAATTTTTCAATATTTCTATATTTGATTTTTCATCAACCATTTCTGAAGGTTCTTTAACAATTTTCTGATTTACTTTTACTGCGTAAGATTTGATAATTTTTTGCGCTTTTGTTCTTGTGTCTACAAAACCTTTTTGTAGTAAAATTTTGTCAATACGTTGTTTCATTTCAAAAATTTTGTTAATTTTTTATATATAACTTTAGGTGAAATCATCTGCATACAATCAGGAGTTTTATTGCAAACACGTCTATAACATACTACACACTCTAAAGGAGAAATTATTTTTTCTCCTAAGTTATACATTTCAATTTCATTGTAAGAAGTAGGGCCAAACAATGCTAAAACTTTTTTCTTCAATGCTAATGCAACATGTAAGGCCATAGTGTCAGAAGTTATCAAAATATCACATAGGTTTAATAAGGAAAAAAATTCTCTTAATGTGTTTTCTGTTGATGTATCTATGATTTTGTTATTTAATGAAGGATATAAATCAGAAATTAATGAAACAATTTTTTTATTTCTTTCTTTTTCTTTCTTGCCACCAAATAATAAAACTCTTACTTCTTTATTTTCTAGTATGTATCTAATTAGTTCAACTGTTAACTCAACTGGGTATTCTTTCTTTTTCCATTTATCTCCACCACCAAGATTAATTCCTACAAAAATATAGTTTTTTATATTTTTCAGTTTTAAAAAATTTTTAGCGAAATCTTTTTCTTGCTGAGTAAGATTTATTACTATAGGATAGTCTTTAGGTTTTAAGTTTTTAAATTCTAATATTTCAATTAAAAATTGTTGGTATGTTTTTTTATTTTGTTTTTTTAATTTATCATTGTGGCTTAAGTAAAACCATTTCTCTGCTGTTTTGTTAGAAAATAGAATTTTATCGTTTTCATCAAGATAAAATCCATATTTCTTTTCTGCAAAAATATTTTTAGTTAATCGTAAAGCATTGTTGTCTAAATCAAGATTTATTAAAATATCAAATTTAGTGTTAAACAACTGAAATGATTTTTCGTAGGGAATTATTTCTTTAACATATTTATTATTTTGTAATATCTCAACTGCATTGTTTTCTGTAATCCAGTAAATTTCTGAATTTAGCCATCTTTTATTTATGGGTTTTAAAATACAGGTTGTTCTTACAACATCACCTAAAGCTGCTAGTTTTATGATCAATATTTTTTTGTTTATTGGTTTATAAAATTTGCAGTTTTCACAAATAACTTTGTAGTTTTTTTTATGAAACTGGCAGGGTCTGTCAGATAGAAAATAAATACAATCTTGTTTATAATTCATAATTTATATCCTAACCGGTATACCAGCGTTTAACATCGTTTTTTTAATTTTTTTTATGGAATATTTTTGGTAATGAAAAACTGAAGCCGCAAGTACTGCAGAAACTTTTGTTTTTTTTACTACTTCAATAAAATGTTCTATCTTGCCTGCACCACCAGAAGCTATAACTGGTATCGAAACATTTTCTACTACATTTTTCGTAAGTTCTATATCATAACCTTGGTTTGTCCCATCAGTATCTATGCTTGTAAGCAAAATTTCTCCTGCTTGTAATTTTTCAACTTCTTTTGCCCATTTTATAACATCAACATCCGTAGGAGTTGTTCCAGCGTTAATGTAAACCTCCCATTTTTTATCTTTGACCTTTTTTGCATCAATTGCTACAACAATACATTGTGAACCAAAAATTTCTGCAGATTGTTTTATAAGATAAGGATTTTTTATTGCCGCAGTGTTTATTGCAACTTTATCTGCTCCACAATTAAGTAAGTTTCTAATATCTTCTATATTTCTTATTCCTCCACCAACTGTAAGCGGAACAAAAACATTTTTTGCGGTTTTTTCAACCACATCAAATATTGTTTTTCTTTTTTCAATAGTAGCAGTGATGTCTAAAAAAACAATTTCGTCTGCACCTTCGTCAGAATACCATTTTGCAAGTTCTACAGGATCGCCTGCATAATGAAGATTTTTAAACTTAATACCTTTTACAACTTTTCCTTCTTTAACATCTAAGCACGGTATAATTCTTACTGTATACATAAATTTTAATTTAAGGATTAGATAAAAAAATTATTGTATCAACTATTAAAAGTATAACAAAACCTGACAATCCTAACATTCCAACTGTTAGTTCATTACCACCTTTTAGAAAAAAAATAGAAAATCCATATGTAGCGTTTAATGTCCCGTGTAAAATAGATGTTGCAATTACAGAATTTGATTTTTTTCTTATAAAATTAAAAATTGGTGAATATAAAATACAAAAAATTATCATCCATATAACACCTATTTTAGGAAAATTTGGGTAATTACGTCCTTGTAATATTAAAGGAGCATGCCACAAACCCCAAATAAAACCTGTTATTAAAGATGTTTTAAAAAAATCAAATTTTTGTTTTAGTTCACTATATAAAAATCCACGCCAACCAATTTCTTCACCAAAAGCAAAAACAGCGTTTATTGTTATACCTGTAAACAATGCTTGTAGTACCAAAAACATTATTGGAACAAATTCTATTTTTTGCATTTGCTGTTTTAATTGTTGCATATGTTGTTGTGAAAAATTATTTCTAAATCTTTCTAAAAACCAGTCAAAAGAGCTCACTATTTCAACCCCAGGAAATAATTTTGCTACCGGTAATGAAGCAAAAGAAATAATTAATGGTAAAACCCAAGCAATAATAAACCATATGTTAAAACTAAAATTTATCCCACAAGAATATTTAATTTTTTGACAATATACAAACTTTTCTAATATAAAAACAGCAAATAGTGGACACAACATATAAATTATTGCAAAAATTAATCCTAAAGAAGAACTAAATTTACCGCCAAAAATTTTAAATCCTAAAGTTAAAGTCCAACTTAAAATAAATGTTAGTATAACAAAATTTAAACTACGACTTGTCATAAATTTATAACTTGTTAAAATAATGTATGATATTTTTAAGCAATTTTAAACCAACAATACCACTTTTTTCAAGATGAAATTGTGTTGCAACAAGATTATCTTTAACAATCATAGAACAAAATTTTTTTTCGTATTTTGTAGTTGCAAAAACAATTTTTTTATCTACAGGTATAGGATAGTATGAATGGACAAAATAAAAAAATTCTTTATCTCTTAATCCTTCAAGTATTGTTGGATTTTTTTTATTAAACTTGACTATATCCCAACACATATGTGGTACTACTAAATTTTTAGACAAAAACTTTTTAACTTCGCCTTTTAACAAACTTAATCCTCTAACATCTTTTGATTCTTCACTTTTTTCAAATATCAATTGTATTCCTAAACATACACCTAAGACTGGTTTTTTTTGTTGATGAAACTCAATAATTTTATCGTATAAACCATTTTTTATTATATTTTTCATTGCAGGGCCAAAACTCCCTACACCAGGTAAAATTAACATATCAAAATCTTCTTTTGTATATTTTTGTAATATTTTAACATCTAGTCCTAAAACCTGTATAGCTTTTGTGATACTCATTAAATTTCCAGCACCATAGTTTATTATACCAACTTTTTTTATCATTTCAATAATCCTATAATTTGTTTTAATGAAAGTTTTTTTACTTCTAAATAATTTTTCAAAAAATTTATACATTCAGAAGGTAAATTAGGATTTCTAAAATATGCACTACCAATTTGGACCGCTTTTGCTCCTAATAACAAATATTCAACAACATCAACTCCAGATATAATCCCACCACTTGCTATTATGTCTATATCAAATTTTTTTCTTATATCATAAACCCATCTTTGTACCAATGGTTTTATTGCTGGGCCAGAATATCCACCATAAATATTGCCAAGTTTAAATTTAATATTTTTGTAATCTACTGCAATCGCAGTATAGGTGTTTAACAATGTTATTGCATCAAAATTCAAATTTTTAATTATTCTTACATTTTCTAATAAATTTTTTTCAGAAGAAAGTTTTGCTATCAACGGTTTTTTTGTGTTTTGTCTTAAATTTTTTAGTATATTTTTTAAAATTTTTGTATCATAAAACCATCTTCCTTTCTCTACATTAGGGCAGGAAAGGTTTATCTCGTAACCGTCAAAAATTTTATAATTTTCTAATTTTTCTAATATTAAAAAAAATTCATCTTCTTTTTCTGCTAAAAAGCTTGCTATTTTTTTACATTTTAATTTTTTAATGTAAGATATTTTATCTTTTATTCCATCAATTCCAGGATTTTCTAAACCTATAGAGTTTAACATCCCGTAAGGAAATTCAGCAACACGCGGGGTTGGATTCCCTTTTTTAGGATTTAAAGTTAAAGTTTTAAATACTACAGCACCACATTGGTTTAAAACTTCAACATTTTCTTCACCAAAACCGCAAACACCAGAAGCTATAATTATTGGATTTTCAAGTTTTAGTTTACCTATGGAAGTTTGAAGGTGAGATAACATATTTTTAAAATTTGATAGAGAATTTAAAAAATTAAAAAAGGTGACGGTGGGATTTGCACCCACGAATCGCGGTTTTGCAGACCGCTCCCTTAGCTGCTTGGGTACGTCACCATTTTTTTCTAAAAATAGCGGGGGGTGGATTTGAACCACCGACCTCGAGGTTATGGGCCTCGCGAGCTACCGGGCTGCTCTACCCCGCAATTGATAAATTTCAAATTCTATTCTTCGTATTCAAACTTATAGCCAACATTCTCTACTGTCTTTATATATTTTGCAACTTCTTCACCTAACTTTTTTCTTAAATTCATTATATGTACATCTAAAGTACGGGTTTTCTCCATTTCTTCTTCGTCAGCATAACCCCAAAGTGTTCTCAACAAAAACTTTCTTTCAAGCACACGATTTCTATTTTTCATTAAAAGATATAACAATTGGAATTCTTTTGGTGTTAAATCTATATTTTGAGGTTGTAAAACCGTTATTTTATGACTTGTTGCATCTAAAGTTATAGGTCCTATGTTTATTATCTCAGGAGCTTTCCCACCATAAATCTCAACTCTTCTTAACAAAGCCTTAATTCTTGCCAAAAGTTCTTGCGGTTCAAAAGGTTTAATGATATAATCATCAGCTCCACATTCAAAACCTATAATTTTATCTTCTGTGGAAGTACGCGCTGTCAACATTATTACTGGAATATATTGATATTTAAAATCTGTTTTTATTTCTCTACACACATCTATACCATCAATATCTGGCAAAGTTAAATCTAATACAACTAAATCTGGCGAATATAAAGAAATTTTTTTTATTATATCCTTGCCTGTGTATGAATGTTCTACTTCAAAACCATTAATAGTTAACACATCTTTTATATACTCAGATGTTTCTTGATTATCTTCTATAAGCAAAATTTTGTACATATTTAATATATTTTTTATTTTTATAAAAATAAAATTTTATTTTCAAGACAATCAATAAAATTTATTCTATTTTTACTTTAGGATAGCCAATATCAATTAACTTTATTTTTCCAAATAACTTTTTAATTTTTTTATTTTTAAAAGCTAATTTTAAAAATCCCATAGTTAAAGTATAATCTGCTTTTATGCAACAACCTAATATTTCTGCTGTATCAGACTGTATTCCGCTTGGTATATCTATTGAAAAAACTATTTTTTTTGTTCTGTTAATTAAATCAATTGCATCTTTATATTCTGCTTCTACTTTTCTTTTTAGTCCTATACCAAAAATTGCATCTACTACTATATCATATTTAGTAATTTCTTTTTTAATTTTTTCAATATTAAACATCTCTATAATCACACCTAGCTTTTTTAAAATCATATAATTTTGTAATATTTCGTTCCTATAATTTGTTTCATCTACAAAGATTATAACTTTTGTTTTAAAATTCCATATATATAAATACCTTGCCAAAACAAATCCGTCAGCACCGTTTTTACCAGGACCACAAAAGACTATGATTTTTTTTAAATTATTTTTTTGGGCAAATTTTTTAACAATCTCTGCTGCAGATCTTCCTGCATTTTCCATTAACACAAAGGATGGTATCAAAAATTTTTCTGTTGTTATTCTATCATATTCATATATTTGTTTAGAATTTAAATAAATTTTTTGATTTTGTTTTTTCATTTTTAATTTTTATCTTCTCTGCTTTAAAAATTTAACAAGATCTTTATAGCTCATAGTGTTAACAACATTATCTTTTTCTAACCATCCACGACGTGCTACATATACGCCTAAAAACATATAGTCCATCTGAGATATGTGATGTGCATCTGTTCCTATAGAAAGAACTACATTATGTTCTTTTGCATATTTAGAATTAACATCATCTAAATCAAGTCGTTCAGGGAAAGCATTGATTTCTAACATAACAGCATTTTTTCCTGCTTGTTCTATAATCTTTGAGATATTAATTTTATAAGCTGATCTTTTGTTTAACAATCTTCCAGTAGGATGAGATATAGAATGTACATATTTGTTATCCATTGCTTTTAATATTCGTTCTGTAATTTGTTCTTCTGACTGTTTAAAACCTGTGTGTATTGCTGCTATAACAAAGTCTAATTCTTTCAAAATTTCGTTTGGATAATCAAGTTTACCATCTGAAAGAATATCTACTTCTTGCCCACATAAAATTTTTATCTTATTTTTTTTGTTTAAACTTTTTATTTCATCAATTTTTTTATACAAATCTCTTATTTCCACTCCACCTGCTACTTTTAAACTTTGTGAGTGGTCACACACAATAATCCATTCGTATCCTAACTGTTCTGCATATTCTACAATTTCATCTATACTATTTGCACCATCGGAATATTTTGAATGTATATGTGTATCGCCCTTTATATCTTTCAACTCTAAAAGTTTAGGCAGTTCATTTCTTTGTGCATATTCAATTTCTCCCCTATCTTCGCGCAATTCTGGTTCAATATATTGAAGACCTAATATTTCGTAAATTTCTTTTTCTGCTTTCCCACCAATAGGTTTTTCTTTTTGTCCTATCTTAAAGATTCCATACTCACTTATAGTAAAACCCTTTTTATTGGCAATTTCTCTAAGATGTATGTTGTGTTGTTTTGAACCTGTGAAATATTGTAGTGCAGCACCATATACTTCTTTTGAAACAACTCTTAGGTCTACCTGTAAATTATCATCAGTAAGTATACTACCTTTAGTTTCACCACAGGCAAGAACTTTTTTTACCATAGATAATTTTGTAAATTTATCTATTACATATCTTTCTTTCCCTTTTGTAACACAACATAAAATATCTATGTCTGCTACGGTTTCTTTTTTTCTTCTTAATGAACCACATGGATCTATATAGATTATTTCTTTGTTTTTTTTCATTTCATATAAAATTTTTTCAACATTTTTTATGGCATCAAATAAAAGTATTCTTTGTTGTGAAGATGACAAAAGTTCTATGCCTTCTAAAATATTTTTCTCGACTTTTTCTCCAAATCCTGGAAGATTTCTTAGAGCATTTCTTCGTGCATATTCTTTAAGAGTATTTATATCTTTTATACCCATCTTCTCATACAATATACGAACACGTTTTGGACCTAATCCTGGAATTTTTAACATCTCAAAAACACCTTCTGAAAATTTCAACTTTAATTCTTCTAATCGTTGAATTTTACCTGTGGTTAAATATTCTACAATTTTTTCAGCAATACTTTTACCTACACCTGGTATAGAAGAAAGTTTGTTAAAATCTTCTGCTATATCTTCAATTGCTTGTGGTAAGCTTTCAATTACCTGCGCTGCTTTTTCATAAGCACGGATTTTGAACGGATTTTCATCTGTTAAACTTAAAAGTTGAGCAATAAGATAAAATTTTTCTGATATTTCTTTATTTCTCATATTAGTTCTTTAAAAACTTTCGAATCTTCATACATATATGCATTGTTAAACATAACATAATTTAACTCTTTATCACACATTGATAAAACTTTTTTTAATTCTTCTAAAGAAAATTTATAGTTATAATCTAATCTATTAGCATTATGTAGTCCATGAAGTCGATAATATCTGTATTTACCATAAAAAGGTTGGTTATATAAAGGGTCTACACAATGGATTAAATTAAGATCTTTACAGATATTACTTACTATTTTTTCATTCCATTTTTCATCACGAAATTCTATTATGAAATCAAATCCGCATATATTTTTATCTTTTGCAATTTTTTCAAAAAAAGTATAAAGATTTTTAACATTTTTTTCTTCTGGAAGAAAACTTTTCGGACATTGAAATAATATTTTTTTACATTCTAAAATACAAGAAAAATTTTTGGTTTTCTGCCATGCAGTAAAAACCTCTTTAGTATTAGAAAAAAATCCATAGTTTTTTACATTACCAAATTTTTCTTTCATTCTGCGATAAGTAAAAGATGTGTACTTATGAGTGATAACTTGCCAAGCTTTAATTATGAACTCAAACTCAGGATTGATCTTTTTTGCCTGTTTTTTCCAATTCTCTACTGATTTTATAGAAGGAATTTTATAAAATGAAGAATTTATTTCTATACAAGAAAATTGTTTATAGTATTCTTTTTGTGAAATAGGAAATCCACAACAGCCTATTTTTATTAACTTTTTCATTGTTGATTTTAATTATAAAATTTTTATATTACTTTCAATTATCTATAAACTTTATGAATTCTAAGATAAAAAAAGTTTTTTCTTTACTTATATTTCTTATTTTTATTTCATCTACTACATATTGTTTTAATTTTTTAATAAATATTTTCTATAGTATGTTACCAAAATCTATGCGCATGGCATTTAAAGGTGAAGGATTACAAACTGACCAATTTGAATATGGTTTTGGAAATTGTAATTTTACAAGTTTTGGATATCTAAATTCTGATATAGAATACAAAGTAGGACTCAATATTGACAAAAAATTTTCGTTTTCTATTCCTACATTTTATCTATACGGTGGATATATCGCACATGTTTCAACACCAATGTTAATAACGGTCTATCCTGGTTGGGAACTAGAAACAGAAGTAGGTTATGGTGGAATAGAATATAATCCAGAGTTAAAAGATAAATATAGACGATTTTTTGTTAGTGGTAGTTCAGGATTTAACTGGCGAGTGTATCAGTCAAAAGATGAATATAAATATAATCTTACTTTAAATTTAGCTTTTGGCTACAAATTACATTCTGTTTTAAAAGAAATGCTTTACTATGAGATACAAACTGCAATAAAAATTTTGCCAAAAATTTCTTTTTCATTAGAATATTTTGATACATGGAAAGGAGGAAATTTTTTCTTTTTTAGCACAGAAGCATATCAATCATTTTCAAAAGAAAAGAATATAAAATTAAGCTTGAGTTTTATATTATCAAAAAAATATTTATTAAAAATTTCTTATTTATATAAAATTTGGCAGTTGGAAGAAAACAAAATTCCTGAAACAAACCAAAAAAATAATTTCTACGGAGTTTTAGTTTCTGTTATCAGTAGATAGTTTAAATATCTTTTCAACAAATTTATAAACTACAGTTCCTATAAATATCCCTAACAAAGCACCAAAAACTACATCTGAAGGATAATGTACTCCAACATAGATTCTTGAGTAAGCAGATAAAAATGCTAAAACAAATGCTAAAGTAGTATAAAATTTATTTCTTAAAAATAACATTATCAAAGTTGCTATGTTAAAAGAATTCAATGCATGTGAAGAAGGAAATGAAGGTCCTGCTGAAGAAACTAACTTAAAAACATTGTCCAAAACTTCGAAAGGTCTTGGTTTTAAAAATATATTTTTTAAAATTTTACTACTTAAAATATCTGAAAAAAACAGAGATATTAATATTGTCCATCCAGCTATACGATAATTTTTATTTTTTGAAAATATCATTAATAACCAAAGAATAAAAAATATAAGATAAAAATTCTTAACATTAGTAATTAAAGGCATTAGATAATCAAATAGAATATTTTTAGTATAATTGTTTATTAAATAAAAAATTGTTATATCTAAGTTTTTTAAAAATTCTATCATGTAAGAAAAAAACTTTTTCTTTTTTAGTTTAAAATTTATCTTTAAAATAGTCAACGATTTGTGAAATTATATCGTCTGTAGTTATAGCTTCAGCTATTGCTTGATAATTCAATATAATTCTATGTCTTAAAGAAGGAAAAATTATTTTGTTTACATCTTCTATACTAACAGAATATCTGCCATCTAATAAAGCATTAACCTTTGAAGCTATAGTTAAAGTTTGTTCAGCACGAGGTCCACAACCCCAAATAATATATTTTTTAACAAACTCTGGCGAGGAAGAATCTTTGGGGCGAGTTGCACGAATTATATTTATTATATATTCTATTACAAAATCGCTTATTGGAACTTTACGGACAAATGTTTGTATTTTTAAAATTTCTTCTTTTGAAAGAATTTTTTTAACTTCAGGTTGTAAAATTCCAGTTGTAAGAAAAAGTATTTCTTTTTCTTCTTCTTTTGTTGGATAGTCTATGTTTATTTGGAAAAAGAATCTATCAAGTTGTGCCTCAGGTAAAGGATAAGTTCCTTCTTGTTCAATAGGATTTTGTGTTGCTAAAACAAAAAATGGTTGGGGCAACTCATATGTTAGTGCGTTAACAGTAACTTTGTATTCCTGCATTGCTTGAAGTAAAGCAGATTGCGTTTTTGGTGGAGTACGATTAATTTCATCTGCTAAAACAATGTTTGCAAAAACAGGTCCGGGAATAAATCTGTAATATCTTTTTTTACTTATAGAATCTTCTTCAACAATCTCTGTACCTGTAATATCTGATGGCATAAGATCAGGTGTAAATTGTATCCGGTTGAATTTTAAATCTAAAACATCAGCAAGAGTATGAATAATCATAGTTTTTGCTAAACCAGGTACACCTACTATTAAACAATGACCTTTAGAAAACAAAGATATTATAAGTTCTTTTATAACTTGTCTTTGGCCAACAATTTTTTTGCTTATTTCTTTAACAATTTCTGAAAATTTTTCTTTAACATACTCTGTATATTCTAAATCTGAAATGTCTGACATAAAAATTCTCCTATATGTTTAAAAATTTTGTAGAATTTTAAAGAATTTCATATTACAAATTGTATAGTTTAATTATTACATTCTCTGTGGTGCTTCAATTCCTAAGATTTCTAAAGCGTCTGATAAAACAATTTTAGATACTATTACCAAAAACAATCTGTAATATATAACTTTAGAATCATTACTTATTACTCTACAATCTTCATAAAATTTATGAAATATTCTTGCAAGATCTATTAAATAATTGCATAGATGATGCGCAGAAAATTTCTCTATACAAACCTGCAAAATTTCAGAATATAAACAAAGCTCTTTTATTAATTCAATTTCTTTTTGTTTCAAAATTTTACAATTTTCTTGTATAGAATTTATAAGTTGTTCTTTATCAGGCATCTTCTTGATCTCTTTTAATATACCACAACATCTTGTATGTGCATATTGAATATAATATACTGGATTTTTTAAGGAATGTTCTTTGGCTAAATCAAAATCAAATTCAAGATGTGTATTAGGTGATTTTGTTAACAAGAAAAATCTTGTGACATCACTGCCAACTTCTTTGATAACTTCATATAGACTAATAAAATTACCCTCTCGTGTAGACATAGAAATTCTATTACCATCTTTTATTAAAGATACCAACTGATAAAGTATAATATCTAACCTATAATTTAAACCAAGCAGATTAAAAATTGTTCTACAGGCACCTTTTAACCTATCAACATATCCATGATGATCTGTACCCCATATGTTTATTAACCAGTTATATCCGCGGGAAATTTTGTTATAGTGATAAACAATATCACTAAAAAAATATGTAGGTTCCCCGTTAGATCTTATTAAAACCCTATCTTTATCATCCTCAGCTAACTGTTGTGATTTAAACCATAAAGCACCATCTTTATATTCTACCAAGCTTTCTTCTTTGGAAGATTTTTTTAATAAAATCTCTTTAATTTTTTCTGTTTCATAAGAATCATACAATGAAGTTTCATAAAAATAATTGTCAAATTCTACTTTAAAACTTCTAAGTGAAGATTTTATATCTTCCATTATTGTTTCAATAACAAATTTTTTTATCATATTGATATTTTTTAAATTTATTTCCAAAAATTTTTCTTTCAATTTTTTGGCAATATCATTTATATACTCACCTTTGTACTTTGTTTCTTTTATTATTTCTTGACTCCAAACCTTTATTTTTTCTTCAACAATTACATCATCAAATTTTAAAATGCTATCAATTACAGATGCTAAAAGAACATCAATTTGTCTTCCTCTATCATTTATGTAGTATTCTTTTTTCAAATCATATCCTAATTTTTTAAATATATTACCCAAAACATCTCCTAAAACTGCACACCTGCCATGACCTATATGAAGTGGACCTGTAGGATTTGCTGAAACAAATTCTAAAAGTAACTTTTTGTCTAAAACATCTTCTAAATTAAGAGATTTTAAATAACCTTCTTTGTTTTTGAAAATTTCTATAATTTCATTTAAATAAAAATTTAATGATAGGTTAAAATTTAAAAATCCTGCTGGAGAGAAATTTATATCTATAAAAATTCCTTTAAACTTTTTTAAAATCTCATTTTTTATATCTTCAAAAACCTTTTTTGGTAAAATTTTATATTTTTTTGATACAACTAAAGGCAAGTTTGTTGAAAAATCAAACTTTATTTCTTTCGGTGGAGATCTTAATTCAAATTCTACTTCCCAACAGAAATAATTTATAATTTCATCAAATATTTTTCTTACCTTTTTTATCATAAGAGACTTTTTTACCTTTTGACCAAATTCTTTCTAAAGCATAAAATTCTCTAAGTTCAGGATTCATAATATGCACAACCACTGAAGTATAATCAATTACTACCCAACGGTTATACTCTTCACCTTCAACATGGTGAGGATATACATTATAATCCCTTTTTAATGTAGTAATAATGTATTCTTTTAAGGATTCTATGTGTATATCAACGCTTCCTGTCATTATAACAAAAAAATCACAAAAAGTAGATATTTTTTTTACATCAAGAACTACAATATTCTCTGCTTTTTTGTCAGAAGATAATTTCGCAATAATTTTTGCAAGACTTAAAGATGATAATTTAGAAATTTTTTTCTTTTTCTTATCAATTAAACCAACCTGTTTTTTTGTCATAAAGATTTCTTAGCCTCCTATAGCAGAAGCAATTGTAAACATTGGTAAATACATTGCCACAACCATCCCACCAACTACTAAACCTAAAAACACTATAATCAATGGTTCTATCATACCAGTTAAAGATTCAACAGCATTTGATACTTCCTTATCATAAAACTCAGCAATTTTTATCAACATAGAATCAAGTTGGCCTGTTTCTTCACCAACAGAAATCATTTGTACAACCATAGGTGGGAATACTCCACTTTTTTTCAACGGTTCTGCAATCCTTTCGCCTTCACGAATAGATTCTCTTGCTTTTAAGATTGTTTCTTCAATCAATCTATTACCAGCAGTTTTTGCAACTGTCTCTAATGCCTGTAATATTGGCACACCTGATTTAACCAAAGTTCCTAATGTCCTTGTAAACTTTGCAACAGATGTTTTTTTTATTAAATCTCCAAATATTGGCAATTTTAACATTTTTGAATCTACAAAAAACCTTACTTTAGGATTACTTTTATAAATTCGTCTAAATATGCTAAAAAAGATAATACCACCAAATATAAAAAATAATATATATTTTTTTGCAAAATCTGCAACTTTCATTAATATTACAGTAGGTGTTGGTAATGCAACACCCATATCTTTAAACATTCCCGCAAATCTTGGAACTACAACAGTTAACATTATAATAGCAGCAGATACTGCAACTAAAGAAACTACTACAGGATAAGACATAGCACCTTTAATCTTTGCTTTAAGTTCTTCGGAAGATTCTAAGTAAGTTGCTAATCTATCTAATACTTGATCAAGAATACCACCAACTTCTCCTGCATGTATCATACCAACAAATAGTTCAGAAAAAACATTAGGATGTTTTTTCATTGCTTCTGAAATTGATACACCACTTTCAATATCTAATCTTAAAGATCTTATTATTTCTTTAAAACTTGGTGATTCAAATTGTTCTTCTAAAATACCAAGTCCCTGAACTAATGGAACTCCAGAAGAAATCAATGTTGCAAGTTGTCTTGAAAACATTGTTATATCTATTGACTTAACTTTTTTCTTAAATGGGTTTATATTCGAAAAAAATGAACTTTTTGATTTAATTTTAGCTTCTTTTATCTCTATTACTGTATATTTTAAATTTTTCAACTTTTCTATAGCTTCTTTTTGTGTAATAGCTTCCATTATGTCAGAGACAACTTTTCCTGAAGGATTTATCGCTTTATATAAATATTTTACCATAAAAATTTCCTCCAGCAATAAAATTTTTATAAAAATAAATTTAAATAATTTGTATTGGATATATTTAAACTACATTGTTTTTTAGTAAATTACAACAAATTTTAATAAAAATCAATAATTTTTTAAAATCTTTGATAAAATAATAAAAATTTTGTAGAT